>JBIKWL010000062.1:0-31984 GCA_044356335.1 Candidatus Sericytochromatia bacterium
GGGACTGAGATCTTCAAGCCGGTAAAGCTTGGCTAAACCGGGCTTGGGATTGGGTGATTCCAAAACAGTTTCAAGCTCCCACATGCGCCCCTCTTGCCAAATGAGTTGAACCCCCTTTTGGCGTGGGGACATCTGTTTTACTGCCGCAAAGACCTGCTTGAGGTCTGCCGCCATCTGCTCCCAGGTACAGGCGGTCTGTACCAAGGCCCTGGCCGATTCAACCCTTTGGCGGTTATCGGCATGCCAAGCCGTTTCAACCACATTTTTGATCGCTTTGGGATCGAGTGGATCGAGGCTGTAAAAGAGAACCTGAAAAAATTCAGCTTGAACTGAATTTTTGCTCAAAACCACTGGGCAACCAGCCCAGGCCGCCTCCAAAGTACTCAGCGGAAAACTTTCACTTGCACTGGGCAAGACAAAGAGCCGAGCCGCTGCATAAGCCGAAGCCAACATTGCGTCAGAGAGATCTTGTAAGACATGAATCCGGCCATTGCCGAGATAGAGGCAAAGAGCCAGGTAGTCCTGAAACAGATCTGAGCTCTCTTTGCCTACCAAGACGATCGGAATTTCCGTCTCGCGCAAGGCATAACAGAGCAGCAATTGGTTTTTATTCGGTTCAATCCTGCCCACACAGAGCAAAAAGTCTCTGAGACCATGGGTTTGTTCAAACAGAGTGGGGTCTGCCTGGGTGTAAAGTTCGGGGTCACAGCCATTGGGCAAGAGGCGAAAATGGGGCAAATTTTCAGAGCAATGGCGCTTTAAATAATCCATTTCAGACATAGCCTGTGGCAGTAAAAAATCACAGACCCCTGCAAACTGCCCAGATATTTTGTCGATTTTGGCTTTCATACCCGTTTTTTGCCAATCGCCCTCAATCTTTTGCCAGAGTGAATCCAGACGCCAATTTTGCAGCCATTGCAAAAGATGGGGTGAAACGGCTGAAGCCTGCTTAAAATGACTTCCGACTTGCAGATGGATTTGGCTGTATATCTCTTCGGCCAGGGCCGATTCGAGATAAAAGAGGGTGGAAATGGGCATGCCCACGACAGGTTTGGCTGTGGATTTAAGCAGGCGAAACTGGTATTGCTCGTGTAAATAGCCCACAGCATAAACCAGATCATAGGCTTCAAAATCGAGGCGGCAGGCCAGAGAAATATCTGTTTGCACCCCCAATTGGCGCAGCCGGGCCCGCGAACGAAACATTTGCAAATCGGCCCCGCCAAAACTCAGGGCTGAGTCTGGCCGCATCAGAATTAAGACCCGCATTTCAATAGGCACTTGGGCTTTTTTCCAAATGACCACCACCAGCCGATCGCAAAAGCTCTCGCGGTCAATCAAATCGGCACTGGCCCCCGTGAGTTCAGCCAATGCGCTGCGCAATTCTGAGGGCTCGACCTGTGAGCGAGAAAAAGCGGCAAGCAGTAGACCCTCTGGTTTTAAAGCCTGCCAGGCTTTTTCGATTTCGCTTTGAGCTGTGGCATCAAAATGGTTCAAATGCCAGAGGGTGACCAAATCTGTCTCGAGCTCTGATCGGCCGGCTTCCCCATATTTTTCTGACGCCATTAACATTCGGATCAGGCCAGTGCGCCAGCTCATTTGCTCAGAGAGGTCTGGGTTTTCCCCCAATAAGAGGCTGAGTCGGGCAGCAAAAGCCTGGGCGTTTTGGGTTGCATTGAGCGGTAGTTTCAGCAGTTCAAACAATGGAAATTCAGGCAACGGCAGCTCAAAGCCCATACGCTCACGCAGTGCAGGATCTTGTTTGATGGCCAAAATGGGGGGCTGATGTAAAGCCTCAGTATGGGTTTGGGCTCTTTGCAAAAAAGCATTTGGGCGGGTGGGGTCTGTGGGAAAGGCCTGAATCTGTGCCATTTTTTGCAAAGCTGTAGCTCGGGAATCTGGCTGTGGTGTTAAAAGCCACTTCACGAGCCCAGAACTGTATTGTGCTCCAGAATAGTTGGGTTCGATTGTCAAGGCCTGTGCTAAGGCCTCTTGAGCCAGGATTAAAAATTGAATTTCAGGGTTGGTTTGCTTCGGAACGAGACAATCTGAATACTCATGGATTTCTCCCAAGCGGTAAAAATAACAGCGACCTTCAAACCCGTGCATCCAGGCTGCCAGAATCATTTGTCGCGCCAAATCCAACCAGGCTTCTAAGGTCGCTTCGGGTTCGGCTGCAGGCAAAGTCAGTTCTGGATACAGATGCTCAATTTGAATCACTCAAGGACCTCCTCGCGTTGGTCAGTTACGTTTTGAACCGCACCATTGAGATTCACAGGGAATACCATCATGGTCTCCATCTGTTTTGGGATTGGGACAATGTTTAAGGTAAAAAAGGGCTTCTTGACAGGAGGTCATTTGAGAACAATATTCTTTTCCCTCACAACGATACGGGCTCTCCACAAGTGGCGTGGGTGTGGCGATCGGAGCTGGTGATGTTGGACTGGGTTTAGAACTTGGACTGGGGGTAGAACTGGGGAATTGGGCCGATGGAGATGGTTCCTGTGAGGGCAATGGAGATGTTAAATTCCCGTTTGAGGGAGAACTGCTGGGGGCCGTTGAGGGGGTTGTGCGAGCCGTTTCACGCATGAATGGAGAAGGTGTATTCCCTGCCATTGGCAACGAAGGGGCAAATGAAGGTCGTTGAGAAGGTTCTGATGGACCAGCACAGCCAATTAGACACAAATTTAAGCCGAATAAACAGGGAAACATAAACAAAATTGTATTGCGCAGCAAAGGCCAAAATGGGATGTACATGGTTTTAGTTTAAACATTCTCTACACGCTTGCAAAGTGCTCTTTCGTTTCTGATGATGTGAACCATTAAAATGTGTATTTTGAGATCAATTTGAGATCAAACTACATTCAGGATTATCCATTTTTGGGGTGAAAAAAAACATAAGAAATGGTTAAGAATAGATTAAATTTAAAAAAGTTTGGAACTTATTTTTGCCCCCTGCGTCGCCCCCGTGTATGGCAGTTATAGTCTAAAAAAATGCCGCTAAATTTGATGGTATATGCGCTACAGCTTTTTTCTCGCATGGGGCTCAAGACTGTGCCAAGGGGGTGACACTTGGCACACCCGTGATATAATGCCTGAGTTAATGTGATTTGAATCACTCTGTTTTTCGTTTTCGTTTTAACTGAAACACAAACAAGAACACACCACAACTTTCAACCTGGAAAGGATCGTTGCAAAGTCTATGCAGACTAACTTTCCCCAACAAACACCCCTTTTTCCTGAACTCGACCAACTTTTTGATGAGATTCATTCCCAATGGGAGTCTGAAATTCAGGATCTCAACCACCGTATTCCTGTGGCCCCGATGGTCTCTCCCCCCCAAGTCCAGCCGCTGACGGCATCCCGTACAGCCCGCACCGCTCGCAAACCCCTTTTCGATTCTGCGCAGAATAAGCGTATGCGTACCAAACGGCAATCCAAGTCCTTTGCTTTGCCTCAGAATCTCAATTTGGGCCTCAAACTCCCCCGTGGCTTCTCATTACCCAAACCTGCTGTATTGGTAAAAACTGCAGCTGTTTGCGCCACGCTCGCGGGTACCGTCTCTGGTTATCACCTGATTCAAACGGCCACTGCTTCTGCACCAACCCCCAAAATTCGCAAAGTTATGGCTCAAAACACCCAGACCAAAGTCGCCGCTTTCCGCAAAGAAGTTGCTGAGGGCAACCACTTTGTCGTTGATAGCGATAAACCCATTCAATACGTGGTCCAAGATGGAGATACTGTCTCTAAATTGGCAAATAAATTCCACGTCAGTCCCAATACGATTATCAAGAACAACGATCGCAAAAAACTCAAAGCCGATCGCATGAAACCCGGCACCCGTTTGACCATTCTGCCCATGGACGGCATTGCTCATCCCGTCGAAAAAGGCGAGACCATTGCTGAATTGGCCAAACGCTACAAAAAACCTGTCGATGAAATTATCGAAGTCAATGACCTCGATAATCCCCACATGATTGTCGAAAATCAGAAATTGATCATTCCCAATGCCGCAGATTTGCGTCGTCGTCCCGTGGCCAAGCCCCGGGTGGCCAGCCACAAACCTGCCAATAAAAATGGTTCGACCTCCGCTCATGCCCCGTCAGGCAACCGCCTTTCTTGGCCTTCGGCTGGAATTGTGACCTCCAATTATGGCTGGCGCTGGTTCCGCATGCATGCAGGCATGGATGTGGCAGCACCGATTGGCACCCCGATTCGCTCCGCCAAAGAGGGCCGCGTGGTCTACAGTGGCTGGATGGGTGGTTATGGCTATGCCGTCGATGTCGAACATCCCAATGGGGTTGTCACCCGCTATGCCCATTGCTCTGAACTGCATGTCCGGGTTGGTCAAACCGTTCAACGGGGCCAAGTTTTGGCTGCCATGGGTTCCACAGGTCATTCGACCGGACCTCACTTGCATTTTGAAGTGCATGTCAACGGCGAAGCTGTGAACCCCCGCAACCATTTTTAAACACACTGCCTGCTCGTCAGTTTTGCGTATATAATGCGTGTAGATTTATAGAGAGTTACGCACCATTGCAGGGAGTTCCCATGAAAGCAAATCCATCCCGCGAAACACTGCTGCAGATTGCCGCTTCGGTCTGTCTGTTGCTCTGTGCTGCCGTTCTTCAGCTGCTGTCGATTCCTTTTGGCGCCTTGATACTGGGCGTGATCGGAATTGCCTTGCTGGCCACCCAAGCCAAGTTCTTGTTGCGACAGACCCGCACGGGTGCAGCTCAGTTGGAGATGGTTTTACAGCAGGTTCTCAGCAATCAAGATCCCGATTTTGAAAGCCTGCCTGAGCAGTGGCAATTGGTCGGGAAAAAACTCAAATCGATCACAACCTATCTCTCTGTTATGAAGCAGAGCATGGAAGATCGCATTGCCTTGCTTGAAGAAAAAAACCAAGAGCTCAAAGAACAAAAGAGCAAAATCCAGGAATCGTTTCTGGCTCTTCAGCATTACCATACCATTCAAGATAAGTTTCGCGGCATTTTGGATATCGACGAGATCCTGAGTGAGGCAATGGAATTGCTGGTGCAAGAGGTCTCCCCCAACAAAGCTTTTTTTCTGCAATTTGATCTCGATACCGAACACGTGCGCGTTCACAGTCCCGTGGGTGTGCCTTTGCAAGCCAATCAAATGCTGACCCGTGGCGAAATCTCTGGCTATTTACAGCGCTTTGAAAATGACCAACAAAGTGTCTTGGAAATGAGTGAAGAAGATGGCAGAGGGGCCCTCTACGGCATTCCCTTTAGCTCGTGTCTCTTGGCCCGGGTGGTGATCGATGGGGAAGTCTGGGGTGTGATTTGTGTCCTCGACAAAGAGAGCCGTCAAGGGACCGAAATATTTGGTGAAAAAGACCGGATTATCCTCGGTAATATGGCCTCTATTTTACAAAAAGACCTTAAAAGTGCCCATCTCTTTGAGTTGGCTACCACCGACAGCCTCTCGAAACTCTGTGTCCGTCGCTATTTTGAAAGGCGCATGGAAGAAGAAATTCGCCGCTCGCAGCGCCATCAGTTTGAATTCTGTTTGTTGATGATAGACATCGACTTTTTCAAACGCTTCAACGATACCTATGGTCATCTCGTTGGCGACGAAGTGATCCGCGAAGTCTCCCAGCAGGTCAAAAACCAGGTTCGCAACGGTGTGGATATTGTCTCTCGCTATGGCGGTGAGGAAATTGTCGTGCTCTTGCCGCAAACCCCACAAGAACCTGGCGAGATGGTCGCCGAGCGCATCCGTCAGGCAATTGAAAGTCTGGACGTGCCCTCATTGAGCAATACCAAAAACAGCCCGCATGTGACCATCAGTGTCGGTATGGCGGCTTTCCCACAGCATGGCCGCGATATGAAAGAACTGCTGGAACATGCTGATTCCAGTATGTACAAGGCCAAAGAGTCCGGTCGCAACCGGGTGATGGTGTATCAAGAATCGTAAGTTTGGTATAAATCATGTCCCGTCCCCCCAAACGTCCTCCGCTCAGACCCTTGGCACAACCTGGACCCAAAGAACCTTCGCGATTGCGCAAATTCTTATTGCGCTGCTTGGTGATCTTGCTCATTCTGGGTATGGCTTTGGGTGTTGGGGGAGGAATTGCCTTGGCGGTACTCTACAATCGCCTGCCGGATGTGCGCCAACTTGAAAAGTTCACCTTGCCCCAGGCCAACGAAATTTATACCCGCTCTGGGCGACTGCTGACACGGATTTCTTCGCAGGGCCGCTATGACCCGATCCCACTGGAGCAAATCCCCAAACACATGCAAGATGCCATTACCTCAGCGGAAGATCGGCGTTTTTGGGAACATACCGGCGTGGATTTACTCGGCTTGGCCCGTGCGGCTTTTGTGAATATTCGCAAAGGGGGCACTGTGGGCGGGGCCAGTACCCTGACCCAGCAATTGATTAAAAATCTCTTTTTGACGTCTGAGCGCACAGCCAAACGCAAAATTGCCGAGGCCCTGCTTGCGATTCAGCTCGAGAGCAAATACTCCAAACCCCAGATTTTGGAGATGTATCTCAATTTGGTCTTTCTCGGCCACAATGTCTATGGGGTTGAAGCCGCCTCTCAGGTCTATTTCGGCAAATCTGTGCGTCAGGTAACCATTGCTGAAGCTGCTATGCTGGCAGGGATTATTCGCAGCCCTGAATACCTCTCGCCCTATCACCGCATGGAAGGGGCCAAAAAAGTTCAGGCGATTGTACTCAATCAAATGGCCAAAGATCAGCGCATTACCGAAAAACAAAAAGAAGAGGCACTTAAACAGCCGATCCATTTGGCGGGTCTGCGTACGAGTTATCCCCACCCCTATTTTCTGGATTATGTGCTCTACTCACTCAGAGAAAAAGTGGGAGAAGGCCTGTTTCGCCGGGGCGGCTGGAAGGTCTATACCACCATTGATCCCGAGGCCCAGGCTTATGCTGAACGTGTCTTGCGTGAGCAAGCTCCGCGCATTCAGCGCTTTGGGGCCAAACAGGCGGCTCTGGTCTCGTTGGACCCCCGCACCGGTTTTATTCATGCCATGGTGGGCGGGGTCGATTATTCCAAAAGCCAATTTAATCGTGCTTTTCAAGCCCAGCGCCAGGTGGGTTCAACCTTTAAACCCTTTGTCTATTTAAGTGCCTTTGAACAGGGCAAAGATCTCAAATCGACCCTTCAAGATGGCCCCGTCAGTTTTGGCGGCTACCGACCCCGCAATTGGGATCGCCGCTACCATGGCCAAGTGAGCCTGTTGCAGGCCCTGACAATGTCTATGAATATCCCTACCGTCAAACTGGCCAATGAATTGGGCATGGATCGGGTGATTGACGTCGCCCGCCGGGCCGGTGTGAGCAGTGAGATCGCCAACGACCTGACCTCAGCCTTGGGCTCTTCAGAGATGAATCTGCTCGAATTGACAGCGGCTTATGGCAGTTTTGCCAACGGTGGTACACGTGTTCTGCCCACAGCAATAGCCAAAGTTGTGGACGCCGAAGGCAACGTGCTCTTTGATTATTACCCACCCCAACAGCGCGTCTTTCCCTTGTCTGCTGTCAGCCAACTGAATATTGCACTGCAAAATGTGGTCAATAAAGGCACTGGCACAGGCGCCAATATTGGCCGTCCGGCCGCGGGCAAAACCGGTACCACGGATCAGAGTTACGATACCTGGTTTGTGGGTTATGTGCCCCAATTGGTGACAGGGGTTTGGGCAGGCAACGATACCCCCAGCGCTACCCGTGGCGGCGGGGGCTCTGTCTGTGCGCCTGTTTGGCGCCAATATATGCGTTTTGCAACCCGTGGTTTGCCTGCTGAGGGATTTGAAGTGGTTCAGCCGGAAAGTTCAGCCTCTCCCAGTAGCAGCGATGCCTCAGCCTCTCCCAGCCCGACTCCGACGGGGCCGGCCATTGAAATTTCGGAAATTCCCCCGCAAACCCCACCCCCAGTGGAAAGTACTCCGAGTCCAGCACCTACCCCCGAGGTCTCCGAACCACCTGCCGAAGAGACACCTGGATCAATCGAAGAAACGCCTGTGGAGCAACCCAGCGAAGAGCCCATGCTCTAAAAATAGAGTCTCCCTTGCGCTCAAATAGCACGTAGCACAAAAGCACCCATTTTCGATGGGTGCTTTTATACTTAGAAACGGAACAATAGAAATCGAAACGAGTCGGAGGTAAAAACTTGGAAGCTAAAACATTTGGATACTAAAACATTTGGAAACGAATTCGAAACTAAATTTTTTAGAATTAAACGCCTGGAGCTTGCAGAGTCTTCCTTTCTAAAAGGGTTTCAAAGACCTTGGGAACAAAACGCTTGGCGCTTGCAGAGTCTTCCTTTCTAAAAGGGTTTAAAGACCACAAAAACTATCTTGCCAAAATCATTCAATAACCTACCTGAGTACGAAGATTGTTAGATATTTTTCTGCTTGGATTTTTGTGCTTTTTGCACAATGCATCAGGCACTCAAGTACAATAACCAATCCGTTTTACAGGAATATATCAGTCAGGTTAAGCTCGGGATAATCTTGGCACAAAAGCCCAGAAATTATGCGCCAAAATTGCATTTGCCCATTTCTTGCAGGCAATTGAACTCCATATTTTGCCCGGCCCGCAGAGACTCAACGCGTTTATTCAGGGTTTGAATTTCAAGCGGGCTCAGGCCTGGAGCCTTTAAAAATTGGTTTAATTCGCTCAAAACTTGGCTTTGGGGCCGACAAAATGAGCGTGTTGCCAGGATATCTTTGAGCAGATCGCTGCGCAAGGCCTTCAGTTCAGTTGCAAAAAGCGGGACCGATTGCTGCAGACGCATTTGCTCTTGCCAAAGTTGCAGATGCAGACCACTGCCCAAATGGGTGCAACCGCCATAATCCCAGGTTTGAGCAAACCAGCTGGGCCAATTGGTGGAATATTCACCCCAGGCCTTTTGTAGCAAAGCCACCAGTTGATCGTCGGTTTTTTCGGGGGTAAGTCCAGCCAATTTGGAAAAGGTCGGAAAGTGTAAAGCCAGGATCAATTCGGTGCCTTCTGCCACCAAACGCGGCTTCAAACCGGGGATAAGGGGCTCAATCCAGTTAAAGTCGAGTTGTTTGGTCTGGGGCTTGTTCCAAGCGGATTGATGCAATTGACTCAACGGTGGGGAGAGCTTGGGGCTCAGAGCTCGGGCAGATTGCAAAACTTTGAGCCAGTGAGCCTGGGTTTTGACCGTTTTAAACTGGTTGCGGTAGCTTTGCAATTCTGAAAAAGCGGCTGAACCAACTATCTTTTTGAGTTTGTCGTCGGCATCTACTGGCGTATTGCTGCCCCAGGCCCTTGCCGGGAATGTTGCTGGGAGGCTCATCAGTCCCCAACAGGCAAATCCCATTGTCAACCCTGCCAAACCCACTGCCGGTCGAGCATGGGACCTCAGGTTAATTCGGAATTTAAACATTTAAACTCCTCCTGCTGCTGCTTGCTGTTCAGGCAATCGCCCTTCCAAACGACTGACTACCACCACAGCGGTAATATCGCCAGTGACGTTCAGGACAGTGCGGCACATATCCAGCAGGCGATCGACACCGTAGATAATGGCAATGCTCTCTCCGGGCACTCCCAGGGAGATCAAAATGCTGACAATTAAAGGCAGTGAACCACCGGGCACACCGGCCGTGCCAACCCCCGCCAGAATGGAGAGCAAAACCACCAGAATTTGCTGGATCAGGCTGAGTTCAACGCCAAAACACTGGGCCAGGAAGAGCAAGGTGATGCCTTCAAACAAGGCTGTGCCATTCTGATTGGCGGTGCTGCCAACGGTCAAGACAAAGCGCGAAATATCTGCTGGCATGTGCAGTTCGTCTTGGGTCACACGCAGAGCTGTGGGCAAAGTGGCATTGCTTGAACTGGTTGAAAAGGCCGTCAGCATCACTTCGCGAATCGCTTTAAAAAAGACCTTGGGTGAAAAACCTGCCAATTTGAGAATGGCTGAATAGACAATAAATTGCTGAATCGCGAGGGCTGCCAACACCACCAGGACATAATTGAGTACCAAATGTAAAATTGCAAAACCAGTATTGGCAACCAAGATAAATAAAAGCGCAGCCACCCCAAAGGGTGCCAGGGACATGCCAAAGCCAATCCCTTTCATCACGATTTCATAGACCCCTTCGAGAAAGGCTTTGACAGGGGCCACTTTTTCGGGGTCTGAGGCTGAGAGTGCCAGTCCCAGCACCACGGCAAAGAACATCACTGCCAGCAGCCCGCCACCGGTATAGGTGGGGTCGAAGGCCCGCGCCATATCTTCGACTGGGTTTTTGGGAATCAGTGAAACCAGCAATTCACTCACGGTGCGATCAGGAATATCTGCCGCTTTGGCCTGTAAACCAGCCGCAGTATCTGAAAACTTTTCAATTAAATACTGCCGATCGGCAGGTTTCATTCCCTTGGCGGGCTGAACCAGATTGAACAAAGTCAGACCCACAATGACTGAAATACCCGAGGCCACCAGGGTGTAGATCAGGGTTTTGAGGCCAATCCTGCCAATTTTTTTTAAATCGCCGAGTTCAGCTACACCCAGTATCAGGGCCGAAAGCAGCAGCGGAATGACCAGCATAAAGATCATGCGCAGGAACAGATCGCCGATCGGCTTGATCCATTTGATCAACTCAGCCACAGTTTCGGGAGAAAGGCCAAGCAAGTGTACCAGCGCACCGCCGAGTATCCCCACTATCATGCCAATAAAAATTCGGGTGTGCAGGGGAATCGATTGCATCGGGCTATGTCCTGTCTGGTGATCATTTAATTGCTAATGGCTCTATTGTATGCGGATAATGGCCCAGACAGAAGGGCTCAGACAGAAGGGAAAGAGCAGAATCAGCGGAATGACATCCAACTACGCCAACAGTGTTTGGCAAAATGGGCCATGGGAGCGCTAAAAACTGGGTTTAAAAAAGAGCTGGGCCCGGATTGCCAGCTTTTGCGAACAGAGCCGGGCAAACGGTTCGCTCTTGAGATAGATCTGAAAGTCCAGTTCTTGAACAGATTGTGCCAATTGACTCAGGCCCGACATTAAGATCGCCTGTTCTTCCATACCATATTTATCGCGGGGCAATAATTTGCGTGCGGCGCTGTGCACTTCGTCGGCGATCTGGGCTCTGACTTCTGTTATCCGTGACTGCAAAAGGGCCTGTTGTTCTTGGTTTGCTTTTAATTCTTCGGCAGCAGAGGCATAGGCCTCCAGCATCCAGTAGAAGGGGACATCTTTGAGTTTATTGAGCATGGCTTCACTCAATTCCAATTGCCACAGGCCGAGAAATTCTTCGAGTTCCAAGCAACCTTCCCAGGCTTCAGGACGCCCCTGAAAGAGAATTCCACCTGTGAGGTCGTCCCAGCGCTCTTGCAGGGAATCTTCCCAACTCAAGGCGTGCATACCTGCTCCCGATTCAAATGTTGGGCGGGTATCTCCCGAAGGCTCAGTCAAAAAATCGGCGAGCAATTGGTAGTCTTCGGGTTGAAAGCGCTCGCCGCTTGGCTCTGAGAAAATGGAATAGTCATAACCCGTATCGCGGTGAACATATTCATACTTTTGGCCATATTTTACAGTGTGCGTTAATTCAGTTAAAACCTGATGAAAAAACAAGGTTTGGACGATTTCCAGCTCTTCGTTGCATTTGAGCCAAAAATGCTGGAGTTCACTTTGGTACAAGAGCAGAAATTGATCACTCAGACCTGCAGTCATGTCCTGAAAGCGCATTTTCACCTCTTCTTTGCCAAAAATCCAGGCTCAATCAATTGCGATAAAACATCAGAATACAATTAGTATACACAATTGAGGCAAAAATCTCTAGCGATACTGCCAAAGTGCCTTTAAAAATTCATCCCAATGGGTGCGTTGGGCAAATACACCTTGGAGATAATCAAGCCGCTGGGGATCGTCGTGTGCCAAAACAGAGATGGAGATGCCATTGGCCTCGGGATAATCAGCCCGGTGCCAGGCGTGTAATACACTGGCCTGTGCCGCAGCCTCGACCTGGGCAGAGGTTTCTCGAATCTTGGCATCGGGCAGGTTGAGTTTGAAGAGCTGGGCCAAATGAATCAGATCTTTTTCGTCAGCGGCCTCTTCAAAATGCTGGGCCTGTTTCAGGGCCCAATTGATCTCGGTCTTATAACGCGGGAGTCCTGCCATCAGGGCTAAACTCCACTGATCTACAGCCCTGAGCAGGGCTTCAAAACGCAGATCCAGCACCACAGCAGAGCCCGTGCGCTCTTGGTTATAGCTGGCACTCAAAGTACTGAGTATCGCCATTTCTTCTGCTTGGATTTGGGGTTTGGTATTGAGCACTTTTAAAATCCGGTCGTATTCCAGGCCATCCCAATCGACAAATTCTTGGGAGTGCACCAGAGTCTTGGCATGGCCCAACCAAAGGGCATCAACTTCAATTGAGGCCATATTGCAGCCATCATAGCCCACCACATCCCAGCTGCCCAGTTGGGGCAGAATCGCTTCTAACTCATGGGGGTCAAGGGCATCTTGGCTACTGCTGTCTTCCATAATATACCCCGCATGCCAATTCCAGCCATGGCCCCAAAAAAACAGGGCATAGCGCTCAGCGGGATGGTTTTGGCGGGCCCAAGTGACAAATTCGAGCAAGGTACGCGGATCGCCGAGGTTGCGCTCCCCCCAATTGGCTAAAGCCTGAGTGGGCGAGGCATTTAACCCAGGCAAGACCTCAAACAAGAGGGTTTCGCTCCAATTGGAGTTGGGGGCCCGATCCGCCAGGGCCAAGACCTTGACCTGGGCATTGGAACCCGGAACTGCCAGCTCATTTTCAAGATCTTTGACAATGTATTCATCCAGATCATTGTCGCCCGACATATACACCAACACGGTCCAAGCGGCTTTGGGGGGCTTGGCGGTTTTGGGAGAGGATGGCTGTGCCAAAGCAGGACCCAAACATAAAAGCAACAGGCAGAGGAAAAGCACCGAAGCACCTAAAATCTGTCGTTTAACACTGTTGAGGGTCATCAATTAAACCCAGATTCTTTCTTAGGATTTTGCAGACTTGTACACAAACGGGCCAAGTCTATTGCGCCTGGACCTTCAAGCATGGAGTAGTGGTCGCCGGGCACCATCAACAACGACAGCGGAGCCAAAAAATCTCCCCAACCCTTGTCTGGTCGGGGATCCGTCTGTGCCAAACCGGCCTCGGCCACAACCAAGGTGGCTGGCAGGTTGAGGGCCGTCGGTTTAAAGGTTCTGGCGGCGCGGAGATTGGCTTCAAAGACGGTATAAAGCAATTCGCGCGTCTGTTTCCGGCCTTCGTTCCTGCTTGCACTGTTATTTTTTTGTTCGCCAGCATATCTGCTAGCATCGGTGCTATCATATCTGCTAGCATGAATTTTTTCTTCAGATAATCCCAACTTTTGCATCTCCAGCTCAAAGCGCATTCGCACCAGGGATTCTGCATGCACCCGACCCGGTGGGGGCAGGGGCAGGTCTATCAAGATCAAATGGGAGACCGTGCGGCCGAGCGCCAAGGCCTGCCGGGCCATTTCAAAAGCCACCAAGGCTCCAAATGACCAACCAGAGAGCAATAAAGGCCCCTCAGGTTGCTCCTGCATTACCGCGTCCAAATAGGCGGCGCCCATGGCCTCCAAGCTCAAATGGGGATTCTGGCCCGTCAGCCCTTGGGATTGTAGGGCAAAAAATGGACTGGATAAATGGCGAGCCAGGGTTTGAAAGGGAAAAACTGTGCCCGAAATGGCATGCACACAGAAGAGCGCTTGACCACTGCCCTCGCGGCGCAGGGGCACCAACAGAGACGGTGCCTGTTCATTTTGCAATGCTTCTGCCAAAGAGGCCACTGTTGAGCCCTGAAAGAGCAATGCGGGAGAAACGGATTTCTGGAGGTATTCCGCCAGCTGTTCCCGTACTTGCAATGCCAGTAAGGAGTCACCACCAAGCTGTTGCCAACTCTCCTCCCTGCCCAAATTCGCAAGGCCCAGGGCCTCACCCCAGATTTTGGCAATTTCTGTCTCCAGAGGGCCTTGGGGCAAGCTCTCTGTGGGGATTTCACGGGTTTGTAGCGGGGGGGATTGACCCCTTTCTGTTGTTTGCAAGTGAGGTTTGGCAATATTCAAATATTGACGGCTGAGTCTGAGCAAGTCAGTAGGTTTGAGGGGGCTGATTGCCAAGTTCGGGTGTTTGAGGTTATAAATCCAAGCCAAACTGGCTTTACCACTTTCTCGCTCGATGCCCTGGGCCAAGAGTGCTGTCTGCAGCTCACGCAAGCGGGGAGGCAAAGTGGTTAATGACTGTAGGGCCATTCCCCCCTCTTTCCAGGCCCCCCAAGCAATGCTTTGAACGGGCAGACCTGCTTGCCAAGCCGCCCCAGCCATGGCGTTTAGAGCCGCATTGGCCGCGGTATAGGCCCATTGACCAGGTTGCCCACTCAAACTGCTCAGGGCAGAGCAAAAGAGAATCAAATGGGGTGTCAATTCGGTTGTTTGCAAAGCCTGAAGCAGGTGCTTGGCCCCCAGCCATTTGGCAAAGACAGGCCAATCCAACAGCGAATTCTCAAGATTATTCTGCTGCTGCTGTTCTTGCTTTTCAGGCGATGCTTCAACCTGAGCCAAACTCTCCAACAGCCAATGCTGATCGGGACTGCCTGCGGCGTGGATCACCCCTGTTAACTCTCCTGTTTGCGTTTGAATCGCAGCCAGGGCCTGATCCCAACTCTGCCTGTCGGCGATGTCTCCCACAATCCAGTTCACAGCTACCGCGGTTTCAAACCAGGTGGACAGATCCACAGGTGCCTTTCGGCCCAAAAAATACAGACTTGAGCCCGCAGGCAGGGCCTGGGCCAATTGGCAGCCTATTTCGCCACTCCCGCCACTGATTAAATATGTGCCCACTGGCAAAGGCGCTGGGTTGACTGGAGCGTCAGACCCCTTGGGCAAAACTTGCTGAGCGAGTATGGGCTCCCAGAGCCAGCGATTGCGCAAAGCCAACTCCGTTAGATTGTCATTTAACAGGGTTTTGATCAGTTCTTCAGACAGAGGCAATGAGCCGTCGGACTCCAACCACAGGCAGTGCAGAGCAGGTATTTCACTCGGTAACACTCGGGCAAGGCCTTGCAAAAGTGCAAGATCTGTTGCCAAGTTCTGCTCGGTTCCCGTCACGACCTGCACAGGTGGCATCAAAAAACAAAGCTGTCTCAGGCCTTGTTGCAATAGTATGGTCAAACTTGCCATCGCCCATTTGAGCAAGGCATCCGGGGGAGCGTCTATTTTCCAGTCACGGCAGTCAAACACAACTTTGAGATCTTTCACTCCCCCCACTTTGAGCTGCTGTCCGGCAATCAGCCAAAGCAAACTTTCGCTCTCTGTGGTCTCTTTTGGGGGAATTTCAGCAACAGGGAAAGGCCATTTCCGCCTTTGCCATTCCACTGAATAGAACCAGTCTGAAAAGTTTTGACGCAAAGGCAGAGCCCCAGAATCCCCTGACTCCTTGGGGCTGAACCAATAATTTTCTCGCTCAAAGGGTGTACCTGGCAGGATCTGCTTTGGATAACGCTGGTCAAACAGGCCCTTAAGTTCCAAGCGAAAGCCCTTTTGCCACAGCTGTCCCAGACAATTTAAAAAAGTGGTGCGGCTCTCTGAGGCCTCTGAACCCAAGCCCCAAAGCGGAGCAAGCCCACCACTGTCGCGGAGCAGAGCGCTGAGGGCCCGGCCAGGACCTGTTTCGAGCGGCAACAAAGATTCTTGATGATGAGCTTCTCGCAATGTGTTTAAGCTGTGAGCAAAGGGGACAGGTTCCAATGTCTGAGCCCGCCAATAATCTGGGTCGCTCAATTCTTTCATGCTCAAAACCTGGCTCCGCAGCGCTGAATATACCTGCCATGTTCCCTTTTTCCAGGGTTGACGGGCACAGAGTTGGCTGAGTTCGTCCAGAATCGGTTCCAGCAGCGGATGATGCACAGCATGGGGAATGGGCAATTCAATCCAGCGCAGCCCGGCCAAATGCAAAGCCTCACGCAGGGGTTCACGGGCTGTCAGCGGGCCAGCGACAGTGACCTGTTGATCTGCATTGACAGCGGCAATCGAGACTTCATCGGGTAAAATTGCCTTGACCCGTTCGCCTGCGCCGTGAACGGCCCAAGTAAAACCCGTCAGGCCTGCAAATAGCTCACCTCTGCGACAGACCAGGGCCAGCATTTCTGGCAGATCCAAATGGCCACCCAGACACAACGCTGCATATTCGCCAAAACTGTGCCCGAGCAGAAGTGCTGGCTGTAATCCCAATGCCAACCAGGTCCGTCCCAGGGCATAAGAGAGCAAAAAAATCAGCGGCTGCATCACACGCGGATCTGCCAATTCGGCAGCAGAAAGACCACCTGAATCTCCCCCAAACAAGGCGCGTTTCAAGCGCTCAGCCAATTCAAATCTGTCGGCCCGAATCAGCGCCAGGGAAACTTCGAGACTGTGGGTAAAAACAGAAATTTTGGACAGTTTCCCTGCCAAGCCTTGTACCTGACTGCCCAGACCGGGCAAAAGCCAGAGCAACGGCGGCGGAAAAGTCGATGCTTGGCTTTTTACCAAACCCTGAACGGGTGCATTTGCCAAACTTTGTAACAGTTGATTATTCAAGTCTTCGCTGTTCTGGGCCGTTAAAGCCAATCTCCAAGGAAAAAATTGCCGCCCGAGTGCGAGATTATAAGCCAGATGTGTCAAATTCACTGGCAAGATTTGAGCCTGATGCCAGTCCAATAAATTGCTTTGCAATTGTCTCAAGCCCAGTTCAGAGCGCGCGGAAAGCAGGATCAGCTCTGTTTGGGGATTGTGAGTTGTGTTTTCAGAGGCAGCGTCACTTTCTGTAGCTAAGTTATCCCGTGAATCCGGCGGGCCCGCTAAAATGGCATGGGCATTGGTGCCTCCAATCCCGAAGCTGCTGACCGCAGCGCAAAACAAATCTGAGATTTGAGACAAATCTTCAGTTTGACTGGCAGGATATACCGGCGCTCGCTGCCAACTGATGCGCGGGCTGGGCTGGGTAAATCCGGGTTGGGGTGGGATTTTTTTGTGCAAGAGCACCAGCAGCGCTTTGATCAGGCCTGCCACCCCGGCAGCGGCATCAAGATGGCCCAGGTTCGCTTTGAGTGAACCAATGGCGGCATGGGGTGTTGCTTTCCCCTGCTTTTCTGTCCAGGCCTCGGTCAAAGCCTGAATTTCGACACTGTCCCCCAAAGCGGTGCCAGTGCCGTGGGCTTCGAGATAGCGAATCTGCGTGGGCCGGATACCCGAACGGGCCAAGGCCGTGCGCAGCACAGCGACTTGACCTGCTATGCCGGGCGCAGTAAAACCCGGTTTCTGTTTGCCGTCGTTGTTGATAGCCGAACTGAGGATTTGACCCAGAATCAGATCTCCATCGGCTTGGGCTTGGGCCAAGGGTTTGAGCACCACCAAAGCGACGCCACTGCCGCCGACAATTCCCGTCGCATCAGCTTCAAACGGACGGCAAGCACCATCTGCAGAATAAATCCCTCCTGGGAGGTGTAGGTAGCCCTGGGGGTCGGGGTCAAGGGTCACGCCACCTGCCAGTGCCAGTTCACACTCGCCTCTGCGCAGGCTTTCACAGGCCAAATGTACAGCCACCAGGGAGGTCGAGCAGGCTGTCTGTACCGCCAAAGCAGGGCCGGTCAAATTGAGGTGATAAGCCACCCGTGTAGCGAGATAATCTTTGTCATTGGCCAGCAGGGCCTGCATGGGATTCACTGCTTCTGTCAGATTTGAACCCTGATTCGATTGACCCAGATGCATCAATAAATAGCGGCTGATCCCTGCCCCCGCAAAGACACCAAATGGCCGGGGTTCTGAACAATCGCCATACCCTGCCTGTTCCAAAGCCTGCCAAGCGGTTTCCAACATCAGGCGCTGCTGGGGATCTAACAGACGGGCTTCGGACGCTGAAAGCTGAAAGAGCTTGCGGTCAAAAGCCGCGATATCTTGCAGCACCCCTGTTACGGGGATATAGTGGGGATGATCGAGCTGCAGCTCAGACACCCCTTTGGCCAATAGTTCTTCCCGGCTGAAGTGTTTTAAACCGGTCTCTCCTTTGCAGAGCATTTCCCACAAGGCCTCAACCGAATCGGCCCCAGGAAAGCGGCCAACCATTCCAATCACGGCTATCGGAGTATCTGCCGCCAAGGGACTGGGCACCAAAGTATCTGCCCCCACATCTCGAACCACATCTGGTCCCGTAACGGGTTCTTGCAACTTTTGGGCCAATTGGCGCAAGGTGGGAGAGGCAAACAGGTCCATCAGGGTCAGGGGCAAACCAAATTCGGCTTCAATGCGGTATTGGGCCTCGACCAAGCGCAGTGAATGCAAGCCCTGGTCCATAAAGTTTTGATCTGGGTCGAGGGGCACCCCCCCGTTGAGATCCTGTAAGAGCGTATTTAAACGTTTTTCAGTTTGGCTCAGGCTCGCAGAATAGCTGATTGAATGCGTTTCAGCCTGGGGTAGCGGCAATGCTTGGAGATCGAGTTTGCCATTGAGGTTGAGGGGCAAAGCTGGCACCCAGACAAAATGGTCGGGAATCCAAGCCGGGGGTAAAACGGCTTGCAGAGCCTGTCGCAAATCTGCCATTGTGGGTTTTGGGACTTCGTGCTCGCTCAGCAGGTAGGCGAGCAACACCTGCTGACCTGGTCTCAACGCGCGCAGGGCCAGGCGCGCATCTTTGACCCCAGGCAATTGAGTCAGAGCCGCTTCAATTTCTGCCGCTTCCAAGCGATAGCCACGAATCTTGAGCTGGGCATCGCGCCGGGACAGGTAGTGAATCCGGCCATCAAGATCTTGGCGGGCATAATCCCCGCTGCGGTAAACCCGCCCCAAGAGCGGGTGCATTGAAAAGCGCTGTTCGGTCAACGCGGGGTTATTAAAATAGCCCTTGGCCAGCCCCGCTCCAGTAATGGTGATTTCACCGGCAACCCCCACTGGCACAGGCAAATGATCTTTGCCGAGCAGGGCCAGTCCCAAGTCTTGCAAGGGGTGGCCAAGGGGGCTTTGGTTTCCAGCCATCTGAACCTGTTCTGGATAGATCCGCTCAAAGGTCACAAAGACCGTGGTCTCGGTAATGCCGTAGCTGTTATACACTGCCACCTGATCGCCAAAACAGGCAAACCAGGGCTTTAAACTCCCCAAATCCAATTTTTCACCGCTTAAGATCAGCCAGCGCAAGGGGGGCAATGGCGGTAAATGGGAGGATGTCTGCAGGGCGTTTTGTAAAACGCCCTGCAAGGCGCGCAAGGCCGAAGGCGTTAGATTGAGGCCTGTTACAGGGGTCTTGATCAGGGTTTGCCAAAATTGTCTGCTGTCGCGGGCCAAATGGCGGGGGATCAGCAAAAGCTGGGCACCTGCATAAAAGGCCCCCCAAATCTCCCAAACGGAATAATCAAAGGCCAGCGAATGAAAGAGCACCCAGGTATCTTCGGGACTGAGATCCAATTCGCGGGCCGCAGCGGGAAAGAGGCGCGCCACTTGGCCATGGGTAATTTCAACCCCATTGGGCTCGCCCGTACTGCCAGAGGTGAAGATCATATACGCCAGGTCCTCAGGGGAGATCGGCAAGTCCAGGTTGGTTTCGTCGCCCGTTTCAGACGATGCTTGTAACAAAACGTGGGGATCGATCCAGTTCCACACCTGTTTTGGGGCGCTTTCATGCAATGTCTGTTGCAAAGTCGCTTCTGCCAATAAAAAATGCGGCTGGGCAAAGTTTAAGATCTTCGCTGCGCGCGGGGGGGGCTGGTCTTGGTCGATGGGCAGATACAGTGCCCCGGCTTTGAGAATCGCCAAGAGACAGATCAGGGCGTCGGGGCCCACTTCAAGCCAAACCGCAGCCCGCATCCCTGGCTCCAGTCCCTTGCGGCGCAAGACACGTGCCAAGCCATTTGCCCGCTGATTCAACTCACCGTAAGTGATGGCTTGCCCTTGCCAGAGCAAGGCAGGGCGTTCGGGTGCCTGCGCCGCTTGCCGCTCGACAAATTGGTGAATCATCCCTTCGATTGGAATTTCAGCCTGGGGCGTGCCTACTTTTAAACATAAGCTCTGTGCTTCGGGGGACAAATGTCGAATTTCGCTCAGGGGTTGCTCGGGCTGGGCCAATAATTGGGACAAGAGACTGAGATAATCTCCCAGTATCTGCCTTAGCAAGTCGGGGCCAAGTTGGTTTAAAGAACTGGATAAGCGCACCCGCAGTCGGCCCGGTTCCAAGGTCAGGGTCAGGGGAAAAGGGGGCGGTTGCTGGGGCAATTCCTGCCACTGGACCTCAAAATCCAGCGGGGGTACTTCCAAGGGGCTGTTCTGGAAGACAAAATAGACTTCAGGCAGCGGGGTCTCACTTTTGGGCAGGGCTGCCACTGCTTTTTCGAAGGGCAAATCCTGCCAAAGCAAATGCACTTGAAATTGCTGCGCATGCAGACCACAGTTTTGAGCAAAGCTCAATTCAGGCTTCACTTCCAGCGGTAGCAACAGGGTGTTGATCAGGCAACCGATCAGGTTTTCTAACCGGAGATCCGACCGCCCCGAAACCGGTGTGCCGATGACCATCCGCTCTTGAATGCCATACCTGGAGAGCAAGACCGCCCAGGCTGTTAAACAAATTTGAAAAGGGGTCAGGGCTGTGGCCTTGCCAAAAGCCAAAATCTGATTCCAGCGTGTTTGTGGCAGGTCTAATTCCACTTCCGCTGGGCCAGATTCACGCGGACAGGTTTCTCCTGGCAAGTCCAACCCCATAGGAAACCCAGCCAAGGCTTGGCGATAAAAAGCCAGAGCCTGCTCTGCCCAGGGGGGGGCAAGCAATTCTTGCTGAGCCAAATCCAAGCCCGTGATCACAGGCAATGGCAGTTCAAGCCCGTGATAAGCCGCCAACAGTTCCCGCAGCAGTACCCCGGTGGACCAACCATCCGAGATCAGGTGGTGCAGAGACCAGGCCAAAATTCCCCGCTGCTGACCGAGAGGCCACCAAGCCATGCGCATAAGCGGGCCCTGAGACAGGTCAAAGGGCTGAGCACACCAGCTTTTGATTTCAGTGAGTGCTTGTGTCTCAGCGCTTTGGGCGTTGTTTGGTGGCCTCATCTCCAATTGCAGAAAGGATTGAGGCAGAATCTGCTGGTAGGCTTTGCCTGCTTTTTCCGGGAAAACCGTGCGCAGCGCGCTCTGGCGTTGGCCCAGGGTCTGCAAAGCCGCCTGCAATCGTTGTAAATCTAAGCCGCCAGTTATTTGACAGGCCCCGCTTAAATTGAGCAGATCGCTTTCAGGGTGTAATTTTTGCAGAAACCACATGCGGCTTTGCGAAGACGTTAGCGTGCCCTGGGCTGGGATCTCGGCCCGCTCGTTGTTGGCCAGCAAGGGGGGGCGTTGCTCTAATTGCAAAAGAGCTAAAATCTGAGGTTTTAAGTCGGCTAAAGCTACGCGCTGTGATTCAGAGATCGCCCCTTTGGGGGCACTTAAACTGAGCTGCCCGTCTTTGATTCCCAGCAAAGCGCCGCTTTGGCGCAATTCGCGCAGCAGAGCGCTGGCCCCTAACCAGGTTGAATAATGACGTGGAAGCTCTTGCATGAAAAAACAGCTTTCCCCAGCTGAAAATTAACGCAGGGCTGCTATCAGAATATGTACAGCCAGTGCCAAATTAACCAGCAATCCACCGCCGAAAGCCAGTGAACGCCAGGGCTGAAGGCCTTTGAGATAAAAGAAGGTATGTCCCAAACGGGAGGCGGTAAACACCCCAAAATAAAGGGGGGCTAAACCATCTGCCGCATGTAAAAACAAAGCCGCCCAGGCCAGACCCAGAAAGATCGGAATATTTTCCAAGTCGTTGCGGTAGGCATTGCTGGCACGGATATAGTCAGGGTGCTCGGCTTCGGCTTGGGCCGTTTTACCAATCAGGGCCGCATCTTCGGGATTGGTATAGACCTTGTTTTTGTTGCGGACCAGCCCTTGGGTTAGGCCAATTGCAAACATTTTGAAAAACAGCACAGCGGTACTGACGCCCAGTACTTTGAGTGCCACGGGATGGAGTCCCATTGTCTGCGTGAGTGTTTGAGAGAGCGTTTGAGCCAGTTCGGGAGTGGGCATGGTCATTATCCTTGTATGGGGCTGAATGGCTTCATTATAGCGGGCTGGAGGAGCAAAGCCCAAATGGGAAGACTTTCACCTTGTTTCCTGCAAAAGCGGGCTGTACCGCCTGGGCGAGCTTTGGGCAAATCTTAGGCTATACTGAAGCAGCACATGCCAAGGAGATATTTCACCCATGAACAAAAATGTCAAAAAACCTGCCCTTTCGATTCTGCTGCTCTCAGCTTTGGCCCTGACGGCCTGCCAGAGCAATGGCACCAACACCAATCCCCAAGGCAGCAGCACACCCGTTGCCTCCAGCAGCCCCAATACACCCCTGCCTGGTGGTGAAACCCAGCAAGCCACCGACAGCCCCCAGGCCAAAGCCATGTTGATCAACGCCCAAAACCTGCTCAACCAAAAATACCTCAATGCGGGCATTGTCCTCAGCGATTTAACGTCTTACACCACCCAGGTCGTAGCTGGCAGCAATCACCGCCTGCAGGCCAGTTATAGCAATGGCGCGGGCAAAAAAGGCCAGATCAAAGTGACCATTTTTCAAGACTTAAAGGGCGCCATGAGCCTGACCGAGGACAATTATCCCGCTCCCAATTAACCGTTTCTCTCACGCGGCGTCTGCTCATACGCGCGCAAAGCCGCCTGAAAAAGTGCATCACTTAAAGCCGAATCAAAAGGGGTTGACCAATCCCAGGCTGCTTCTGAGTTTGAGATTTCTTTTGGGTTTGCGGTTTTCACAGCGGCTTTGATAAACGGCCGGTGATGGTAAATAGCGGGGGCAAAACGCCCCAATTCATTTGGCAATTGCTTTTGGAGGCCCAAGGCCCAAAGTGCTTGGGTGATTGCATGCAGGGCTGACACCAACGGCTCCAATTGCAGCAAAAGCCGGTTTTGCTGGGCTTCAATCCAATCCCAGAGTTCGGCTTGGCTTTGCCAGCGTGCCCAGACCTCTGCATAATGGCCCTGCAAAGCCCCATGGGCCAATTGCAGGGTGAGTTCGTTGAGGGTCTCTAACCGGGTCTGGGTCTGATCGCTGTCGGAAACATAAACCGCAGGCAGAGCTTGGCACATGGCTTGCCAGAGTGTTTCCACACTCAAAAATGCCGCATTTTTATTCAAATGAATGCTGTCGAGTGCAAATTCAGGCCTGCGGATGTTCCGCTCTGTCACCTGCTCCCAAATACTGACCCAGCCCACCTGATGCAACGCTGCCATTTCTGCCAGAACTTGGTTCATCAGCAAAAGGGCTTTGCTGCGTACTTTTAAAGGGCAGCGATAGCCATAAATCCGAGCAAATTCGTCATCGTCTGGGGTTTGGGGCACCAAGTCATGTAAAAAAAGTTGGTCAAAACCCAATTGTTTGAGCTGGTTTAAACCGCGAAAAAGCGGCGCGATCAAATCCAATAAATAGCTGCGGGCCGTCTCATAGGGAAAGAGGTTGCGCGGACTTGGGTCTGGCAATGCGGCCAATAAATGCGCTTGCTCGGGCAGGTAGAAGTCATTTTGATTGCCCAGGTGGCGCAAAAATAGATTCACCAGATCGGCACTGCCACAAAAAAAGACCAACACGGGCGCAGCGGCCACCCGCCCCGCCAAAAGACTGAGCAGACCCGCCTGGGGGCTCTCAAATTGGTAGAGGGCTTTGTTTTCGCGGTCAATCAGGCAATCGCTGAGCAACGCCCGCAAAACCGTCTCATGCAAGCGCACCTGGGGTTGATCAGGGGAATTGGCAAAGGTATGCGCAGCCAGACCTGGGCAGTAGCGGGCTTGGGTCAACAGTGAGTAGCGTTGGCCTTGGTACTCAGCAGCAAAGAGCAGATTATTAAAGACCAGGCATTGGCTGTCACCAAGCATATATATAGGGGCAGGGCGGCCCAAAAAGTGGATAGACATAGGGCTATTTTATGTACATCACAGCTTTTCAATTTCTTTAACAGAAAGCCCCGTGTATTTGCTGATATTTGCAACCGACAAACCATCTTGTTTCATTTGTTTGGCCGCAACCAACGGGCTCCCTAACCCCTTATTTTCTGTAGGGAGGGCCCGAATTTTGTCTGTCAGCTCACTTCCACCTGTAAAGACCGTATACGGATACTCACTTTGGTTGATAAATTCAAAAATCTGGTTATTGACCTGGGTAATTTCATCCAAATGTACCCACTGCCCCGCTTTGGGTAATTGTTTAAGGGTGGCTCTGAGACAGTATTTGAGACTCTTTTGCACCATGACATGGTTCAGTTCTTTGTCCATCATGCCATGTAAAAAGAGCACGGGTATTTCAATTTTGACACTGGTTTTGAGCACGCTCTTTTTGCGCATAAAAGCCCTGTACCAGTTCAACATGGCGGTGATGGCACCTGGTTGACTCCAGGCCTCGCGGTATTTTTTTAGGTCGTTTTCAGTGATGCTGCCTTTGCGGGCATTTTTTTGAAACAAGGTGCTAAAATGCAGCCAATTACCCATCCGAAATACATTTTCCATCAGGCCAGGCACTTGAAAGCTGAACCAATGAATATTGCCAAAGCCTTTTAAACCGTCGGTTTTTAAATGGTCCCAAAAGACCTCTGGATGCGGTGCGTTGAGCAGAATCAGACCATGCAACTTGTCTGGCGACTTTTGCGCCACACGCCAGGCAACGGTTCCTCCCCAATTGTGGCCAATCAGCCAGACTTTTTTACCCAGCGCGTCTATCAGCGCTTGAATGTCCTGGGCCAATGTATCATAGGCATAATCATCGAGGGTCTTGGGTTTCTCGCTGAGATTGTAGCCCCGCTGGTCGGGGGTGACTACATGGTAGTTTTGGGATTCAAAAAAGGGGGCTTGGTGCCGCCAACCATGGTGAAAATCTGGAAAACCATGTAAAAATAACAAACAGGTGTTTTCGGCTTTCCCCCATTCCACCACATTAAGACGGATGCCATTCACCACCATCATCTTATTTGTTTTCATCCTTGTCCCCCATCAGACAACTTTAGTCTGGCTTCAAAACAAATCGGAAATTCGTAGCCTGTTTCTTGGTTCAATTAGTATAACATTCTATTCTTTCAGGGTCTGCGGGTGTATCATAGAGTATAAAGCAAGCCCTGAAAACGAAAGGCGTTAACCTATGTTTGGTATTGGTGTTCCTGAACTGCTCCTGATCCTTGCCCTTGCCCTGATTATCTTTGGACCAGGCAAATTGCCCGATGTCGGCAAAGCTGTTGGCAAAGCCCTGGGTGAATTCCGCAACGCCTCCCGCGAAATTGAATCTGAAATCAAGAAATAGCGAGTGGGATTCGCGCTTCAAAGCAAATACCAGCCTTCCGGTGACCAGCCTGCGGCAATTGAAGCCCTCAACAAAGGTTTAGAAGCAGGCCATCACTGTCAGACACTCTTGGGGGTCACAGGTTCTGGTAAAACCTTTACTGTGGCCAATGTGATTCAACACCACAATGTGCCTACGCTGGTGATGGCCCATAACAAAACCCTGGCTGCCCAGCTCTGCAACGAGCTGCGTGAGTTTTTTCCGGACAACGCAGTTGAGTATTTTGTCAGCTATTACGATTATTACAGGCCCGAAGCCTATATCCCCCAGAGCGATACCTTTGTCGAAAAGACCGCTGCCGTCAACCAAGAAATTGACCGCCTGCGCCACTCCGCGACCCGCTCTCTGCTTGACCGCCGTGACGTAATTATTGTTGCGAGTGTCTCGTGTATTTACGGTTTGGGTACCCCTCAAGAATACCTCAACGCTGCGATTCAGCTCAAAACCGGGCAAATGATCGACTTCAAGAAACTGCTGTACGCCTTGACCGAGGTGCAGTACCAGCGCAACGATTACGAACTCTCGCGGGGTATGTTTCGTGTGCGTGGAGAGATGCTCGAAATTGGCCTGCCCTATGATGAACACGTACTGCGCATCGAATTCTTTGACCAAGAAATTGAGCGAATTTCCGAAGTTGACCCCGTCAGTGGCAAACGCTTAAAAGATCTCAAACATGTCAGAATTTATCCTGCCAAACACTTTGTCATGGATCCCGAAGAGCTGCAACGGGCTGTGCGCGACATTGAGGCCGAATTGGCTGTTCGCCTCAAAGAACTTGAAGGCGAAAACAAATTGCTCGAAGCCCAGCGCCTCAAACAGCGCACCACTTACGATCTGGAAATGTTGCAAGAGGTGGGCTATTGCAATGGCATCGAAAACTACTCCCGCCATATGGAAGGCCGTACATCGGGCTCGGCCCCTTCAACCCTGGTGGACTATTTCCCCGACGATTTTTTGGTGATTATCGACGAGTCCCACGTCACTCTGCCCCAATTGCGGGCCATGTATGAAGGCGACCGCAGCCGCAAACAGACCTTGGTCGATCACGGTTTTCGCCTGCCCAGTGCCCTGGACAACCGCCCACTCAAGTTTGACGAACTGTGGAAAAAGCTCAAAAAGCAGATCTTTGTTTCTGCCACACCTGCAGATTTTGAAATTCAAAACAGCGCCCAGGTCGTTGAACAAATTGTGAGACCCACCGGACTGCTGGACCCCCTGATTGAGGTGCGTCCGCTCGAAAACCAAGTCGATGACCTGATTGGCGAAATTCAGACCACTGTGGCTCGGGGCGAGCGAGTGCTTGCTACCACGCTGACCAAACGCATGGCCGAAGACCTCACCAGCTATTTGGCCGAGCTCAAAATTCAGGTCAAATACCTGCACTCAGATATTGACGCGATTGAGCGGATTGAAATTCTGAGCGATTTGCGTTCAGGCAAATTTGATGTCTTAATTGGGGTCAATCTGCTCAGAGAGGGCCTGGATTTGCCTGAGGTCTCTTTGGTGGCCATTCTGGACGCCGACAAAGAGGGATTTTTACGCAGTCACCGCGCCTTGATTCAGACCATTGGCCGCGCAGCCCGCCACCTTCAGGGCCGCGTGATTCTCTACGGCAACAAATACACCGATTCCATGGCTTTGGCTGTGGGTGAAACTGAGCGCCGCCGCACCAAACAGGAAGCTTATAACAAAGAACACGGCATTACCCCCACGGCAATTGTCAAAGGGCACCACAACCCCCTGCTCGAAAAACTGCGGGTGTCGGACAAATCTGAGACCTATCAGGCCAAGGTCAAATTGGTGCCAGATAATGGCAATCTGGAAGATTTGCTCAAAACCCTCGAAGCAGAAATGCTTGCTGCGGCGGATATGTTGGATTTTGAAAGGGCCGTCGTGCTGCGCGACCAGCTCAAAGAATTGCAGCAGCTTCACAAAATGAGCCGGGCTTAGCCATGGCTGAATTGCGCACGATCCAAAAAGCCGAAGTCAAAGACTTTGTCGGCATTCGCTATTTGCTCGCATTGAGCGACCAATACGCAGTCATTCCCTACCCTTTGCGCTCTCTGGGTCTTCAGAACGGCGATCAAGACCTGTTTATGCTCGTGATTGGCCCCACGGGCATCTTTCTGCTCTCTTACCATTTGATCTACAAACGCGAACAAGCGCAGCACTACCTCACTCTCGCCTATGATATCGAGCGCAGTGCAGATATGCTTGAACACTATCTGTTGCGCTATCTCTCGGGCCTGCCCATGATTCGCCAAGCGATTGTGGTCTACGATGGCAATATTCAGGGCCAGGCAACTGAACGGGTCGGGTTTGTGGGTTGGAGCAAGTTACGGGCTTGGGTCGAAGAAGGGCCTGTGCTCTTGGAGCCTGCAACCACGCGCAAAATGCTTCAAGTGCTCAAAGCCGAATTGCTCTACCAGCGGATTTTTCGCTACCAGATTCTGTGTGAAATCGACCGCTCACCGGGACAATTGCGCTATTTGGCCATGGACACGGTCGAAGATCGGCCTGTGGTTTTAAAGGAGGTCTTTTTGCCCCAAGGCGCTTCCCACGAAGACTCCCATGCTTTGATTCGCGGTGCCAAATTGGCACGGGAATTGCAGCACGAGAATATTGTCCAGGTTGAAAATATCGTGCCCCGCGAAGACCGGGTATATATCGTCAGTGAGTGGTGCGAGGGGGCGATTTCGCTGCGCCAATACCTCGACGAACACCCCGGCACCTTGCCGCTGACCACGGCGATTCAATTGATCAAAGACCTCTGTCAGGCCCTGATGGCGGCACACGCCAAAGGCATTATCCACCGCAATTTAACTCCAGATAACCTGCTCGTGACTCCCGAACACAGGCTCAAGGTCTTCAATTTTGATGCCGCCAAAAAAGAGGGAATGCACACCTTGCAGAGCACGGCCCTGAAGAAACTCACCGAAGAAAACCCCTATGCGGACCCCGATTATGCCATTGGCACGCACCAAGTGGATCAGCGCGTGGACGTCTACTCTGTGGGGGTGATCTTCTACGAATTGTTGACCGGCAATAAACCCACCCACTACGATGAATTGCTCTGGGAGCCCCCCAGCAAGCTGATCCCTGGCTTACCAACCTATATGGACCGTCTGATCGCCCGGGCCATCAAATTTGACAAAGACCAGCGCTACTCTACCATTCACGCCTTTTATTCGGCCCTTGAAAAAGGCACCAGTGATCTGATTGGCTCGCGCTATGAATTGTTGGGAAACGAGGTCCACAAAGCCCCCAATAGCTTGATCTTCAAGGCCCGCGATACCCAAACGGGCCAAATGGTGGCCTTAAAAAAACTGTTGGTGCCACCTACTACAGATTACCAAACCCGGCTTCAGACCTTGCAAATGACCCTCGACCCGCTAAAAGAACTCAAATACCTGCAGCACAACGCTCTTGTGCGTGTGATCGATACCTTGATCGAAGATGATGATGGTTATGTCGTGATGGAATGGGTCGAAGGCCGCAATTTGCGCGAGCATCTCAAGGCTTTGCCCAATCACGACGGCCTGCTCCCCGAAGAAATCCGCCACATTGGCCTACAGCTCTCAGATGTCCTGCATTATATCCACCAAGAGGGCTATGTGCATGGGGATATTAAACCCGAGAACGTGATGCTCTCACAGGATTGGAAAGTGACATTGTTGGATTTTGTGCCCTGGAGTAAACACGAGACAGGCACGCTGCAAAAGATCCCCAAAACCACCCGTTATATGGCTCCCGAGCTGCTCGAAGGCAGCCATGTACCCGATGAGCAAACCGACCTCTTTGCCCTGGGGGTCTTGATGTATGAATTGTTGACCCACCGCTTCCCCTATGATTATGCCCAATTGCGCAGTCAGGGCAAAGGCGAGAGTGTGCCACGCCCGCTTCCACTCGATGAAAAAGTCCCCGAAGATTTGTCCCAAGTCGTGTTTAAAGCCCTGGCCTTTGAACGTGCCGAGCGCTATATCAGCTTTGAGTCTTTTCAAGCCGATCTGGAAAACAAATGTGATGTTTCTGAACCGCCCGCGCGCTTAGAGGCTGCGATTCAGAGCCGTTTAAAACCCAGCAATCACGATGACATTCCCCGTTTGATCTGGGTTTCAGCGGGTCTGGCCGTGCTTTTGCTGGGGATTTACCTCTTTCAAGAAATTCAGCAATGGGTCAATCCCTCAGATATTCCCGTTCTCAAGGAGATACAATATGAGTAAAGTCTGGTGGCTCTCTTCGGAGATCCTCTTAAAATCCCTGCCTGATGAAGACTATACCCGTCTTTTTCAATTGATGCATGTGGCTCCCTACGATGCCAATCGCACGGTTTTCTCCTCGAGTTTGCCGGGGGATGTGATCTATTGCGTTCGCCAAGGCAGTTTGCGTTTTATCCAAAGTACCCCTGCTGGCAGCACCCGGCGATTGACCACTTTGAGCAAAGGGGATATGTTTGGGAGTTTGGATTTGGTCGATCAGGGCTTTCGAAGGGCCCAAATTTCGACCGAGACACCTGTGCAATTGTTGGTGCTGCGCAAACATTCTTATGAAAAGCTGATGAAGTTCTACCCAGCGATGAGTGCCCGACTGGTAACTGTACTCAAAAATCATTTGAGCCAAAACTACCACCATCACCACGAATTGCTGGCAAAACAGAGCCGCTCCCGCATATTGAGGCTGATGTATCACACCTTTGTCCATCCCGACTACCATCCCGAAGCCCAGACCCTGATGTCTTGCCCTTTGCGGGAATGGGCCGAACTGACTGGAAGCAGCAGTGAAGCGGTTGAATTGGTGATAGAGAGTTTGGAAGAACAGAAAATTATTCAAATCAAAGGCAATGGGGTGCGTCTCTTGGCCCCAGCCTTGCTATTGGCACAGTCCCGCCCGTGAAAGTGTCTAAACTCACTCTGCTGTTCCTGCTCGCGGTCGTGTGGCTGGGGATGGGAACAGCCACCTTTGCTGCAGACTACCTCTCCTGGCCCAGTTTGACAGGTTTTGCCCGCTACAGCCCTCACGGACGCAAAATTATCCGGCTCTCCGACCGTACCCTGGAGCTCTGGTCGGGCAAAGAGCCCAAACGTCTCAGGCGCATGGGCGTGTCTCAACCCCTGGTAGATGCGCAATACAGCCACGATGGTCGATTCCTGGTTGCGGGCAGCGAATCTGGGGTCTATACCGTCTGGCGCAGCTCGGATTATAAGCGCATTTTTGAACTCAAAGACCCCTCCGAAGGCCGCTCCAATCAGCCCTTTACACTCAGTCCCGATGGCAACTATCTGACGGTCTGTAAACTCTTTGAACGGACAGAAAACAAAAAACAGTGGCTGGATTTTTACCTGCATATTTGGGATCTCTCCAATGGCCGCAAGGTCGATACCATTTTTGTTTCGCGTACCCCCAACCGCATGCCAGGGCATTTTCCTGTGGTCAGTGTTGCTTGGCACCCCCTTGGGCGTTTTCTCACGACAGCGATGGAATGGGATCAGGGCGAAGGCAAAATTACCCCGACCTTTATTCAGGTTTTGGATCTCTGGCAGGGCCGTTGGATCTATTGGGTGCCGGGAGCACCACCGGCAGAATACAGCCAGAATGGCGAATTCTTTGCTTTTTTAAGTCCTGTGGATGCCAGCCCAAGCCCCAAATGGCAAATTTCACTCTGGAATACCCGTGTAGACCTGTTCAAAACACTCAAACCCAAAGGTGATCTGTCGATCGATTCAGGTTTAACCGTCAGTGCCAAAGGCAATTTGCTGGCGTATCTCGTGGCCTATTCCAATAATCAAAAAGTGGTGTTTGTGCATTCCACCCGCGATCTGAGTCTCAAAGCCCAGTTTCGCATTTCAGATTCCGCTGACAGTTTGTCGATCAGTCCCGACGAAACGACCCTTTTGGTTTCGAGCTTTTCAGATCCCACCTTTGTGGTCAGGGTTTATCCCCTCCCCAAGCGCTGATCTATGGGGCAAGCGCGCAAATTCTCCACCTGGCTGGTGGTACCCTTCTTTGCTCTTTTGCTCAATTGCAAGGGCCCTCAGGGCACACCGCCTGAACGGCAATTTAAGGTCAATCCCGAAGATCTGATCAAATTTCGCCCCCCGGATGTCGGGCCCGCGATCCCCAGTCCCATGCGCTTTGAGGAACCTGTGGCCGTCTCCTCTTATTTGCCTGTCAACAAACGCGCGGCAGATGTTTTGCGCACCCCCAGTGGTTACCACCGCACCCGCCTCTTTCAATTGAGTGAAGGCATTCTCTTCAAACAGTACGAAATCAAAGGCAAGAGCAGTGTGCCCCAGGTTACGATTCGCGCGCTGCGGATTGAGCCCCGGGCCTTTTCCAAATTGCAGGTCTTGTTTTCAGATACTGCCAAACGCCCGCTCTATTTTTACAAAGTGGCCCAGCGCAAACAGACCATGGCAATTATGAACTGGGGGTTTTTTGGCACGATTCCCGCTGGCGATGTTTTGGGACAGCGTTGCAGCAGGCAGGGCCTGAGCTGCAAGTCAGGGATGTTTTACAACTCCGAAAAACGCACAGGCAAGCGCACGGATCGGCGCTATTTGCTTACGATCAACCGCCGCAATCAGGCCCAAATTCAGCGCG
>JBIKWL010000003.1:0-98967 GCA_044356335.1 Candidatus Sericytochromatia bacterium
TTTTGGGGGTCGCAGGGGCTGAAATTGCCCTCAAAGACATTCTCAAATTATTGCCCCTGCCCGATGCCCGCGCCCGCAAAGTCTATTTGCTCAATCAGGCCATGCAGGTGGTTGCCGAACAGACCCCAGGCCAAGCTGCCAAGACCATGGGCGCGGCGGGCCTCAGTTTGGCTTTTCCCTGGCCCGAAGCCCTGCACGCTTTGCGTTCCCGCGACAGTGGCTTTGTTAACCAGGGCCAAACGCTGTTGGTTTTTTACCGCCTGGATATTCTCGGTTGGACCTATGTGGTCGAAGCGGATCAGGCTTTGGAGCTGAACCCATGAGCCCAGAACAGATCTCCCCGCCCGACGAAATGGAAGAATTGCTGCAGACGATCACGGCTGATTATAAACTCAGCTCAGAGCAACTCAGCACACCGGGGCGTCAGTTTTACGCCCTGATCGCGCATTTGGCAGAGGGTGAAATGGGCCAGATAGATCTGGTCAAAGAGAGCGCCCTGCAACGCAAAGTGGCGATGAAAATGGTGCGTCAGCAAGAAAAACCGGCCCGCATTCGGCGTTTTTTGTTGGAGGCGCAAATCACCGCCCAATTGGACCATCCGCATATTGTGCCCGTTTACAGCCTCGAAAACACCCAAGCCGGTCTGGCATATACCATGAAACGGGTCCAGGGACAGACCTTCAGAGAGCTGATTGATGCCGCGCAAAATCAAGCTCAGCCCGTGATGCCTTTGACTCAGCGCTTGGAGGTTTTTTTGGCAGTCTGTGATGCCCTGGATTATGCCCACAGCCGGGGCGTGATTCACCGCGAATTGGAACCCAATAACCTGATGATTGGCCATTTTCATGAGGTCTATGTGATGGATTGGGGTTTGGCCCGGGTTTTGCCCGATTCGCCTTTAGAGGTGCGTATTCCGCCAGAATTGGATCAAGATCAAGAAGATGACAGTCCCCTCGCTGGCAACCTCGGTTATTTTTCGCCCGAACAGGCCAAAGGGCAATGGGCCGAACTGGATCAGCGCAGCGATCTCTATGTGCTCGGCCTGATACTTTACGAATGGATTTGTCTGCGACCTGCCCGCACGGGTGATTCTTATCTGGCGCTTTTGCAAATGGCTGAACAGGGCAGGATCAGCCCTCCCTCTTTGCCTGGGGCACAAAAACTCCCGAGTGAGCTCACTGCGATTTTGCTCAAAGCCACAGCTTTAAAACCTGAGCATCGCTACGCCAGTGCCAGCGCCTTGGCCGAAGACCTGCGCCGCTATCTCAAAGGGGAGAGTGTCTCAGCCCAACGGGACACCCTGTTGCAGAGCACAAGCCGGCTGTTCGTCAGGCACCAGTTGTTGGCCCTGGGCACGGTCTTGACTTTGGTTTTGCTCTGTTCTCTGCTCGGGCTCTGGAGTCTTTGGAGCCAACAGCGTGAATTGGCGCGTTTGCGTGCCCGCGAGCAGGCCCTCAATCGCTATTTGGGTGCCGTTTATGCGCAAAGTCGGCTCATGAACCGCCAATTTCTCAAAGCCGAAATGCAGCTCGAAGCGCTTTCCGCAGTAGCGATCTCCCATCTGACCCAGCAAAATCCGGTCAGGGATCGCTATTATTTGCACAAAAAATTTAACCCCCCCGATCAGGTTGCCTCCAAGCAATACCACAGCCAACTCAGTGTCAATTGGCCCCTTTCGGTCAAAACCTGGTCTTTGCCTGAATCCCAAGTGGCAAAAGAATTGGGTGAATTGTCAAGTTTGCGCCATTTTCAAAAACGCCTGCTGATCGAGAGCAAAACCCCCGAACGCCTCAGCCCATTGGAGAAACAAACCCTGATTGCCCAAAGCGGCACCCCCGTGAGTTATGCCACTGTGGTGCTCAAACAAGGCGTGGGGGCCTGGCTGCCGGGGGGCGATTTTGAGAGCCAAAACTACGATCCGGTGATTCGGCCCTTTTACAAATTTGGGGCCTACCAACACGCCCGGCGCTGGGGCAATCCGTACATCGACGTCAGTGGCGCTGGCTTGCTCTTGATTGCCGCCACAGGTCTCTTTGATCACCAAAACCAGTTTTTGGGCACCGCCAGCTTAGACGTAAAATTTGACACGATTATTCAGACCATGTTGGACCTGCCACCGGCGTTGCGCACCTTAAAAGGGGGGTATTTACTGGATCAACAGGGCCGGATTGCGATTCGCTCGAATCAAAAGGGCCAACAGTTTTCTGCCACGATTCACCCCGATTTAAAATTGCCCGATTACCCCCACCCGGCTGTGGTGAAAGCGATCAAGGCCCAACAATCGGGCCACCAGATTTTGCCCGGCAAACAGCCGCTTTTGGTGGCGTATTACCGCATTCCTGCTTTGGGTTGGTATTATCTGGTCGAAAGTGATTTGGAAAAAGCCTTGTTTGCAGCTGAAGTCTCATCCCGAGATGAGGCAGAGTAAGTGTCTACATAAAATACACCAAAAAATACGGATTTAATTAATGTTTTACTTATTTCAATCGGTCCAGACTTATATCTTGTTAGAATGGGACAACTCAAGGTGAGAGATAGAGAACGATTTAACCCCCCCCTATTTTTTCTAAACACCAAGCAATAATTGAGATATCAGGATAAAATAGTGAAGAAAAAAGCATTTTCGAGCCATTTCCGCTACCATTTTGACAATTTAATGTCTAAGGGAACGCCAGCAATGATTGGTTTGCTGTTTGCGTTTACGGCTGTAGTCTTGTTTGTGATTGCCACTGTGCTGATCAACTCCCCGGCTGTTCCGATCGAAAACAATAAACCCATGGGACTGGGCAAAGCGCTTTACATTATTTTGTTGCGCACCCTTGATCCGGGCACCATGGCCGGAGACGTTGGCCCCTGGTCCTTTTTGTTTACCATGTTGGGCGTCACGCTCTTTGGGCTTTTTGTTGTCAGTATCTTAATTGGTTTGATCACCAGTGGCATCGAGAGCAAATTGGACGAATTGCGCAAAGGGCGCTCAGGTGTGATTGAAAGCAATCACACTGTGATTCTGGGTTGGTCCTCCCAGGTGTTTACAATTATCTCCGAATTGATGGTGGCCAATGAAAATGCCAAAAAGCCCGTCATTGCCATTTTGGCCGAAAAAGACAAAGTCGAGATGGAAGATGAGATCCGCGACCGTTTGGGGAGAACGGGCAATACCCGCGTGATCTGCCGCAGTGGAAATCCGATTGAAATGAGCGATTTGCAGATCATCAATCCCCAAGAATCCCGTTCGATTGTGATTCTGGCCCCCGAAGACTCCGATGATCCCGACTCCCACGTGATCAAAACCATTTTGGCTTTAACCAACCACCCCGAGCGCAGACCCGAACCCTACCATATTGTCGCTGAAATTCATTCGCCACAAAATCTCGATGTGGCCAAAATGGTGGGCGGCGACGAAGTCGAACTGGTTTTGGGCGAAGATCTGATTGCGAGAATCTCGGTTCAGACCTGTCGCCAATCCGGTCTGTCGGTGGTCTATACCGAGTTATTGGACTTTGATGGCGACGAAATTTACTTTCAAACAGAACCCGGTTTGGTCGGCAAAACCTTTGCCGAAGCCATCATGTCTTACGAAGAGTCGGCCCTGATGGGGCTGCGCAAAGCCAATGGTGAAATTTTGATCAATCCCCCGCTCGATAGCCTGATCGCCACCGGAGATAAGGTGATCGCCATTGCCCGTGACGACGATGCGGTCGTGCTGTCCAAGACCACCGATTACCAGATCGACGAAAATGCGATTCAATTGCGCGCTCCAGAGGCCAATGTGCCTGAAAAAACCCTGATTCTGGGCTGGAACCAGCGGGGCTTGATTATCATGTCGGAACTCGACAATTATGTCAGCCCGAACTCAGAATTGACGATTGTGGCCGATGTAAATGCCTCTATCGAAATGGAGATTCGGGCCCTCGGTGAAAAAATGACAAACCAAAGTCTGAGTTTTACCCAGGCAGATACCACCGATCGCCAAGTACTGGAAAGCCTTCCGCTTGAGAGCTTTGCGCATATTATTACCCTGAGTTATTCCGATACGCTTGAAATTCAAGCCGCAGATGCCAAAACCCTGGTGACCCTGCTGCACCTCAGAGATATCTCCGAAAAAAGCAAGGTCAGCTTTTCGATTGTCAGCGAGATGTTGGATACCCGCAACCGCGAGTTGGCCTCTGTAACCCAGGCCGACGATTTTATTGTCAGCGATAAACTGATCAGTTTGATGCTCTCTCAGCTCTCAGAAAACAAAGAGCTGGGACGGGTTTTTGACGATCTCTTTCAATCCGAGGGCTCCGAAATCTACCTCAAACCAATCGACGAATATATCCGCTTGGATCAGCCCGTCAATTTTTATACCCTGCTCAAAGCGGCCAGTCAGCGGGGAGAGTTGGCGATTGGCTATCGCCTGCAGGCCCACGCCCAGGATCGGGAAAATGGCTTTGGCGTCAAAGTCAATCCGAAAAAATCTGAGCGAATCCAATTTGGCCCCTTGGACAAATTGATCGTCTTGGCGGAAGATTAATTCGAAGCATTTCTGGCCAATTCGGCAAAATAATCCTTGAGTTTTTGGCTGCCCACCGCCGGGGCAATGCAGTCGGTGCTGCTAACCTGTGCGGCAAAACGCATCAGGTCTCCCATGCGCGGATCAAACAGGCCCGCCAGGGTGGCCATGCCGGTCATTACAGGCAGGGGCAAATTGAGGAATTTGGGCTTTTTGCCCAGGGCAGCAAAGGCCAATTCAAAGATCTGTTTGCGGCTGAAAACTTCTGGCCCACCCAGCCCAACCTCTGTGGGCCCCTGTTCTAAATAGCCCAGCAAGGCACTGGCCAAGTCGGCCTGGTGGATCGGATTGGAGCGGCAATGCCCCCCGCCCGGCAACGGAGCAAGGCCCTTGCGCGCCAGCTCAAAGAATTCAGCCATGGCCGAGAAAAAGCCCGTGGGGCGCATCACGGTCAGGGAAATCCCACTTTGTTTGAGCAAGGCCACCACGGCCTCGTGGGCGGCAACGTAGCCATTGTCGAGATAGCCATTTTCGGTCCAGAGTGAGACATAGACCAGGCGTTTGACGCCGGCCTTTTGGGCCTCGTTGAGCAAATGCCGGTGGGCAACGAGATCGACCTCTTTGTAATTGCGGCGTTCTTTGTCCTGCATGCCCACACTGGCACCCAAACAAGAGACCAAGACATCAATATCTTCGCAGACGCCTTTGAGACTGTCAGCCTGGGTGGCATCGGCCAAAAAGACCTGATCTGCTTCTGCGCGAGGGCGACTGCGGGACAAAGTCCTGACCCAATGTCGCTGTTCATTTTTTTGCGCTCGGGCCTGGGTCAAGACCGCCTGACCGAGTTGCCCTGATGCACCAGCCAAGAGTATGCGTGCCATTTCTGCAGTTATCCTTTAAAACAATTTCAAGTCTTCAAACACATCGTCGCGGTTGCGGACGGAGAGGTAGTTCCCTTTTTGGAGTTTTGCCAGATGGGGATCGGTGGGTGGCTCAAACAATTCTGTATATTTATACAGCCCAGGAAAGTTTGCTGCCGTCATGCGGGGGGACTGTTTAAAGGGATTGAGGGCCGTCCATTGGGAGCTGTAATCGTCTTGCAAAGCGCTGAATTTTTGCAGCTCGGGGGGGGACATTTCCACAGCCTGCACATGCTGGTTGTTAAAGGCGTAGACACGATCACCCACTTTGGCCAGATTAAAGACATGGCCGGGTTGGCGAATGGGCAAAGACAGATTTCCGGGGGCGAGGGTATCGAGCAGAATCTGAGAGAGTTTGGTAAAGCCTTCACAATCGATCAGGGCCCGGCCATCGGGCAGGCGGTCCAAAGGGGGCGGGTTGCCAAAGAAAACCTTTTCAGACATACCCAAACGCTCAGACAAATGGGCCAGGGCCGACCAAGAGGTACCTTTGCCAGGATGTTCGTAATGGGCATTGAGGTAGAGTCCGATGAAGTTGACCTGATCCTCTGGGGTTTTGAGCTTGGCTTTGATCGCTTTGATGGCGTTTAAGTCGTGGGGGTTGGCAGGTTCAAAGCCATATTTCACCCGCAGTTCCTGGCGGGCAAACTCTGCTTTGCGGGCCCCTTCACTCAGGTCAAAGTCTTTAAAGGCATTTTTGCTGGGCTCTAATATCCGTAAATTGTGACCCTGAATCTCTAAATTCCAGCCCCCGCGCTCGATTAAACTTGGATCTGAAAGGGTTTTTTCGATCTGCTTGAGATTGGCCTGAAAGGCTTCCAGATCTGCTTTGGGCAATTTTAAGGGATCAAAGGTGCGGGTCATATACGGCCTGGGCTGTTGGCTTTTTTCAAAGGCAAAGGAGCTGTTGCCAAAGATATTGAGGGATTCGGAGCGACTGAGCTGTGTCATGAGTTGAACCAGGCGTTGGGCATGGGGGGGATTGCCTGCCTGTTTGAGGGTTTGTAAAAGGGTTTTGACAGCTTGGGGAGAGGCTTTGGCCAAGTCCAAACTCGAGAAATTGTCGGCGTTGCCATCGGCGGCCATCCAGGCTTTGAGGGTCGTTTTGGCGGCTGCAGGCAATTGGTCTAAATCTGCCTGGCTGATACGGGTGGGTTGATTCAACATCTGTTTCCAGGCGATGGCTTCTTGCAAGGCCTTTGCAAGTTGTTGCTCTGGGGCCGAAGGCTTGTACTTGAGCAGGTTGTTGTTTTCTGCTGCTTTGAGCTGAAACAGCCAGGTTATGTCTTCGGGCGAGGGGTCGGGGGGGGGAGCGGTTTGGTAATGGGCCAATTTACCGGATACATCTTGGGTTTTGAGGCCCTCCGCCAATTTTGCCGCAGCCTCTTTCTGGGCAGCAATCACTTGGGGCACGTCGATTTGCTCGGGGTCGTCTAAAAACGAGAGGCTGGGGGTCGCGTTGCCTTTGGTCTCAAATTTGGGCAAAATTGAAGGCAAGAGAATGACTTGGCCTGCTTGAAGCTGATTGGGAGAGGTGAGTTTATTGAGCTTGGCGGCGGCCTGCACCCAACGTTGAATATCTTGGGGACTGTTGTTTTGGGGCGGCGGTAATTTTTGCTTGGCGATCTTTTCAAGGCTTTCACCTTTTTCCACCCTGTGGGCCGTTGGGCCAAACCCCAATCCCATACCCAAGCTGGCCATGCCCCCAAATAGGCCAAAATCTCCAGGTGGCTTCGCGCCTAATTCTTCAGGCAGACAACCCGCCACAGGCTGCTTCGCAGGCTGACTTTGTGGCTGCGTCTGCGGCAACTTTTGCGGCTGAATCTGGCCTTTGGCGGATTCAGCGGGCGGATAAGAGGTGGGCTGTGGATTTATACTTGTCATGGTGGTCTCTGTTTATTGTCGCTCAAAGATCCAAAAACTTGTGTTTAGGGCTGACTCAGATTCAGCTTGGGGATTAATCCCCTCAGGATTTTCTCACTGAAAGGGTAATCCCTTGGATCTCCGCCCAACCAGCCCAGTTCAAACCTGTAAAAATCTGCCCAGGCAAATTCAAACAGCTCCCGCCATTCCGCCTCGATCGCTTTTGCTTGACTTGAGCTGCCAACGGCCTGTGCCAAAGCGGCAAAATACAGCTCTAAATAGCCGGGAATTGCGCCTTCGGCTTGAGTCTCGGAGAAACAGGCAGACAAAAAATAGGCCAAATCTTTCATGCCACAGCCCCTGCCAATGTACTGAAAGTCCACGGCGGCCACCTGAGGGCGGGCAGTTGTGGGGCTTGAAAAACAGAAGTTGGCGGGTTTGGCATCGCCGTGAATCAGGGTTTGAAAATGGCAATTTTTCAGCTTTTGGGCGATAGCCCCCGCAGCCTGTTTGAGCGGGCCTTGCGGCAGGGCCTGCCATTCGTCTGGGCGTGTTTCCAGATGCCAATAACTGCCCTCCTCCCAGAGTTCGGGGGCGAGGTGGCCCAGAAAGGTTGCATGAAAATGGGCCAGCCAGCTCACAACCGCTGCCATTTCGGCACTGTTTAAGTGCCGCCTGCGCTCGGGGAAGCCTGCCCGGTCGAGGTCTTCCAAAAGCAGCCAATCGCCGCCCTGGGACTGGCCCTGTGCGAGAAAGCGCGGAACCCGGCAGGCTGGACTGAGGCCTTTGCTGTAGAGGCTGTACCAGGCCCGCTCGATCTGGTACGACCTGACTTTTCGTTGGTGGGAAAGGGCATTGGCAGCTGTGGCTGTCGGAGGATCGATCTGCTTTAAAATGGCAGAGCCAAACGGAGCCCCTTCCAGATGCAGGCGCAGGATCTGGCCATAGCCTTTCCAAAGGGTTTGCACGGTCTCGATTCCGCTCAGGCCTCTGGCCCCTGTGGCGGCCAAAACAGGTGTCAGCCAGGGAGTGGAGAGGGTATTATTTGCGCTTATCAAGCTCGGCCAAGTCTATTTCAGAGCGCATGAGGGTTGATCGCTTACATGCGCTCAAACCTTTGGGCTGTGTGTTTGTGGTGATGTTCACTGAGTCGCACTGAAGAGATAACACCCATGTATCCCTCTGATGTCTAAAAGATATACCAGTATAGGGCTGTGAACCTGGCCAGGCAAGTTGGTTCCCCAGGAGAGAAATGGGCACTCGGCTTATCGTCCTTGTATCAGCCCCATGTGAATTTGAGTGGCGCATTTTGTTTGATACAAATCATTTTCAGCTTTGATTCCCCTCAAAGGGAGCAAAACGGCAGTGGGTTAGACTGGGCCTTGTAGAGCTGGGTTTTGAGCGAAAGCTATTTGATACTGTTGTAATACGCAAAGGATGGTAATGCCATGCTGAAAAATAAACCCCAAACAACTGTGTATTTGACTTCTCTTACACTTTGTCTGGCGGCCCTGGCTGGGTGTGGACCCTTTGAAAAGTTATTTCCAGGTCCAGAACCTGCTCCAAGCTCGCTCGCAACGCCTACCCCAACGACACCGTCAGGTAATGATTATCCTGCTCCAACAGCACCGCCTGTCAATTTCTATCCTGCTCCAACAGCAACGCCTAACAATTTCTATCCTGCCCCAACGGCCCCCCCTCTTGTCCCGAGCGGTATTTATGCTCCGCAAGCGCTTGTTTCCTTAAACACCACCCCAGAAAAACAGACATTGACTTCGACAGCTGGCAAAGCCACCACGATCGCGTTAAGCGATGGCACCCAGGTCTATACTCCGGCGCTAAATACGCCCTTCAGTCTGAGCCTGGAAAAACAATCTAACCTCCTGCACCTTGCCTATGAAGGACTCCAAAAAACAGGCAGTTTGCGTGTGTTAAACCTTCAAAATTTGCAGTCGAATACGGCGACTTTCCCGGTGACAATCATTTTCCCAGCCAGTGAGGCAGGCAATATCAACAGAAACACCCTGGGCGTGGTTCGGGTGGCCGATGTGATGGTCAACGGCGTGCTCCAAAAAGATCATTTCAGCCTGCTGCCCGCCGTGGTCGACAGCCAGGGGCAAATCAAAGCCATTGACTATCTGTTCTCCCAGACCAGTGGGATGAAGGTTCTACAGTCCAGTGAGAATCCTGCCGGAATTGCGATCGCAAAGGCCACCCTGAAATACTTTCTCGTCACCCAGCAGGCCAATCTGAACTGGGCGGCAGCCCCAGAACTGGTGCGGATGGTCCCCGATCCGGCGCTGCTGGAAAAAAGAAAACCCCTGAATCAGCTTGCTGGTAAAGAGCGCATCCTGGAAGAAAAAAAATGTGTGCGCAATGTGGTTGTGCTGGTGCACGGTCACAATGAGGCTGAGAAAGATGGTTATCTCGGCAAGCCCGATGTGGCCGCGCCCTGGAACTTCAGCTACAAGCGAGATGTCTGGACCCCGCTGTATTACTCATTTCTAACGACCCCAGGGCTGGACGCAAAATCCAGCTGCACAGCCTTTTATGAATATGTTTTCCCCTCTTTTCGTTCGGCTTTTGACAGCTTAGGGCCTGACCTGGCAACAAAGATCAAGGCCGAACTGAAGCCTTTGTTGGCCAATCCTGATGCTGACCCCAATTTGATGATCGTGGCTCACTCGATGGGGGGGCTGGTGGCGCGGGCCGGGATTCAGCAATTTGATGCCCCGTTGCACAAGGCCTTTCAGCGTTTGTTGACCTGGGGTACCCCTCATCATGGCTCGATTCTCTCTTCGCTGGCCTATGTGATGAATGCGGGGTCGCACTACAGCCTGCTGGGGCAAGCCGATGCCGATACCTCTGAAATCCTCAGCCGACTGGTGCAGAACTATGTGCAGATCGAAGCGCCCGGTGCACGGGATCTAAGATGGGACAATTCCCGACCCCTGCGGCTCAATGAATGGTTTGAAAAAGGTCCTACCCAGCCTGATAATGACGCAGTTTATTCGCTGACAGAGGGCACTCGGATCTACAACACAAAACTCAAAGCCATGAATGAAACAGACATCTATGCCTCCCCTTCCGGCAGCGGTTCAAGGAATAAATTGGGCCAGTTGAAGTATTATTTTGCCTATGGCCGGACCGACAAGATCTTTACAGATGGCATGATTGGCATTGGCGCCACCGCCGCCCGTCGGCTGATCAAAAATCCAGATAGCATTTTTGATGACCATTTCAAGATCAGCGAGAATGACGGGGCTGTACCTGTCACAAGTGCTGGCGGAGAAGGTCTGAATGCTGAGCGAGAAAGATTTACAGGTATTGACCATGAAGCCTTTTATGGCGCCGCCAGAGGGCCCGCTGTCTATGGTGGAGCAAGCACCTTTGAGCAGCCCAGCGAAGGCGCTCAGATTGCCGATATGACCTTTGCCAAACTCTATCTTACCAGCAGTTCCTTCGCGGACTATTTCAAATGCGATCCGTACATCAAATCAATCTCACCGCTGCAAGGCGAAGGCGGAACGGCTGTGCAAATCAAAGGCCACTGTTTTAACAATGCCGACGATAAATTGGCGGTCTACTTCAATCATGTAAAGGCTCAGAATATCACTGTCAAAAACTGCCATGAAATCACCGCCACTGCGCCCGCTAACGTTACATCGGGAGATGTGACAGTGGTGGCCAATGGCCTGACCAGTAAGGGTGTCCGCTTTAACACCACGGCTCAACAAAATCAGGATCTGTGTAAGAATTTTACTGTTCCAGGCATTTGGCCGATTGTCCTGATAACGGATACTGGCACCACGATTAACGCGACACTGACGGCGGCAGCTGATGGAAGCTTTTTCAGTTCCAGTGGCGGCAGGGGTAACTGGGAGTCCTCCCCTGATCCCAAGGGTGGCTGGTATGTCTCTTTTATTTATTACACGAGCAATACACGGTTCGAGGGGCATACCCAGGAACCAGGCTGTCAACTCAAAGGAAAGCATTATTCGGGGATTATCTCAGAAGTGGACGGAGATTGGACGGGTCAGCGCAACTGAGCAATGGACTGTGCTCCCAGTCAGTGAAAAAAAACTTTCGCTCTGCGTACCTCTGTTTATCCTGTTTTTCAGAGGTAATCGCCATGACGGACTTTATCCCAAACAGCTTGAATCGCTCGTTTCAAGCTATCTCACGGGCCTCCAAAGAAAATCCTGCAACGAAACCGTCCCCAACGACATCCCCAACGACACCCCCCAAAACCAATTCCAGTCCCAATCTGTTTAAACAAAATGGCTCAAAATATCTACAGGCAAATGCGGATTCCCCGCCCACAATGGGCCTGGGGCTCCGCAACTTCCTCGGGTTGGGCCTGGGAAAAAAAAATGATGACTTTGCTGTTTTGAGTGCGGCTCAGCCATCACCCCAAACGGCCTCTCAAACCCGTATTTCAGATGCATTTAACCCCGACTTATTGCCGGCGGTCAATGAATCTGCACCGCTCAGTCCTCCCGCTGTCTGTCGTGATCTCAAAACATGTGAGCCTGGCAGTGTCCGACCGCCCATCTATGCCTTTGATTTTGCCCCCAGTAAAATGAGACCCTTTCCAGAAGCCCGCAGCTTAAAAGGGCCTTTGGCCACCCGCACAGGTTGGCTGAGTCAATTGGAAAAAAGTCACAGAGGTTATAATCTTGAGATTTTTCATAACGGCATCCCTTTTGGAGCGCTTAAATCTGCGTTGGGAAAATATGACAATAATCAGGATGCCCAACTCAATTTAGATGAAGCAAAACGGGCTGGTGTACTTAACTCGACTCAAGCAGATGCCCTAAAACAGCTTGCGCGCTCTCATCAGCTCATGCCAGCTGACCCAAAGAATATCGACGCGGTGGCGCTGGGCAAAGCCCTTGAAACTCAAGGTGTCACCATCCCTGCCGACTTGGCAAATGCGCTGTCTGATTTAGAAGTGCTGAACCATTATTTGGGCCAAGCGGATATAGCCCCAGAAGAAATTATCTTGCAAGCGGATCCCAAAGCCCGCGCCACGTCTAAATCCACTCTCACTATGAAAGACTATGCCGAAACGACCATTGAACAAAAGGCTGAAACCAAAGAGGAGTACAGTACAGCCAAACTTAAGTACCTGAAACTAAAAAGTGAGGTTCGATCATTGGAACAAAATGTGAAAACACTCACAGGAAAAATGGACGCAGCAACAAAAGAGCGGGATCGCCTGATAGCAAGAAATCCGAGTCATTCTGGGATTCCGTCTCTGCAAGCAAAAATGGCAAGTCTGCAAACAGAGTTAACGCCTAAAATCGCGGCATTGGCCGCAAAGAAAGCTTTGCTTTCTGAAAAGGGAAATGCCACAGTAGAAGGGGTTTATGCGAAAGGGGGTACTGTGGTCGATAAATATATAATCGGCCCCCAAACCCCTGAACAAAAGGCCGTCCAATTTGGGGATATTTACGATCGCAGGGCTCAACAAGGCATTACCGATGGATACAAACACGATAACGTGGGTTGTGCTGCTTTGACAGACCTGCTGCATACCCTGGTGCTCGGCCGAGAAATCAATGTCCAAAAAATGTTAGAACTGACCCAAAGTTCAGATCATTATGGCCCCGTCCAAGTCACCCATACCCCTGGGACGCGGACCACGCCGTTTGCCAAAGACAAACCCAATCCAGCTGATCCTTCGGCCAAACCCCAGGAAGAAAATTTGCAGGCCCTGTTCGACCAAGATGTGCTTAAACCAGGAATGGTTTTGTTTATCAACACTGATTCAGATATGCGCCTAACGGGGGAAAATGCCGACAAGGGCAATAACCAATTTGGTTCAAGTGACCGGCACTGGTTTACATATATGGGGAAATCGGGAGAAACACCCATATTCTTAGACAATACAGGCACAAAGTATACGCTCCAGCAAATGATCAACCACTATCAAGTAGGCCGAGAGGACAATATCGGTACCCCAACCGTATTACACACCGTCTTTGATTTTTATCCAAGTGAGGCCGAACGCGAAAAATTTAAGGCCTTTGCCCAAAAACTGCTGGGAAATTCCCTTCAGTAAAATTGAATTAAATTCTCTTGTATAGGTTATGTTAAAGTAAGTTCAATGATTACGATTCACGCATTTGAACACACCCAGCAGCCTCAATTGGCGATCTACGACCAGATTCCGATGGTTGTGGATGTCCGCAGTGAATACAAACTGGAGAAAATCCAAGCGGGTTTGGGGGGCATTCGTCTGGTTGAAACCCCAGTAGACCCCTATCTCAAGGATTTGGGCCAATATGCCAAAATGACCGAGCTGGCTCAGCAATTTGACCTGAGCCATTGGGGCTTTTGGCTGGCCTATGATGCCCAGACCCCGGTCGGGGGTGCTGCTGTGCTCTGCAAATCTCCGCAAATCCAGATGCTGGCTGGGCGCGAAGACCTGGGCGTTTTGTGGGATATCCGGGTGGCCGATAGCCACCAGGGCCAGGGTGTGGGGCAATTGCTCTTTGCCGAGGTCAAAATCTGGTGCCAAGCCAGAGGCCTCAAACAGTTAAAAATTGAGTGCCAAAACAACAATATCGCGGCCTGCAAGTTTTATCACAAACAAGGGGCTGTTTTGGGTGAGATCAACAGCTATGCCTATTATCTGGATCCGGACTGTGCACATGAAACCCAGCTGATCTGGTATCTGGATCTAACCAATGGGCTTGAAAAAGCCCCTCTGGATCGTAACGCTGGGCCTGGCCTTCGGGGTTAAATCGGCGCAAAGGTCGGGGATCATTGCCCACCCCTGCCAAATACATCCAATTGCCCCAATTACTACTGGGGTCGTAGTCAATCAGGCAATGTTCAAACCAAGCCGCTCCCCAGGTCCAGGGCAATTGCAAATCGTGAATGAGATAACTGGCCACATTCTGGCGTCCCCGATTGGACATCCAGCCCGAGAGCGCCAATTCGCGCATATTCGCGTCGATAAAGCTCTGGCCGGTTTGGCCCCGACACCAAGTCGCAAAAAGCACTGGGTTTGCTTTTGCGGGCGGTACTTTGCCCTGCAGTCCTCCCGAGAGAAAAATCTGTTTGCCCGCTTGCAGAGCTACCAGGCGAAAGTATTCCCGCCAGAGCAATTCAAAGATCAGCCAATAGGTGGAGTCATTGGCCCCCAATTGGGCTTCATGGGCCCTCACCTGGGCGTAAATCTGCCGAGCTGAGAGCGACCCATTGGCCAACCAAGGAGAAAATTTGGAGGAATACGCCTCTCCAAGCAGGCCATTGCGGGTCTCTTTGTAGGTGCGGATCAGGCCACGTTGCCAGATATAATCATCTAAACGCGCCAAGGCCGCAGTTTCTCCTCCCCCAAAGCGCAGGACGGCACGTGGGTCATCTTGGGGCGGTTCCTGAAACAGATCTTGCATGCGGGGAAGGGCAGGACAGTCTGGCACCCCTTCTGGCAGTGGGGGCAGGTATTGAGGAGGAGGCAGCGGTTGGGGAACTTGTAGATCGGGTTCGATTCGTTTGCGAAAAGCCGTGAAGTTGGCAGGCAAATCTCTTAGATCAAAGGGCAGATTTTCGAGTGGCAATAAACTTTCACTGGGATCCAGCAAGAGCGGCAGCCCCCCTTCTGCCAGGGTTTTTTGGAGGGCATCTGCTTCGGCTTTTTCTTCGGGCAAAAATTCAGCCATGCCGTAGACTGCGTCGGTGTGAAGTTGTTGGGCCAAGGCAGGGATGATCTGTTGGGCAGGGCCCAAATAGACATACAGATCGCTGCCCAATTGTCGCAACTGGGTCTGTAACTCTTTCAGGCTTTCCAGCAAAAAGCGCGTCCGCCAAGGCCCGGTTTTGGCAAAGCCCAAAGGGAGTCTGCGAAACAGATCTGGGTTGAGGCAATAGACTGGCAGGAGTGTATCGGCACTTTTCGCGAGTTGACTGAGCAGGGCCTGATCATGGAGGCGCAAATCTTGACGGAACCAATAAATGACGTTCATGAAGCCCAGATAAACATGAGACAGGGCTTACTCACAATGGTTCAGATTTCAAACCCGGCTCAAGTCATAAACTCCCAGCCGCTGCGCCAGGCCTCGAGGCCTTCGCAATATTCCTGAAAAGCGTGGTAAAAACGGTGGTTGGCCAAGGTGGCGCTGTCGCCAATCACCACCAGTTTTTTGCGCGCGCGGGTCAGGGCCACATTCATGCGCCGGGTGTCTTTGAGAAAGCCCAATTCACCTTCGCCATTGGAGCGTACCAGCGAGATATACATGATGTCCCGCTCTTGGCCCTGAAAGCCATCGACGGTATCCACACTGAAACTGCCCAGCTGCAACACGTGTGGATCTGCCCGCAAAAGATCTTTGAGCAGATTGACCTGCTGGCGATAGGGTGAAATGATCCCCAGACTGAGTTGGCTCAGATCCAGACCTGCAGACTGGAGACCCACCAGCAATTGTGTCAGGTGGATTTGTAAGAGGCCCGCTTCACCTGGATTGCCTGTGCTTTTGCTTTCGGGGTTGAGTTCTTCTTCGTGACCACAGCCTGCGGTGTCGATAAACTCCAGGGGCCGGTTCAACCAGGGATCGTCGCCCCCTAGATCATGTCTGGGATCATGACTGGGTTCATCACAGGGATCATGACTGCCCAGGAGCGTGTGTTCGGCCACCGAAGCATGGGCCAAGAGCCGATCTTGGTAAAATTCATGGCTGGAAAAGCCCATGATTTGCTGATTCATGCGGTATTGGGTATCCAGCAAGGTCGCGGCCTCGGGCTGGGCTTCTGCGCAAATTTCAAACAGGGTTTTGTTCAGGCCACCGGCCAGGGCCTGGGGGGATTTGACCGTGGGCGGCAATTGGCAATGATCCCCCGCCAGAATCACCCGTTTGGCTTTGAGAATCGGAATCAAGGTGCCTCCCAAGAGCGCTTGGGCCGCTTCGTCGATAAAGACCGTCTCAAATTTGCGCTTGTGCATGATCTCCTGAGAGGCCCCCACCAAGGTGCAGAGAATGACCCTGGCGCGGTCGAGAATATGTTCCAACATCTGGTTTTCCATCTCGCGGGCCATCGCCAACATGCGTTTGACATCTGCCATTTCTTCGCGGCGTTGGGCTCTTTCGGCGGGCCCAAAATTGCGTTTAAAGCGCAGGGCCTTGCTGCGGGTGTCGCGGGCTTCGCGGCGCAAATTCTGGAGCACCTGAAAATTGGGGTGCTGGCTCAATTGTTCGTCGAGGGTATAGGGCAAGATTTTTTCGGACATGCGTGCAGGATGACCCAACCGCACCACGGGCAGACCCGATTCTGCCAATTTTTCGCAAAGCAAATCTGTCGCGGCATTGCTCGGGGCCGAAACCAAAACCTGTTTTTCGTGTTGCAAGACAGCCTGAATGGCCGCAACCAGCGTGGTGGTTTTGCCGGTGCCCGGTGGGCCGTGTATCATGGCCAATTCCTGGGCCTGCAAGACCTGTGAGACAGCCCGGTTCTGGGAATCATTTAAATAGGGCAAGGGCTGAAAGGGAAAGGCCAAAAATCTGACCGGCGCTTCGCCAAAGAGTTTTTCTCGCAAACTCAGCAGGGGGCCCTGTTGAATGCCTTTAAAAATCTCCACGGCCCGGCGCATCTCGCGGTAAGTCGTTTCGTCGTAACAGAGGTCGAGGCCCAATTTGCCCTCGTCGAGCCAATCGGGCAATTCGTCCCGTTGCATGACCAATTTGAGGCTGTTGCGGCTCACATGGGTCGCAAGGCCGATCAACGGCGCCTCTTGTGGGAAGGCCATGCTGAAGATCGCCAAAATCTGACCATTTTGAAAGAGGTGGTGTTGATCCAATTCACTTGTGCGCTCCAATTCCAGAATCAGCTTCTGGCCCAGGCCCAAATCTGTCTGTTTGAGCACCACCGGATACCAGCAAATTCCTTGGGCCTTGCGGGTTTTTAAGGGGGTTTCCAGAACTTGGCTGCGGTAGAGATCTTCTTCTGCTTTTTCTTCGAGCCTGAGCAATTGCAACCAGTGCTCAAGTTGAGCTGAACTGTTCACAGCTGTTTTCTCCCTGTTCTGAATTTTGCCCAGTATAGCACCTCTCAGTTGTGTCGAATGCACATCTCTCGCGCGCAAGCCTGTGTTAGGCTTAAAGTAACCGCTGTACCTAGGTTTGGTCAAAAAAAATGAAAAAAAAACACATCATGGTTGCCGCCGCCTTTCTCTATTTGGTTGGCAATCTCGTCAATTTAATTACCCAAGAATTTCGCTTGCAAAAATACCATGCCCTGCTTGAACAAGACCTGCAAGTTGCGCAAAAAGAACAAGAGAGTCTCAAAGGTGCGATCAAACGTTTTGAGACCAAACAAGGGGTCGAAGAATTGGCCCGCAAACGCCTGGGATATTACCAAAACAACGAAGTGCCTGTGCGTGTGATTGAATCCAATCCCGTTCAGGTCAATGATCCGGCATTAACCAGCCCTTGATTCTGGTCAAGCAGTGGTATACTGAACCAGAGGCTATTGGCAGAAAGGGAGAAGCATGGATACCCGCGAAATGATTCAGACCATGATTGGGTTTGGAGGCAAGTGGGAGAGCGAACACCGTTTTCGCGTTGATCCCCTGACCTACGGGTATCTCACCCCGATTGAAAAGGTAGAGATCGAATTTGGGGGCCTGGTGCTCAGTTCCAGTCCTTTGACCAACACTGAGTGGTGGCACCATTTGATGCCCGCCATGGGTTTGCCCCCGCATATCAAAGTCGATGAATCCGAAATTGAAGACGGCTTTGTTGAATTGAGTGCCGGCAAATTGAGCCTGCTCGACGATGCGGAATTTATCGAAAACCATTTTATTCGTTTGTACACCTACCTCTCACGTGCCATGTCGATGATCGAAAAGACCAATACCGTTTTGACCATGGGCATTGGTCTGGATTTAAGTGGCTCTGTGATGCGCTTGCAATCCCGTGTTGTGACTGACCAGGATCTGTTTATTCGCAACTGTGAGGCCTTCAAAAAGCTTTACTCCAAAATCACGGATATTCACGGCAAAGTCGATACCTCCATTCTGCCCCAGCCCTCCGACTTCAATGGGCAAGATATCGAAGACATTATCCGCGAATCAAAATTTTATGCCCTTATGGAAGCCGTTCGCTTGGAGAGCATGGATATTCTCTCGTACATCATGTCCAAAAAAGGCGGCCAGGTGGATGGACTCGAATACCAATTGCCGAAAGAGCGCATGGTTTACCGCGTGCACCCCAACCGGATCGAGGCCCACCGCGCCGGTAATTATATGGGTATGATCGGCTTTGACAAAGGTATCAAGCAGATGCAGCAATTCTTTGCCACCACACTCGGGGGCGGCCGCTGGTAAACGCTGAAATGGAAACCCTTCAGACCCAACGCCCCGACGAATACAACCAAGCGCGCCTGATCATCACCCTCAACCGGGGCAAAGCCAACCCAATCAACATGCAAATGGTGACAGAGTTGCGTGCTGCCGTGAAAACACTGCGTGAAGACGAGACCCTCACAGGCGGTATTTTAACCGGCCAACCCCGCTATTTTTCTGCTGGCCTTGATGTGGTTGAACTCTACGGCTACGACGAAGCCACGATGCGCGAATTTTGGGTTCAGTTTTCGGCCCTGATCGTCGATCTCGTCAGTCTGCCCAAACCACTCGTGGCCGCAATTTCTGGCCACAGTCCCGCTGGGGGCTGTGTCTTGGCGCTGTGCTGTGATCAGCGCCTGATGGCCGAAGGGCCCTACCGAATTGGTTTAAACGAAGTTCCTGTGGGCATCGTTGTGCCCCCCACCATTTATTATCTCTATGCCGCTGTGATCGGTGAAGGCAAAGCCTACCACCACCTGCTCAATGGTTCCTTGATGCTGCCCGAAGAAGCCCTGGCAGAAGGACTGGTGCATCAGGTCTTGCCTGCTGAAGCGCTGATGGAAGTGGCCCAAGGCCGACTGACCCATTATTTGGGCATGAACCCCACTGCCTGGGGGATCAGCAAAGGGCTGCTGCACAAACAGCTTTTGGGCCAATTGCAAGGCGATTTTGAAGACCTCTTTGGCCCTGTGCTCAAACATTGGTGGGCGCCTGAGTTTCGTTCTCAGCTCGCAGCCATGATTCAAAAATTAAAAAAATAACCTGCTTTTGCTCTTGAAGGAGTCCCCATGGTGTTAATACCCGGCAATATGCATGTCGAAAACGTGCCCGATCTCTATTACGAAACCGCCGACCGCGTGCGTCAATATTTACAGGTTCGCTCAGCCTGGTTCTGCGATTGGCACCCCGATGGCCAACGCATGTTGATCGCCACGCGCTTTGCCGACACGATGCAATTGCACTTGCTCGAACAACCCGGCGGTGCGCGCAAACAATTGACCTTTCTGCGTGAACCTGTCTCCAGCGGAGCCTTTTGCAGTGCCCCCGGCGAAAATGGCTTCCTTTACAGCATGGATCAGGGCGGCGGCGAAAATTACCAGCTCTTTTATTTCGACAAGGACAATGGCCAGCGCAAATGTCTGACCGATGGTCTCTCCAAAAATGGCTCACCACTCTGGGCCCGTGGCACAACGGCCTTTGCCTATAGCAGCACAGCCCGCAATGGCCGCGACCACGACATTCACCTCAGTGATATTAAACGGCCCGAAGCCTCTCGTCTGATCTGCCAAGTCCAAGGCCTCTGGGCGCCTCTGAGCTGGTCCCCGGATTCCAGTCAATTGCTGCTGCTCGACTATATCTCCGCCACCGAATCGTATCTGTATATTCTCGATGTCGAAAGCGGCGAGACAAATTTGCTCTTTGCCAAAACAGGGCAAGCGGTGGCTTATGGCGATGCCTATTGGAGCCGCGACGGCAAAGGGATTTATTTTATTGCCGACCGCGATGGGGAGTTTCAACAGCTCTATTATGTCGATCTCGACACCCACAAAGTGGAGTCCCTGAGTCAACATATTCCTTGGAATATCACAGAGATTGAACTCTCTCCTGACGGCAATTTGCTGGCTGTGGTGGCCAACGAAGATGGGGTCAGCAAACTCTACCTCATGGACACCCAAAACAACCAAATGGAACCGCTGGAAATGGGCATGGGCCTGATCTCTGGCCCACGTTTCAGCCCCGATGGGCAATCGCTGGCTTTTACCTTTAACCGGCCCCACAGCCCTGCGGATATTTATACCCTAACCCTCGAAAGTGGCGAAGTGATCCGCTGGACCGAGAGCGAAGTCGGGGGCTTAAACACCCGTCATTTTGCCACCCCTGAGCTGATTCGTTATAAATCCTTTGACGATCTTGAGATTCCTGCTTTTTATTACCGGCCCAAGCTCAATTCCGACCGCCCTCTGCCGGTTTTGATTCATATCCACGGCGGACCCGAGAGCCAGTTTCAGCCTGGTTTTTCGTCGATGTTTCAGTATTGGATCAACGAATTGAACCTGGCTGTGATCGCGCCCAATGTGCGCGGTTCAACGGGTTATGGCAAAACGTATATCAAGCTCGACAACGGCTATTTGCGTGAAGACTCCGTCAAAGACATTGGGGCTTTGCTCGATTGGATCGAACAACAGCCCGAACTCGACCAAAAGCGCGTCTGCGTCTATGGTGGTTCGTATGGTGGCTACATGGTGCTGGCCTCGCTGATTCACTATTCACACCGCTTGCGGGCTGGGATCGATATCGTCGGTATCAGCAATTTTGTTACTTTTCTCAAAAACACCAAGGCCTACCGCCGCGACCTGCGCCGGGTCGAATATGGCGACGAACGCGACCCAGACATGTGCGCCTTTTTGGAGAAGATCTCCCCCACCACCAATGCCCACCAAATCAAGGTGCCACTGATGGTGGCCCAGGGGCTGAACGATCCGCGTGTGCCTGCCTCAGAGGCCGAGCAGATTGTCAAAACCGTGCGCGAAAATGGCAAAGAAGTCTGGTATATTCTGGCCAAAGACGAGGGCCACGGCTTTCAGAAACAGGTCAATTTGGAGTATTATTACACCGCTGTTTCCGAGTTTTTAGAGACCCACCTCCTGGATTGAGTCGCAAGTATTAGTGCACGAATTAGTGCACCAAGGGCACAAAGGCAATCTGGTCAATCCACTGCCCTGTGCCTGCGGTGTCAAAGACATAAAACGACTGGGTCTGCCGTTGGCTGGCAGGCAAAACACTCAGGGCATGGCTCTTGTTTTTGGTGCGGCCCGAGTTTAAGCTGCGGTTGAGATCGAGGCCAAAGTGTTCGCGGCGATAGGCAGGGCGTTTGTGAGACAGTTCCTGGTATATTTCGCTGAGCAAGACCGGCTCACCATCTGCGCTGCAGAGTAATTGGTATTGTTCAAAAAGGGCGTTCAAAAAGGCCGGGGGATCACTTTTCCAGGCAGCAGCTTGGGCCAGATCTGCTGCGATTTGGATCTGTAAACCGTCCAGGGTTAAGGGATCCAGCGCCGTATGTGAACGGGCGTTCATAATCCGGCAAAAGCCTTTGTTTTTGAGACTCAGTGTGACCTCTACTTGGTTTTGCACAAAGAAGCGCGGGTATTCACCACTGAGTTTCCACTTTTTTAACTCACAGGCCTTGCGCAAAAGAAAGAGTTCGGGATTTTGGCCCTGTTCCATTTCCAGGTCCAGGCCGTCAAAGCCCAAGAGATTGTGAATCAGGTCTTGCGACTGGGCATAGGGTATCTCCTGATCTTCAGGATGATCAACGGCTTGAAAAATTAAATGGTGCATATGGTCTCCCCCTCAGGAAATTGGCAGGCTGGGCGCCTGTAGGAAATTGGAAAGTGTCTGTAAAAAATTGGTAAAGATCAAAATCCCGACCAGAATCAAAAAAGCCCCACTGGCCACCGAAATGGCCTGCATGTGTTTTTGCAATTTGCGAAAATAGACAAAGACCTTGTCCATCAGCAGGGCGGTGATAAAAAAGGGAATGGCCAACCCCAGCGAAAAGACCGCCAAGAGGCGTATGCCTTCGACCACTGAGGTTTTGGTGCTGGCAATGGCCAGAATTGAACCCAATTGTGGGCCAATACAGGGTGTCCAGCCCAAGGCAAAACTCAAACCAATCAAAAAAGCCCCCAGATAACCCGGTGGACGGGCCTTGAGATGGACCCGTTTTTCGTAGAGCAGGGCATTGATCTGAATCAGGCCCATCATATGCAGGCCCATCACAATCACGACCACTCCCCCGATTTTGCGCAGCAGATCTTGGTGGGCCTTGAGCATGGCCCCCAGCCCTGTGGCTGTTGCACCCAGGGCGATAAAGACCAGAGAAAAACCGAGAATAAAACAGAGGGAACTGAGGATAATCTGGCGCTGGGTCTTTTTCTTTTCCTGCGCTTTTTCGTCAGCCTTGCTGTCTGAACGGGCGTCTGTATTGGACTCCGAATCTGCCTCTGCCTCATTGGCTTTTAATGCGGCAGCAGAAGTGCCTGAGATAAAAAACATATATGAGGGAATAATTGGCAAGATACACGGTGAGGCAAACGAAAAAACACCGGCCCCAAAGGCAGTCCAGAGATCAATCGAACGGACAAATGGATCCATTCTTTACCAAGCAATCGGCGGATTGGGTGTGGGCAAGGGGGGCAGGGGAGGCGCTGTCGGGCCAGGAGGTGGGGGCTCAGGATAACGCCGCCGCTTGATATCGTCGATCAGGGCCTTAAACACGTCTTTTTTGTATACCGAGACTTCCATGCCGCCTTTGTGAAAGCCCACCTTATAGCCATAGAGATCTCCCAAATAATAGGCATAACCATCGTAACCTTTGGGAATCAGGGATTTCTCTGATCCATCAAAGGTTGCCATTTCCATTTTGTATTTATTGAGATGTTTTTTATCTTTGGCGTCTTTAAAGTCTTTTACAATCTGTGACCCCGAATTGCTTTCGGCATAAACCAACTCGACCAATTTTAAGGCGCGGGCAAATGTGGCATCTTTGGGAGTGGCAGGTGTGACATAGAGAACCACTTCATCCACGATTGGCGGGGCGCTCTCGACATACATCCAGATCATTAATTTGCGGCCATTGTCCAGACGGTATTGGGCATGGTAGTTGCCCACACCCAATTTGTCAAAAGAGGGAAGATCGCTGACCCTGCGGTGTTTAAATTCATTGCCTACGGGGGTGGGCTTGCGACTGAGCAGGGTATTTTTGGCACTGGTAATTTCCATTCCGGGCAGGGCCCAAGCTGGAGCAGACAGGCACAGCAAAGCGGCAGACAGTAATAGGGGATGTTTCATCGTTTATTCAATCAGAGGGGGCGCACCCACTCCGTTGAAAACCTCCTTTGAGCTGGATATTGCTCCCGTTTGATCAAAACGGGAGGGGTATTTGTAAACTTCGGTTTCGACATCGCTGATCATGCGGTAGTAAATCTGCCGCCAGACAAAGCGATCAGTAAAGGCTGAAGCAAAGAGCGTCAGCCAGACAAAGACGTAAGCAAACGGGGACCAGAGCGCCCAGTATACCTTGCCGCCGAGCGGATCGGAATCCGGGCGGCGATCGCGAATCATGTTTAAGGCCCGAATAAACAGGGCTGATTGCACAATCCCTGCCGGAAAAATACTCAACATCCCCCACGTTGTTGCGGCAATCGGCGCACCGGTTTGCAGGGAAATATATAATTGCCAGAGCCCGACAGCCCCCACGATATGGATGGCGGTAAGCATGGTTACAGAGCCATACCAAACCTCTTTGAGGGTGTGTTTGCCGATCACACATTGGCGCACGGCAAAGATCAAAATATCTTTGAGACTGTATTCGCTCGAAAGGCTGGTCATTGAGGCTGTGACAAATTCCACGCGATAACCCGCTCTGCGAACACATTCGTTGAGCACACAATCGTCTGAAAGGGCATTGTCCCATTCTTTGCGAATGTTTAATTCTTCAAAGCGTTTGCGTGTAATGGCCATGGTGCCGCCCCAGGTGACCACATAGCGGTTGAGGTAAAAATTGCTGAATTGGAAACCCGTCCAAAGTGCCAAAGCATAGGTGATCGCGCGACCCGGCTCGGGGCGGTACCAGCGGTAAGAAGTAGTGGCTCCGACGTTTTCTTTGGCCAAAGGCGCAACCAGATTGCGCAGCCAATCCGTCGAAACCCGTGCATCGCTGTCGACAAAGGCATAGATATCCACGCTCTCGTCGAGGGCATCCATCGCAGCCATGATATTGTCTAATTTTTGGCAGCGCTTTTTGCTGAATCCGCCCAGGAGCAGACGGGCCGGTACCTTGGACTCGGCTACCATGCGCTTGAGAACGGGATAGCTGTCATCCTGCTCATCGAGGGTGACAAAGACAATTTCGTAATTGGGGTAATCCTGATGCAGCAACATGCGCATATTGTCTTCGAAATCGGGGTCGAGATCTTTACAGGGCGAAATAAGGGCCACGCGGGGCCACTCACTGGCGGGTTTGTCTCCGGGTTGGGCCACTTTTTTATCCAGCTCAGCTTTAAAAAAACGGAGGGTCATCAGGCCACCGAAGATGATAAAAGTTGAAAAAAAGATGCCCAGGAGCGACATTAGCAAAAACAGGAGCGCCATGATTCCCCACTTTTTTTATCAATTATAGCAGGGGCAAGGCGTGACTCGGAACACCTGTCAGTCATTCTCTGAGAGTTGTAAACATTCCCGAATCCAGGCTGCCGGTTGGGGAGAGACCGTGGCAAAGGCATGAATTTCGACCAAATCTGTCATTGCTACGACTTTGCGCCATTCAAAGCCCGCTGCTTTCAAGACCTTTTTCAAGAGCTTGGGGCTGAAGCCAAATTTATGCGCATAGGGCTCCCCTTTGCGGGCAATTTGGGGGCTGTGGCCAAAAATCAGATCCAAATATCTGACTGGCCCGGCAGAAGAGAGGTAAAGTACGGCATCAGGTTCAGCCATGCGCACCGCCATATGGCCCATGGCCTGTTGTAAATTGGGCACGATAATATGCACAAAACCCGTGGGGCTGAGCATATGTTTAAAACCTGCCAACACCTGGGGAATTTCGTGTTCGTAATAATGCTCGAGATTGTGAGAGCAAAACAGGGCATCATAGTCTGCGCGGGGCTGTTCGGTCAATAAGCGGGCATCTGAACACAGGTCCACATCTGGGCCTGGTAAAATATCGAGCAAGTGATGTTGCATGCCTGCAAAATGCGGTGGCAGCTCACCGCGTTTATTGGCGCCGCCGACATTGAGAAATTTGCGTTGAATCATGAAAGCAGTTTAACAATTTTTCTCAGCCCTCCCAAGAAAACAGAGAAAGTTCCAAACAGACGTTAAAATAATTGAAGTTGATTGAGGAGTGCCATATGATTCATACACCGCCTTATATCAGTCTGATTCAAAGTGGGGTAATTCAACTGTATTCGCTTGACCGTGCGACGGTAAAAAAATTGCGTCAAAGCGGTCTCAACCCCGGATGGGTGTGGTTTGGCAATGGGGATTTGGCGTATCCAGAACCCGACGATTTTAGCCACCCACCCGAATTAATTGCGACCCTAAAACAGCTCGCGGAAGCGGGGATTTGTTTTTCGGAAGATTATAAACAGCAATGTTCTCCGGCAGATTTGATGCGGGAACTGCGCGAAGCGGGCCAACTCAACATTGAATTTAACAGTATCTCCTGGAAAGGGCCTGGCCAATGGCAATTACACCCCCATCCCTCAGCGTGATCCGGTTTTTTGGGGGGGTACTCAGCTCGCTGCTCCTGTTGGCCTGTAGCTCTCCCCCGCCAGCCCCGTTGGATCTGACCGCGCTCAATCAAGCCATTCACCGCTTAACCAATGCCCTGCGGGTCGAAAAAGGACTCCCGCCATTGGCTGAACTTGAAAGCTTAAATTCCCTTTCAACGCGCCACAGCTTGGATATGGCACGGCAGAATTTTTTTGACCATACCAATCCCCAAGGCCAAGACCCATTTGCCCGCTTGCGCTCCCAGCAAAAGGGTTTGCTGGTCAGTCACTCGGGCGAAAATATCGCCATGCGCAGCACTGACGGCGAAAATGCGACCGAATTTGCCCAGGTTTTGCTTGAGCTTTGGAAAAATTCTCCCGAACACTATGCCCATTTGGTCGAGCCCAAGTTTCGGCATTTGGGGGTGGGTGTGGCCCGGGCCGAAGATCGGATCTATGCCACCCAAACCTTTGCATCCGCTGTGGCTGAATTGGAAGCCCCCCTGCCCGAAACGGTTTCAGCAGGAGAGACAGTCACCCTCTCTTTTCGCTTTCATGCCGAATTTCCGCCAGCGGAACTCAGTGCTTTTTTCAGCGCACCCGATGGCACGGCCCGGATTCCCAGCGGTGACGGCCGCTATTATATCGGCAAAGGCCCGATTGGCATTCAATGGAGCGATAGTTTGCATTTTCAGATAAACATTCCCACCCTTTACGGTTTGGGCAATTACCGGCTGAGTCTGGGCCATCAATCCCAGTATTATGATCACCCATTTGTGTTTAAAGCCCTGGCCAAATAACCCAGCAAGGCATAGGCGGTGCGCCAGCACGGCCCCTCTCATGCGGCTTAAGCACACACGTGAATTGGTTATAATGGTGAACAGACCCTCTCACTTCGCCCTTGTTACAATCAAAGCAAGTTTACAATTAGAGCCAGGAGTTCGCATTTCATGTCTATTGAACCCATATCCGAAGCCGAAACTGAAGATTCGCTCGATCGCTTTCTTGCGACAGAAACCACAACCGAAAGTTTAGAGACCCCCACAGAGAGCTACCTTTCTCCTTTTGCAGGCCTGAGCCTGTATGCCGAAGAGGATGAATACCAAGAGGAAGATGAAGACTTGCCGCCATTTATGCGGGCCCAAGCTCAAAAAGCAGAAGAAAAACCCGCGCCGGTTGCCCATGCGGTGCCAGAACCCCCTCCTGCCAAGGCGGCCCCAGCTGCACCGGCCGTTCCGGCTCCGCCCCCCGTTCCCCAACGGGCTGCGGCTGAATTGGCCCCTGAAGAGCTCCAAGAGACCTTGATTGTGGGGGGATTCAGTTTAAATTCAGGCGATAGTCAATACAAACAAGAAGAGAGCATGCTCAATTACCTGATCAAAAATGCCTTGGTTGATCAGGTTTCTGCGATTCATATTGAACCGATGGATCGGTATATTCGTGTCCGCTACCGGATTGGCGGTGTATTACAACAAAAAACCGCCTTGCCCCCCAATTTGGGAATGCCCATGCTTGCGCGCTTAAAACAACTCTGTGCCCTGAATGCCGAAACGGTCACAACACCCCAGCAGAACCGGGTTCACGCCAGTTTTAACGAGCAAGAATTTGAATTGGGCTTGGCCACCTATCCCACCGCCTGGGGTGAAAGTATGGTCATGAGTTTGCGTCAGAAACAGAAATCTGCCAATGATGTGCTCCGACTCGATAGCATCGGTCTTTCGCCGCTTAATTTGTGGCGCTTGCAAAAATTATTGGGCCAACCCGGCGGCCTGACGATTGTGACCGGTCCCGCCCGCTCAGGCAAAACAACCACCCTTTACGCGGCCTTAAATGCCTTAAACCTGCTCAGCCGTTCGATTGTTACAGCCGAAAACCCCCTCGAGCACCTGATCATGGGCATTACCCAGGGCAATTGGAGTCCCGAAAATGGCGAATCTTATCCAGACTTGATCCGCGCCATGTCTCATTTGGATCCCGATGTCTTGATGGTGAGTCAATTGGATTCACCCGAAACCGTTGAGGCCACTGTGGATCAAGCACTCACGGGAGCCAAGGTACTCACTTCGTATCACAGCTTTGATACCATGGGGGCCCTGCTGCGTTTGGGGGTGCAGGGGCTGGAATCGTATTTGATTGCCTCCAGCAATGTGACCCTGATTTCTCAGCGATTGGTGCGCAAGCTTTGCCCCCATTGTCGCCACGCAGATTCGCCTCCCAAAGAGTTCCTCGATGTCTTGGGACTCAAAGGCGTTCATCCCAAGTCTTTTCAGGTGTATTGGGCCCGTGGCTGTAGCGAATGCAATCAAATGGGCTATTTGGGCCAAACCACCCTGCAAGAGATGTTGGTCTTAAACGAATCCATGCGCGAAGCCATTTTGGACCATCAACCCGCCGCCCGGATTCGCGAGTTGGCGAGACAAGAAGGCAAACTGGTGACCATGGCTGAAGACGGCTATTTTAAAGCCACAGAAGGGATCACCTCGCTCTCCGAAGTGCAAAGGGTGGCTTTTGTGAACGAATTTGATGCCAAATCACCCTGGGAAGCCGAAAAAATCCTCAAGGTGTGTAAAGGCGAAGATCAGAGCTATTTGTAATACGCCTCAATCAGGTTTGCAAAGAAAAAACGGCGGGTGAAAGCCCGCCGCTTGAGAGAGATACAAATACGAGAATCGAATTTTACTTGTCGGTATTGAGCAAACCAATACCTGCGCCGATAGCAGCACCGATAACAAAGGCAACTGGAGAGGCGTGAGTCAGGCGATCGGCGGCCATCGAGGCAATCGCAGAGCCCGCAATACCAACCGCAGAGCCACCGATTAAGGCGCCAGCAACGGTATTTTTAATTGCATTTGTATTTTTGTCGCCAGTGTCGAGGTTAACCAAGCCAATGCCGGTGCCCAGAGCGATACCGATGCCCACACCCAGACCACTGGGGCCAGAGAGTTGATTGAAGCCAATGGAGCGGACGGCGCTGTTGGCAATGGCCATGGCAGAGCCACCGATTAAGGCGCCTGCAGCCGTGTTTTTAATTTGATTTGTGGTTTCGTCGCCGGTTTCGAGATTGAGCAGACCGATGCCGGCGCCCATCGATACACCAATACCAACACCCGTCAAGGTGGGGCCGGTCAGGCGATCAGCAGCAATTGAGTTGACGATGCCATTGGCCAGGGTGCCAGCACCACCGCCGATTAAAACACCACCCGCGATTTTTTTTGCGATATCCAAGGGGTCAGAGGTTTGTTTTTTGAATTCTACAGCGTCACCCTGATCAAGGGGGCTGGGTGCAGGTGGGGCAGGAGGCAGGGGCTGTTGTTGGGGTTCTACGGCACGGGCGGTAATCCGGGTTTCAACTGTGACTTGAACGTTGGAGCCAGAAACTTGAAAATTTCCCATTTTTCGAATTCTCTCTTTGCAATTAATCTCTCTTGAAAATAAAGTTATACCCCAGAAAAGCGGGTTTCTGACCTTAAGAAAGACAAGTCCAAATTAAGCTTGGGTTAGATTTGATTAATCCTATTTTGCAGCTGTGGGAGTCACTCAATAATCTGTTCAATGATTTGCTCAATGATCCGCTCAATGATCTGCAGGGGCCTTGCGGCGGCGGGAAATTTCCCGAATAATGAGATCCAATTCCCGGCCCACCTGTCCAGCCACAGAGGTATTTTCTTCGGCCCGGCGGATCAGATAGGGCACAATTTCTTTGACCGGGGCATAGGGCACGTATTTGACCACATGATACCCCGCCCGCGCCAGATTGAAGCTGAGATGATCACTCATACCGAGCAATTGGGCAAACCAAATGCGGGGGTGATCAGCAGGCAAATTGCGTTTTTGCATTTCTGCCACGAGATGGTAATTGCTCTCTTCGTTGTGGCTGCCTGCACAAAAGGCCACGCGCTCCAGGTGATCCAGACAGAGGCTGACAGCGGCATTAAAATCGCGATCAGTGGCCGCTTTATTGGGCTGAATCGGGTCGGGATAGCCCTTGCGAGCAGCACGGTCGCGCTCTTTCTCCATATAGGCACCGCGTACCAATTTTAAGCCCAATTGAAACCCCTCTTGCTCAGCCAAGTGCAGGCTGTCTTTGAGATAACTCAGGCGATCACTGCGGTACATCTGCAATGTATTCCAGACCCAGGGTTCTTCGCGGTTGAATTTGCGCATCATATTGAGGGCAAAGCGGTCTATGGCAGGTTGAATCCAACTCTCTTCGGCATCTAAAAAAACCGGTGTCTCAGCCTCTGCGGCTGCTGCACAAATGCGTTCAATTCGGGCTTCCACCCGTTCCAGTTCAGCTTTTTCGCTTTGGCTCAGCCCGCCCCACTGGCTGACTTTTTCCAAAAGCTCAAAGCGGGCGAGCCCCGTTACTTTAAACACGGCAAAGGGAATATCTGCATCCCCTTTGGCACGGGCAATCCCGTGCAAAAGCTCAGACGTGGTGTTCTCAAAGCTACTTTCAGAAGATTTGCCCTCGGCAGAATAGTCCAAAATGGTGCCAATATTGTACTTGGCCAATTGGCTGATCGTTTCGGCACAGGCCTCAATATTTTCGCCCCCGACAAATTGGCGAAACAGAGTGGCTTTGATCAGTGGGCCGATGGGCAAATGCAGGGCAAAACTGGCTTGGGTGACATATTTTCCCATTTCAACCAGCTTGCGGCTGCCAAGTGTCTTAAACAGCAGATAGGCCCTGCGTAAATCCAAATTGCTGCGGGATTCAAAGGCGATTTGGGTGTTGTCAAAGGAGAGGGGAGTCGGCATAAAAGGTACTTTCGCATCTTCAAGATAGAATTCACTGGTATCTTAACCCCAGAATGGGGGCTTCCCCAAGTAAAAGCCAAGTAAAAAGCCAAAGAAAAAACCTGCCCCGGGGGAGAGGCAGGCTTCGGGCCACTTGCTGAAGACAAGCATTTGAAGGGACAGAGTCAAATCCTGAACTCTTTTATTATATAAATAATTGTAAACTTTTGTCAAGTGTTGTTAACGGATTATTTTAACCTGGGTTTTGGCCCTCTAAAAGTGTGGGCTGGAACATCAGCGAATTGGCGTAATACCAAGAGTCAAAGGTGCCTGCGTCGGTCCACCAGCCTGGCATCACCTCGTGCTGCAAAAGGCCAGCGTGTAAATAGGCCCGGTTGACCTCGGTGATCTCCAATTCGTTGCGGGTCGAAGGCTTGAGGCCGCGAATGATCTCAAAGACCTCGGCATCATAACCATAAATTCCCGTCACGGCATAATCCGAAGGGGCTTGCTCTGGCTTTTCGAGAATATCGCTAATTACTTGGCTGGTTTTACCGTCTTTGCTGACCTCCTGTAAGGCCACCACCCCGTAGCGCGTGGGGTCGGGTACCTGTTTGAGCAAAATTCGCGCTCCGCTTCCCTGTTTTTCGAAGCGCCGAATAAAGCCCTTGAGATCGCTTTGAAAAATATTGTCTCCGAGGATCACGGTCATCAGATCGTGAGAGGCGAAGTGTTCCGCCAGAGCCAGGGCTTGGGCAATGCCGCCCGGTTGGTCTTGGACCCGGTAAGTCAAACGGCATCCCAGTTCATAGCCGCTTCCCAGCAGGCCAATCACAGCGCCCATGTGTTCGACCCCCGTGACAATCAAAATTTCTTCAATTCCCGCTTCAATCAATTTGCGCAAAGGGTGAAAAATCATGGGCTCTTTGCCTACGGGCAAGAGATGTTTGTTGGTGACTTTGGTCAGGGGAAAGAGACGGGAACCGGTGCCACCGGCCAAGATAATACCTTTCAATGTTGTATCTGCTCCTGAATTTGATGCAAGTGACTTTCCCAGGCGGCATAACCAGTAGGTTCAGACGGGTAGCTTTTAAAATGTTTGTGCAGATCCCCGGCCCAGTTCAGGCGGTGATTAAAGCGCAGCAAGAGCGAGGGGTTTGAGGCGCCCCGCAACCCTTTTTGGATTTTTTGCATGGTGCTGAAATCTAAAATTTTGCCCCCCAGTGCACTGCGGATATCGTCAGCGGTGATAATATCGCGTTCAAAGGCAAACTCCATATTTTCAACGCTTTCATTCATCAAAATCATGCGCATCACGTCTTGATAGGCCAATTGGGCACCAACATCGCGCTGATAGTTCAAATTATACTCCCAGAGCCGTTCCAGACTCAGATCCTGTTCGGCCAAGGCGATTTTGGCCACCTCTGCCAGGGCCTTTGCGCCTTTGAGACCCGCAGAAATGCCCCCTCCGCGCACAGAATTGACCATAAATGCGGCATCGCCAACGGTTGCAAAACTGTTGGTTACCATATTTGTGAGTGGGTAGCGCAATGGGATTTTACCCAGGTGCTCTTGGCTGACTTCACCCACTTCCCAGCAAAATTGTTCAATCGCCTGATCCAAGATCTGCTTGACCTGTTCAGGCTCAACCCGCGACATCATGCCCACGCCGATATCATTGGGGGAGCGCCAAACATAACCCCCTTCAACTGAAAAATAGATATGCAATTCAGAGTCGCCCGTTTGGCTCTGACACATGCGTCGATAGGCAATGCCATATTCGCTTTCGAGGGTCAGTGGGTGTTCGGACAGTGGCAGCCCCAAAGCCGCCAATTGACTGCTCAGGATCTGATGCATACCCGAGGCATCAATGATTAAACGGGCTTTGAGTTGCTCGCCAGTCTTGAGTTCGACTCCGCTCACCCGCCTATCGGCTCCGACTCCGCTCACGCGGTTATTTTCCACCAAGGGCCCTTTGACTTCGGCTTGGAGATAGCTGAGATTGTTTTCCAGCGCTTCGTGTAAGAGGCGCTGTAAAAGTGCATGGCCATTGACCAAAATAGAGGAGAAATCGATCGGTTTTTTAATCCGGGCCGAAGGAGAATAGGCATAAAACTGATCGAGCAAATGCAGGAGTTCGTCTCCCTGGGGGCGTTCCATCGCGGTTTTAGAAAAAGTATCGACATCGAGCATCACACTTACAAAGCGGGCTCCCAATTCGAATTCGGGGTGGCGGTCGATCAGCAGGACTTTGTAGCCCGCTTCGCTGAGGATTTTGGCGCAAAAAACACCGCTAAATCCGCCACCTGTAATAATTACATCCAAGCTCATGATTCAAGCGTCCTTTAATCTGTTGTGAGTGTGGTTGGGGCCCCGGCCACCACCAAAGTGCAGGCCGCAGGCTGAAGATGTTTTTGGGCCGCAGCTTGAATCGACTCAGGGGTAAGCGATTCCAAGCGCTGCCAATGGTCTTCTAAATGATTCTCGGGCCAGGCGTAAATTTCACGTTGCAGCAAAAATCCGACGCGCTGGTCGTTGGTTTCAAAGCGAAAGGGCAATCGCCCGCTGAGATAGGCACGGGACCGGTCCAATTCCAATTGGCTAATTCCGTCATTTAAGAGCTTTTCGACCTCTTCGCGCATGGCTTTGAGACCGGGAGCCACCCCTTCTGGACGGGTTTCCATCCAGGCCATAAAGACGCCAGGATAGAGACCTGCACTGCCCGTAATCGAGGCCCCAGCGCTGTAAGCCAGGCCCTCTTGCTCGCGTAAACGTGCTGGCAAGCGTGAAGTAAAACCAGGGCCTGCTCCCAAGACCAAGTCGAGAATCTGCAATGCGGCAAAATCGCTGTGGCGACGATCCACCCCCAAATGGCCCCAATAGACTTGGCATTGTTCTTTGCCAGGAAGATGAATTTGCTGATACGAAGGGGCATTTTGGCGCAGGGGCAGGGGATAATGGGGGGCGATGCCTTTGGCCGGAGAAAAATCGTGCCAAATTTCGGCGAGTTGGGTCAGGGTCTCTTTGGCAGATACGGCACCTGACAGGGCCAAAATGGCCCCCTGAGAGCCATACCAGGTCTGGTAAAACTGGCGCACATCTTTTGCCTGTAGCGGCTCAACACTGCTGATCATGCCACTTTCAGGTCTTGATGCCGGAAAATCGCCATAGATCGACTTGTAAAAGGCCCGACTGGCCAAATACGAGGCCTGTTCTTCAGCTGCTTCGAGGTCGGTTAAAATCAGGCGTTTTTCACGCAAAATTTCGACTTCGTCCAAAGCGGGTGAGCCCAAAATTTCGCGCATCAAATGCAATGCCGTGTCCTGATATTTTGCCATAATTTCAAAACTCAAAAAACTGCCACTCAGGCCGGTTGCCACACTCAGGCTGCCCCCCAACGATTCCAAATAGCGTGAGAGGGCCACACCGGGTTTGGCTTGGGTACCTTTGATCAGGGCCGAGGCTGTCAGATTGGCCAGACCTTGCTGTTTGATTGGGTCGTGCAGGCTCCCTGCTGGCCAAAAAACCTCCAAAGACAGGGTGGGTATGCGCATGTTTTCGTGTACCAACAGCGTCATGCCATTCGGCAAAGACAGCTTTTCGGCATGTAAGCTGGGAAACCAGAGATGGGGGGCGGGCAGGGGTTTTTCGGTAAAGCTCATGCTGCGGTGGGCCTGGGGGCGGGAGTGGGTGCGATCGGCCAAGGGAGCTGCCGATGATTCTCCTTCTTGATCGGGGTCGCATTGTTCGGGCATGAGCCAACCCACTGTGCGGCGCTCGGGAGCCAACCAGCTCAGGGCCACGCGGGTGATATCTTCCTCTTTGACGGCCTGAATCTGGGGCACAAAATCATAGATCAATTGCCAACGGGCCAAACTTGCCAACTCACCCAGTACTTCGGCCTGGTCTTCGGCGGTTTCTTGGCTGAGGTAAAAGTCGGTCAACATCTGGTTTTGGGCCTTGGTCAGATGCGAAAAATCCCACTCTCCGTTTTGGACTTTGGCCAATGCGCTGAACAGTGCGGCTTCGGTCTGGGCCAAGGGAATCCCTGAATGCCCATCCACTGCAATCCAAAACAAATAGGGCTGTTCGGTTTCAAAACAGGCGGCGTCGATATCCGTGGCCACTTGTTCCTCTTCTACCAAGGTTTGATAAAGCAGCGAACTGAGGCCTTCGGCCAGGATGTACTGCAGCAAACTCAGGGCATAATAATCGGGATGGGTCAAAGCTGGAGCAGGCCAAGCGACAACCAAACGCGGCAGGGTCACATCGGCCTGGGTCAGACTGACCCGGCGTTCAGCAATTTGCAGCGGCTCAGCTTGGTATTGGCGCGGTGGCAATTGGCCTGCAGGCAAGGCCCCGAAATAGTGTTTGACACGTTCAAGGGCCAACTCGGGCTGAATATCGCCGACGATCACCAGGGTGGCATTGTTGGGGTGATACCAGTTTTGGTAATAGGTCCGCAATTCTTCGGGGCTGAGGTTTTTAATGTCTTTGACCCAGCCCAACACCGGATTGCGGTAGGCGTGTGTGGTTAACGCGGCCTGGGTCACGGCCTCCCAGAGGTTTTCTTCGGGATCGTCTTTGGACGTGCGCCATTCCTCGAGAATCACCTGGCGCTCAGCTTCGATCTCGATCGGATCAAGCAGGCAATTTAACATGCGGTCGGCTTCAATTTCGAGTGCAATTTCCCAGCGGTCCGAGGCAAAATTAAAATAATAAGCGGTATTGTCAATCCAGGTATAGGCGTTGTTTTCACCTCCGCCCGACAGGGTCAGTCGGTCGATTTCGCCCCGTGGAAATAGCCGGGTGCCTTTAAACAGCATGTGCTCCAAAAAATGCGAGACCCCGGTGGGTGACCCCGCTTCGTTGCCTGAGCCGGTGTGATACCAAATCATGACCGTCACCACCGGCAGAGCTGAGTCTGCTCTGAGTAAGACACGCAAACCGTTGTCCAGTTGGCTTTCTTGGACATCGGCAAAAAGGTCAGTTGGAGAAGGGGATTCTGGCGTTAGACTCATGATTGCAACAGTATACCGCAATTGGGGGGGGGCGGGCCTGTGATCGCACTTTTGCGCATTTTTGGATTTAGCGGGTACAATGAAGTAATTTCACAGAATCAAGAGGGTGCCTTTTTATGAGTCAAACGCAGCCATCCAGACAAGGACAGGCCGGTTTCCGCATTGGTGAACTGCTGGTACGCGAAGGCTATCTCACCATGGATGCCCTGAACAAAGTCCTGGCGATTCAAAAGCAGCAAAAAGAGGCCCTGAGCGGTGAATACAAGCCCTTCGGACAAATTTGTCTGGAGCTGAAATTGATCACCCGTGAAGAGTTACAGCGCTTTCTGAAAAAATACAACAAACGCATTTATCTGGGTGAATTGCTCGTGAATATGGGGCTGATCACGATCAAACACGTGGACCTGATTCTCAACCAACAAAAACAAAGTGGCAAACGCTTTGGTGAGCTGTTGGTGGAACAGAAAATCATCACCGAATCCCAATTGACCGACGCTCTTTCGACCCAATTGGATGTCCCCAAAATTATCCCCTCGCTGCAATTGATGGACCGCACGCTGATGGACGGTATGTCTGAGCAATTTGTGCGCTCCAATCAGTTTTTGCCGGTCTACAAAGAGGGCGACCAACTCACGGTCGTGATGGCCGACCCTGCCAATCAGGATCTGGTCAGAGAACTGGAACACCAATTGCAATTGCGGATTGCCCCTGCGATTGCCCCTGCTTCTGAAATCTCCCGCACGATCAACGAGTATTATCACAGCTCGACTTCGATCGACAAAAAAATGGATCCGAATTTGGAGCAGGTCAAACTCGAAGGCATTCAGCCCGAAGCAGAAGACAAAGCCAGTCCTCAAGACAATTCTGCGGCCATTGCCAATTTTTTGATCTCCAATGCCATGAAAGACCGGGCCTCAGATATTCACGTCGAACCCCAGGAAAAATATATCCGCATCCGCTACCGCATTGACGGCGTTTTGCACCACAAAACCGACCTGCCCAGCAATTTGGGGCCGGCCCTGGTCACCCGTCTGAAAAAGGTCTGCCGCCTCAATCCCGACGATGTCAAAGCCTATCAAGATGGGCGCGTGGTCGGAGATATTGCTGGCAGCAAAATCGAAATCCGGGTCTCGACCTATCCCAGCATCTGGGGCGAAAACGTGGTCATTCAATTGCAGGACAAAGAGAGCACCTTCCAAGATCTGCTCTTAAATATGGACCGCACAGGCTTTTCGCCGCTGTATATCCAGCGCTACCAAAAGATCCTCAACCAACCCGGTGGGATTGTGATTGTGACCGGCCCTGCCAATACCGGCAAGACCACCACGCTTTACGCCTCAATCAATTACCTCAATCAACAGAATCGCTCGATCATCACAGCTGAAGATCCGATTGAACGGCCCGTGCCTGGCACGGTCCAGGGGGCATATAACCCCGACTCCGGCATCAGCTATGCAGATATGATTCTGGCCATGTTGAAGCAGGATCCAGATATTCTTGTGGTGGGTGAAGTCAAAGACAAAGCCACCATGGGGGCTGTGGTCGAAGCCGCGCTCTCAGGTTCCAAGGTGCTCACCACCTATCCGGCCTTTGACGCCACAGGCGCACTTTTGCGCTTGATGAATCTGGGTCTGGAAGACTATTTGATTGCCTCCAGCAATATCACAGTCATGAACCAGCGTTTGGTGCGCCGCCTCTGTGATTCTTGTAAAGCCACTTACACCCCCAAGAAAGAGACCTTTAATCTCTTGGGTCTGGTCGATGTCGATCCCTCCTCCTATGAATTTTACCGGCCAGTGGGTTGCCCCGAGTGTAGCCAACACGGTTTTAAAGGTCAGACAGCGATTCACGAATTGCTGCAGATCAACGAAGCGATTCGCGAGGCCCTGATCGAGCGCAAACCCGCCGCTACCATTCGCGGGATTGCCAGAACCGAAGCCAAATTGGTGAGCATGGCCGAAGACGGCCTTTACAAAGCGATCGAAGGCATGACTTCTGTCGAAGAAGTCCAGCGCGTGGCCTTTGTCAATGAATACGACTCCCAAACCCCCTGGGAAGCTGAAGAGATCTACCAGATCTGTTCTGGCCTCGAACCCGAATACCTGTGAGTTTGCGCCGCTCTGCCCCGGGCATTCGGCTCACTGGTTTATTCTGGATTTTTGCCAGCTTTTTCTGGGCTTGCCTGTTCTGGGCCGGGGAGAGTTTTGCCAACGACAGCAGCATTGCGTTTGAGGCGGGACTGCCCCGGCTCCAGTCTGAAAAAGACGTGGACATGGTGGCTGAGAAATTGGTCTTTTCTTTTAGGCCCCCTCAGCGCTTGCCCGTCGGTAAGGCCTGCCCGGCTTGGAGCCGGGTTTACGATGGCTTTTGCGAGATTCCCAGCCACTGGGTGGCCGAGCTAAAATACACTTTTCGCAACCGTGGGCCGGCACGCAAATTGCAGATCGGCCTGCCTTTTGACATGCCCCCCTGCCCCCCAGAAAGTGATATTAACGGGCCGAAGGCCTGTGACCCAATTGAAAATTTCGGCACCTGGCTTGATGGTCAACGGGTGCCGGTCACGTTTTTAAACCAAACCTGGCAAGAGGCGATTCCCTTTAACCGGGTCTATCTTTCCGAGGTGCCTTTTGCCAGGGGGCAAACCCGCGTCTTGCGCCACCAATACCTGAGTTACCACCAATCGGGCATTGGTGGGGAGCGCTTTCGCTATTTGCTGCGCACGGGCAGCACCTGGGGCCAACCGATTGAAAAAGTCGAAATCGAATTTGAATTGCCGCCCCAACTCGGCCCCTGTGCCCTGAGCAATTTGCCTTTTCAGCGCCGGGGGAATTGGCTCAAAATTGAGCTGCGCCATTGGCGTCCAGATCGCGACCTGGAAATCGCCTTTGCCTCGCGCGAGCGGGTCCTGCTTGGGACCGCCTTTCATCCCTATGGACAAGCCGCGGAAGCTGATCTCTGCGCCGAGGCCCGCGCTTTGGCCCCAGAAACACGTCAAATCCTGGTGGACCAAGTCAAACGCCTCTATGGGGCTCCTGCCAGTGCCACCCCCCAACTCGCAGGTGATGCCTGGCCGCTCTGCACCAATGCAGATTATCTCTCTCCCTACCGCGATAAAGGATTTTCCCTGCCCTTTTTGCCAGATCCGGCTTGGCCCGGCAATCTGCCCAGCGGGCTGGCGATCTGTTTAAAAGAATTGGAAAACAAACCATGACCAGCGCCGAACAGATTCCCGCTATCCAAAGCCTGCAACTTTCCCTGGGCCCCTTTAACAGCTCAGAAATTCGCATCGGCGCAGGCATATTAACCTGCCTGCCCGAGTGGTTGCCCAAAGACAGCAGCGATCCCCATGTGGTGCTGGTGGCTGACTCTTTTTTAAGCGCTCAGGCCGAAGCGCTTCAGGCCGCCTTTTTGGCCCAGGGCTGGCGGGCTGACCTGATTCAAGTGCAGGTCAGTGAGGCCTTTAAAGATTTGGAAAAGCTCTTGCCACTTTACGGCCAATTGCTCGAAGCCAAAACCCATCGCCGCTCCTGGCTCTTGGCCCTGGGAGGCGGTGTGATCGGCGACGCAGCGGGTTTTCTCGCTGCCAGTTATATGCGCGGGATTCGTTGGGTTAGCTTGCCTTCGACCTTGCTGGCCCAGGTCGATAGCGGCCTCGGCGGCAAAACGGGGGTCAATCATCCGGCAGGCAAAAACCTGATCGGGGCCTTTCACCAACCCCGTTGGGTACTCTGTGATTCGGAGTTATTGAACAGTTTGCCCGCCCGTGACGTGGTCTCGGGCCTGGGTGAGATGTTGAAATACGGATTGATCTACGATGCCGCCTTTTTTGACTGGCTGATGGCCCATTTGCAAGCCCTGCAATCCCTGGATTCAGCTTGCTTGGTTGATGCGATTGGTCGCTGTGTCGGCTTTAAACTGCAGGCCGTGGCCGCCGACGAACGCGACGAAAGCGGGGTGCGCGAAATCCTCAATTTTGGTCATACCGTGGGTCATGCGCTTGAAAGTTTGAGTGATTATGGCTATTACCGCCACGGCGAAGCGGTGATTTTGGGCATGTGGGCTGCAATTGAAATCTCTGCCAGATCAGGTCTGCTGGCTGAGTCCAGCGCAAAAGAGTTACAAAATAACCTCGAAAAATTAAAACTGCCAGCCATTCCCGAAATTATCACCGACAATGCGATCTGGGCCAAGCTGCGCTACGACAAAAAAGCCGAAGGCAGTTCCCTGCGCCTGATACTGCTCAAAAATCTGGGCCAACCTGTGGTGGTCAAAGACACGCCCCCTGCGCTTATTCGGGAAGGAATTCAGGCACTTTTGAAGCGCTTTCAAGCCCTTTAAAATAGTCCATCAGGCGCGTCAGCAATAGCTGTTTGTGCCCGGCTGGGGCCAATCGTTCAAAGATCGCTTCAAAGCGATCTGCCAAAGGTGCAAAGGCGTAAAACAAGAGGTTTTGCCCTTGGCTGACCTCGGCTTGAATGCGCAGGGCCTCTGAATTGCACGTCAGTGGGAGGGGCTTCTTGCGCGCCATCATCTGCTGTAAAAATCCTGAAAGCGGCAGGGGTTTTTCGCCAGGCAGGCGTTTGCTAAAAAAATAGCCCATGGCCCGGCAGCTCAGGGGCCGGTAGGCATAAACAGAGCAGCGACCATCGAGTAAGAGTGGGCAGCCGAGTTGGGCATAGGCATTGCGGGGGTGACGGGGCCAGCCTTGGCTGTCAAAATCCGCTTCAGGAATCGCAGACACCTGGGCCTGCACCCGTGCGCGGGTTGTTTCGGGCATTTCTGAAAGCGCCACTTGCACCAGCTCCCACTCGGCCCACGTTACTTCGGGCAGGGCATAGCTCTCACAGCAACGGCTGCAGCCCTGGGCGCAGCCAATATTGGGGTTGAGCTTTTGCAGCCGGTCGGTGAGAATATCCACGGCCAGCAGGCATTGCTCCAGCAACAGGTGATCTTTGATTTCTTCAGCCAAAAAATGCACATCTTCGATCCAGGACTTTTGCTCAGGGCTCAGTTGATCGTACAGGGCCCGGATTTCGGGCTGCATTTGTTTGGGCGGTTCAGGGCGTGGCATGGGCAAAATACCTCTCTAAGAAGGCCAATAAGCTCGATGCGGGTTTGCCATCGAGGTCTTCCAGCGTTTGGAACAGGGTTTCGCGCGGGGGCAGATTCACAGGCGGTGCATCTGCCATTTTGAGTTGTTTTTCCCAGCGCTCTTTTTCCATGGTGCAGCTGTAGATCTCCTGCCAATTGTCGGGGTCGGAGTCGGCGAAGAGACGCGTATTGCCAAAGGTACGGCAGGTTAAGGGCCGCGCAGCATAGATCGAACAGCGGCGGTTTTCCAAAAAAGGACAGGTGGTTTCAAACAAGGCCTCGCGTAAACTGACCAATTCGCCGCTTTTTAGGTTCTGACGAAGGCCCTGTTTCAGGGTCTCAAAGCGCTCCCTCACCCGGGCTGTAAAGGCCGAATCTTGCGCGAGCAGGGCTTCTATTCCCTGCCACTCCAGGGTATAGGTGATCGGGCTGCCGTGGTGTTCGCAGCAAAAAGAACAGCCAGCATGGCAGATCATCTCTGGGTTTTGGCTGTGAACTTCTTGTTGCAGCCGATCGGCCTCGGCAAACAAGGCACTCAGGGCTTCAACCTGAGAGGCGGGAGCAGATTCCATCGGGCAACCTCAATCGGACAAGTGATGCTGTATCTTACCATTTTGAGGCAGGGACTGCAGCGCAGCTGTTGAACTGTAATTCAACACAAACAAACTTGGAGCTGCACCATCGTTGTCTGAACCCAGATAGATCTTGCCTGGCGCCAAAGCCAAGCCCTCGATTTTGTGACCGACAAAACGGGAATCGAGTTGGCTCAAATTGAACCATAAGCTGGGTTTGATTACGTTCTCAGTTTCGAATTTGGAATAATTTTCGATCATGCCCAGATACGAATCACCAATTTGCCCATCTTCGTAGACACTGCCTGTCAACTCTGTGGTGGCTGTAAACCAGAGACGGTCGGTCTCGGCCTCGTATTCCAGCGCAGAAATCCCCGCAAAGGTTTCTGTGGGCAAATCCAAACGCTGATGGCCCGTGACCTGTTCGGCCTGAACCCGAATCAGGGTATTTACAGGTTGGCCCAAATGGCCCCGATTGGCCAAAAGCAATCCACCGCCAAAGGCTGCTGCCCCTTCGATATTTAATTCCAGACCTTTGGCTACAATCTGGCTGTAAACAGGGCTTAAGCTGCAAACTTCAAAGGTTTGACCATCAAGATCCACTTTGACCAAGCGATTGCGGATCGTGCCCAAGGAGCCAGATCCAAAAATCCAGAGCTGGCCATCGACCCAAGCTGAAGCCTCAAAATCTGATTTATGCGCCTTGGGAATTTCAGCAAAATCCCCATTGGGATTCAAAGCCAAACGCTGAGAAATCTCAAAGGTGTTTAAATCGAGCTGATAAAGACCATCGACATTGTCTGCCAAGAGCCAGAGGCCTTCGGGACTCCAGTGTAAGGCGGAAATGCCGGGCAGGGCATTTAAAGTCAGCGCCAGCCAAAGTGAAAATGGGGCAAGTAATTCTGCCATAACTTCCTCTTTTAATTTGTAAGTTGCGTTTCATTCTCGGCGCGATCAGGGGCAAGCCCTGTCTCTGGCTCAGCCTGCAAAACGGGCCTCAAAACTTGATCAAAGGGCAAGTCTGACTCTTCTGTCAGGTCATAGGCCTGGGTAAAGCTGTGTACCAAAAAAACTCCTGCGACGATCAGGACCAGGCCCAAGAGGGGCTGAGGTGAGAGGCCTGAGCTGAGATTAAACACGATTATAAGGCTGAGATTGTAAATCGCATGGGTCAAAATACTGGCCTTTAAACTGCCCGAATGGATATAGACCAATCCCAGCAGGCGACCGATCCATGCCAAATACAAAATAGCATGTAAATGAATCACGCCAAAATAAAGTGATGAGCGATTTAAGGCCTTGGGCAAAGACATCGTCGTTTTGAGCCGGTGCAATAAAAGTCCCCGAAAAAAATACTCCTCGACAATCGGTGCGGCAATCACCGCTGTCAGCATCAAAAACAGATTGTGTAAGAGTGAGGAAAGACTGTCGAGGGGTTTTAATAAGAGGGCTTCAGAGAATTGTGAGGTCTCCGAAACCTGTGCTCCTCCGACTTGAAAGAGCTGCATCAAACCCAGAGAGATCATCAGCAGTCCCAGCGCGACTTTCCAAATCCAGTGTGGATCAAAATGGGGTTGGAGCTCTCCCAAAAACGCTTTCAGGGAGATTTGGTAACCGTTTAAGGCCTTACCAATTTCTAGCAGCAAGAACAGATACAGCCCCAAAACCCAGAACTGAATCAGAGGTGAAAGTTGGAACCCCACCCCTTGCACCTCTTGGCCGGGGCTTTCTGCCAAAAAATGAGGCGCCTGAAAAAGCAGGATTTCAAAAACGATGACCATGCCAAAACTGAGCAACGCGCGTAAGCAAAAGCCGGGCAACCAGGTGCGCAGGCGCATGTCTTCTAATGGTCTGAGCGCCTTCTGTTCGGGATTATTTGGCCAAGGCAGAGCTGGCAGTGGCAGAGCATGTTTAAAACACCAAATCCCCAGCCCAACAAACCCCATCAGCCCCAACAGGCTCAGGGCCCAGGTCCGCAGGCTTTCAAACTCTGCCAAAGCAATTTCAGCCTGGGGATAAAGCCACAGCCAGAACAAGAGCAAAGCTGTGAGTCCGATTTGCAAGAACAGGGTTTTGCGCAAGCTGCCCCCGGCAAAATAATGCAAGCCCAGCAAAACGCCCAGCACAGCGCCCAGCAGCGGAACCAAGGGGTATAACACGGCTCCAAATGCAGCCAAAGTGATCAATGCAAGCCATTTGGGCCAACCTGCCTGGGCCGCCCGATGCAAAATTCCCAGAACGCCAAGGCTATTGAAGAGCCAGGGCAAAACCCCCAAATAGAGTCCCAGCCCCACAGCGGCATACCCTATTTTGTCACGAAAAACCCCTGCAAATGTGTACAGATCGGGAAAGACGCCCTCTGAAAAAAAAGCAATTAAATGAGGCCCTGCGTGTATCAGCGGGATGCTTAGCGCTAAGGCAAAAAGACCATAGCTGAACTCCAGCACTGTGGTCAGCGGTCGCCGCCCAGCTTGAAGCCCATGAAACAAGGGCCATTTGCGGTAGAATAATATCCCTGAACTGATCAACATCAACCCAAAATCCAAGGCCAAAACCAGAATCTGCCACAAAAATAGCAAAAGCAAAGCTTCGTCTGGCTCAGACAGGCTCAGTTTGAAGATCAAAAAACCGCTGCTTTGCAAGAAGAGCACCAGCGTGATCAGGCTACTTAAGAACCAACCAAACTGAAAATGCTTGCTCAAACCAAAATCTGGCTTCGCAAGGTAAAGGGCTTGCCTTCCCAGTCTTTGCAATAGGCGATCGGCCTATTTTGGAGCGGCACAGGCTCACCCTTGCGTGCCCCTTGAAAATACTCCCACAAATTCCAGTTTAAGGCAATTTCAAAAGGGCCTGGGCGCATATCCAGATCAAAAGCCAAGCGGCTGAGTTGAATCGCTTCACTGAGCAGGTTGGGGGGGAGTTCGAGCGATTTTTGTGCCAAGAGTTCTTCCAAATGTGCCTGGCACTCAGCATAGACCGCATCAACTTGGCCATTGAGAATCCAGTGTAAAAACAGGTATTCATCTGCCAGCCAGAACACCTCCCACTGGCCCTCTCCCATGATAAATTCATAATCACCCGCTTGGATCGCGCGGGCCTTGTCTCTAAGCAAACCCATGGCGGCATGTAAGAGCGGCCGCTCTGGGGGAGCGGCCATAAGCCATTCCAGCATTTCGCGGTAGCTCAGGCCATATTCTTGATGGAGCAGAATAAAAGGCAATTGCAGCCATTCTTTGCGAAAGTGAAAAAGTCCAGTGACCCAGGCAAAAACCCGTGTTTTGACCCAGTCTTCGCGGGGCATGGTGGCAGAGCCCACCACCAATTCTTGGCTCTCTTCGATGCCGTCGATGGCCTCTTCGGGTTTGCGGTGAACATTGGCCAGGGGCACCATCACTGTTTCCAGGCCGTATTTGGCGATATATGCCGGGTCGCCCATTTCGGCATTGGGCAAAATCGCCAGATTGTGGAATTTAATGCAGCTGTGTTGGCCTTGTGAGAGCAGGGTATCGATGCCATTGGCAAAGGTCTCGTAGCTCTCACCAGGCAGTCCGACGATGATATCTGTATAGGTCATGATCCCATCGCGGGTAAAGCGGCGCAGCAATTCTTGGTAAAAGGCCGAGGAGATATTTTCGCGCCGAATGCTGGCCAAGGTCTGGGGGTCGACTGATTGCATCGAAAGTGTCACTTCGCTGTTGAGCCCCGCCCCATAGAGCAGGGTTTGAATCTGGTAGACCCGCTCAGTGGCATTTTTGGCGTTCTGAAACGACATTAACTTGGGATAGCCCCATTCTTTTTTTGTTTGGGCCAGATATTCCGCCAATTGAACATCGCGCGGCAAAATGCCAAAATTGGCGTCACAGCAAAAGACAAATTCCAATTGGTGTTTGACAAACCAGTCGATTTCGGCGTAAAGCCTTTCCAAGTCAAAACTAAAGACCTTGCTCTGAACGGCTGAACCCCAATCACAAAAGCTGCACGAAAACGGGCAACCGCGATTGCTCTCCCACATCGCTGACCAATTTACAGGTTTGGGCTGGGATTGAATCAAACGGTCAAAGACCCCACTTAAATAGGGCGAGGGAATGGTATTGAGATCTTTGATGCGGGCGGCTTTGGGGTGGTGAACAAATTGCTCCCCACTGAGATAGCTGATGCCTGGAATCGCTTGCCAATCGCGGGTTTCGATTTGCTCAAGGATTTTTAAAAAGGTGGCTTCCCCTTCGCCATGCACACAGAGGTCAATAAAGGGGTGGGAACGCAGAAATTCTTCGGCTCTGTCAGGCACCTGCGGCCCACCAAAGACAATCAAAACTTGGGGATTGGCTTCTTTTACGGCCTGGGCCAGGGCCAAGGTGCGCTTAAAATTCCACATGTAGGTGCTAAAACCCACGAGATCGGCCTCGCGAAAAAACCAGCGGGCCTGGGCCAAAGAAACGGGTTTGTGGATGGGCAATAAAAATTCAAAGGACTCGGGTTGACGGAGATATTTCTGCGCGTAGGCCTGAAGCAGCCCCACGGAGTAGGGCAGGTAATTCATCGCGTTGCTGTTGATCTGAACCAGGCCAATTTTCCAAGCCATGGCGCTAATTATTGCTTCGGAGCAGCGTAGCGATTATAAATTTCTTCGTAGCGCTCGAGCTCTTCCGGAGAGGGCGGGATTCCTGCTTCAGCTTGGGCTCTTAAACGCAGAGCCCAGTCCCGTTCATGTTGCGCCACGGGTGCATCGTGGGGATTAATCAGGCTGGGATCATTGATATACAAGACTTCGACTATTTTTCCAGCCCGATCGAGTTCGGCAGCAGTGGGCTGATAGCCCTGTTCCATTTTTGCGGTCAACTGCATATGCCATTTGACATCTTCGGAGCTGAGATTGTTGGGCGAATTTGACTCTGTCGTCTCTTGGTGCCGCTGATAAATTTCGGTATACCGTTTCACTTCTTCAGGGCTGGCTTTGTGGCTTTTTTGGGTAATTTCATTGGCAAGATCCTGGGCCCATTTCAGTTCTTCTGGGCTGGGGGGAGTCTGTTGTTTTTGTTCGGCTTTTTCAGCTTGGAAGCGGTTGTAGATGTCGTGATATTTTTCAATTTCTTCAGTGCTGGTTTCGTATTTGATCCCATATGGGGGATGGGTAATCTTCTCTTCTAAGTTTTTGGCCCAGGCCAATTCTTCGGGGCTGACAGACTTAAACTCCGGAATACGGGGGGTTTGATCTGCAATAAAGAGTTTTACTGCAATTTGCTGATAGTGCTTTAATTCTTCTGCATTGGGCTCGTAACCCCTGTTGACCTTGTCTTCCAAATCCAACGTCCAATTGACTTCTGCCCGTGAAGGGGGCCCTGTGGGTGCGGAGTCAGTTGAAGCAGCCAAATAACTTTCGATCTCATTGAAGCGCAAAGCTTCTGAGGCGTTGGGTTGGTAACCCAGGCGATTTATTTTTGTTTCCATGGCGTCAAACCAAGCCAGGTCTTCGCGGGTGGGGGGGGCCGGCGCTGAAGTGTCTTCAACAAAGGACAGTGAGTTCACAGCCTGTCCAGGGGGCACCGCTGCCTGCTGGATTTGATCGCGCGGAGGCGTTACTTTGCTTGCCGAAGCAGGGGTCTGAATCGGTGCAGAGCCATTCACCGGCGCTGATTTGGGCGGGCCTGTCAGGGGGGCTGGAGCTGAACTGAGTGAGGAGGGGCCCAGGGGCTTGAAGTCCATAGAAATTCCTTTGGGATGTTTGCGTTTGACTTCATCTATTATGCCTATTTCAGGTGCCATTCTTTCTTGCCAAGCAAAAAATTTAGTCCAAGTTTAAACCCCAGTTGAATTTAAGAGCTGTGACCCCGCTGCAAATTTGCTGCGGCAGTGGAGGGAACGGGGCCCACATTGAGGAGCATTCCCTTTACGGGTAAGCCAGAGCGGTCACAGACATAAATCATATAAGACAGGGTGGGTTCACTTCCCTGCTGCCCATTGCCCAGAAATCGGGTTGTGGCATTGCCAGTGCTATCCAGACCAACGTAAATGACCAGGCCCGATGAAAGGGCGCGGTCGACATAGCTGTTGCCCAAGTCGCTGTCGCTGGCCCCGGCATCTCCGTCGTTGTTTGTGCGCCAAGCCCCTTGGCCCGAAGTATCTGCCACCCCTTGAAAGCCAGTGAAAGGGTTTTCGATAACTTTATAGGCATCCAATTCAGTGAAATCTGTGATCAACGCAGGATAGCGCTGATTATCGACATAAAAGGTTTCAGCCATGACCTACAAGACATGGGCATTGGACTTGAGAGCGGCAATGCGGGCCCGATCCTGGGCGGCAGCGAACTGAGGCATGGCAATGGCCACCAAGATCCCGAGGATGATAATGACCACCATCAATTCAACCAAGGTAAAGCCACTTTGCTGTCGTTTCATTCGGGTCATGGTATTTTCTCCCTGAACAGCCCTCAAAATGGGTTAATAGAATCATATTCCCATTCGTAAAGTTTTGTAAACTTATATTAAAATAAGTTTCGGGTGAAAGGGCTCAGTTCAGACCCTCTGCAAATCGGCATAGCGTGAGAGCAGCCGTTTGCGCCCAACCAGTTCAAACTCAACCTCCAGCATCAGGCCCAGTTTGAGGTTGGGTTCCAAATGAATAATTTCCCCTTCGCCGTACTGGGGATTGCGCACGCGCATACCCACTTTAAAGCCATCACTCGCCAGCTGTTTAGGGGCGGTGGAATGGGAAGTCGTTTGAGTCAATGGGGGCGCGTGCTCACGCAGATCGGCAAAGAGTTCGGGCTGCAAAGGCAGCGAAATGGCGCCTTGCCAACGTTTCAATTGACTGCCATCGAGAGCCAAAGGTCCCAACAGCGCCATTTCGCCAGCGGCATGAAAGAGACTTGCGATTTTCTGAGCCGCCATTTCGCGTTTTTCTGGGCCCTCCCACCAATGCAATAAATACCTTTCAAAATGCAGGCGCGAAGCATGGCGGGCCAAAGAGAGCACATCTGAGGTTTTCCAATCTTGGGGGGCGAGGGAAAGGGCCTGACGTAGGGCTTGAACCCCTTCGAGAGTTTCGTGATAACCCGCTTCACGCAAAAAACGCGAGACCGGCGAAGAATTCATGATCAACAGATGCAATTCTTCACGGGGACGCGTGACTGCTACATAAAAGAGCCTGCGCTCTTCTTCCAGGCGCGCCTCTCCCCGACCATAGGGCAAAAAGCCCTGATTGCAATGGGGCACAAAAACCACTTCCCACTCCAGTCCTTTGGCGCGGTAGATCGTGGTCAAAACCAGGGTTTCGCGACTTTGAATTTCTGTGTCCTGGGCCAGTTCGTTTAAATAATTTAAAAATTCTGCCACTGAGCCTTTGCCTCGGGCATAGTCCAGCAGGGCTTCGACGGTCGCAGCTTTGGCTTCGCCATTCTCTGGAAAACCGCTGCTTTTGCGCAACCAAGCACAATAGTCCAGCCGTTGTTCCAAAGCACTTAAGACACTGTCTGCGGGATCAATTTGAATTTGAATCCCAAGCCAGGTGATTAAATCCGCTAGCTTTTCGAGATTGCGCGCAATATACACCCGCTCAACCCCTGCTGCGACTGTGTGCAGAACCGTGCTCAATGAAAGGCCTGAAGTGATGCCTTTGAGTAGATCTTCACTTTGCAAGGCTGAGATATAACGCAGTGGGCGATTGACCACCAATTTGAGATCCTGGGCCAAGCTGCGCAATTCTGCTGGCGTGAGCGAGGCACCGGCTTGGATCTTTAATTCTTGCCGCGCCAGGCGCAGATAGGCCAGCAATACCTGGACTTCGGCACGTTGAAAGAAGGGCACCGAACCGTCGATGCGATAGGGAATGCGGGCTTCGTTGAGGGCCTGTTCGATAAAGGCTGTTTGGGCGTAAATTCGCAACAGAACAGACATTTGACTCAAACGGTAGCCCCGCGCCTGGGCGGCGATCAACTCAGCCACCAGGGCTTTGGCCAAACCCTCAGCATCTTCACTGCGGTGGATGCGGGTCAGCCCCGAAAAACCCTGGGTCAATTGCAGCGCTTTGGGCTCGCGTTTGCTGTTGTGGCAAATTACGGCATTGGCCAGAGCCAAATGGGAGGCGCGGGAGCGAAAATTATCCCGCAACAGGTATTTGCGCGCCTGATAACGTTGGCTAAATTCCAGAATAAAGCGCGGATTTGCCCCGCGCCATTCATAAATGGTCTGATCGTCGTCCCCGATCGCCATATAATTGCGGTGGGGGGCCACCAGCAAATCGAGCAATTCACTTTGTACGTGGTTAATATCTTGAAACTCATCCACCAGAACAGCCTGGTAGCGGCTCTGGACGCTGCTCAGCAGTTCGGGAAATTTATGCATCAGTTCCCAGGCGCTGAGCAACATATCGTCAAAGGTCAAGATCCCCATTTCTTGCCGCACCTTTTCAAAGAGTGCAAAGAGATCGAGATAAATGGGCCAATCCCCTGGGGCTTCGGCCTCGGTTAACAAGGCGCGGGCGGCATCGGGTAGGCCCTTTGGAAAGGTCCCAGGATAGCGAAAATTGCCTTTACACAGGCCAATATAACTGAGAAAATCGGTTTCATCAAAATGGGCAGGCACATCCAGCCGCTCCTGCCGGGCCCGTGCCAAGGTGCGGTGCAAAAGCAGGCGTTCGGGGTTATTTCCAGCTTTATTGTCTTGGTCCTCTTGCAGGCGCAGATCGTCAATCAGGCCTTCACGCACGGCTTTTTGCACCACCCGATAGCCCACCGCATGTAGCGTGGCCGTATTGACACCACGGCAGTCCGGCCAGGTTTTCAGCGCATTGCGTAAATCGGCCACTGTGGCCCGGCTAAACGAGGTCGCCAAAATGGCAGAGGCAGGAAAAATCTGCTCTCTGACCAAACGTGCAATGCGGTGCACCATGGCCGTGGTCTTGCCTGCCCCAGCCACGGCAAAGACCAAGGCTGGGCCTTGATTGTGGTTGACGACTGCGCGTTGTTCTTCGGTCAATGGGAGTTCAGACATACCCTATTCTAATCTGAAGTGAGCGCAGGCGGTGAAATTGTGGCGAAAGATGCTGGAAAAATAATTAACAAAAAAAGTTATTAATTATTTTTCTTTTGCAATATGCTTTGAAGAAAAAAAACATTGTTATTACTGGGTTTTATAGGTTTGTTTAACTGTGAAAAATCTTCGACTTTCTATTTGCGCCCAATTTTGACCAATAAATACCAATCTATGGGCTTGCAATTTACTTAACAAATTTTGTTATAATAATCTTTAGGTGATGAATGACGGGATAAACAAATTCAGTCGATTCAAAACGAATAAATGCAGGAGTTCCGAACCATGAGAATTGAACAAAATCAGTTTGTAATCCAGGACAGAAGCCAGGTATCGGGCGGGGGCACAAAGCCGGAAGCTCAGAGCCAAACGGCCTCAGCTCCGCCTGCCAACGCCCAGGCCTTTGCTGGCAAACAAAAACAATCCCTGAACCAGGCTGAGTCCAACCAAGGGGGTGGAAACAAAGCCACAAGTCTGCTCAGCCGTTTGGCCACGCTCAGCGGGGTAAACCCCATTCCTGTTATCCCGATCAAAGAGACCCAATTTTTCATCGACACACAAAAAAATGACAGCAACAATCACCACGACCGATTTGTCCATATCAGCGGTGATGCCATTGATACCGATGGGGAGCGAGATGATTTGCAAAATGCCATGAAACAGGCAGATAAAGAAGGGTTTCCGGTCATTTTTATTCAGGGAGACGAAAACAAACCCCAGTATTTTGAAGCCACAAGCAAGGATCTTAATGGCCAAAAACCCGGTTATATCGCCAAAGTCCAATCACTGGGGAAAGGCTCGACAGAAAGCTTTGCGCTAGACAATCTCGAGGCCCAAGTCAAACCCCTTGAAAGGCTGAATTCCTCAGCTTTAAGGGTTTTACAAAATCTAGATCCTAAGCAACACGCGCAATTGGATGCCATTGGCACTCAGGGAGCAGCCTTTTTGAAGGTCGCCAAAAATGATGAGCTGCTCAAGATTGCAAAGAATTTAAATCCGCAACAGATTCAGATTTTGTCCAAACTTTCTCCGAGTCAACTTGAGGCCTTCAGAACAATTCCTGCACCCACTCAGGCCTTTACCAAAATCCCTCCCAATGCGGATAACAGCCCGGCCATCTCGGATGCTGATTATCAAATAATGCAAAAGATTCCCCCCACAACATTTGAGGCAATGCGAGACCTGTCTGTCAAAGAATTGGGGGCTTTGCAGTCTTTAAAAGGGTTGCCCTCCGAAGTCTTGGATATAATGACATGGCCACCCGATCAGCTGAATGCCTTGCGACAATTAGATCCAGAACAACTGAGCGAATTACAAATAAGTGAGCCAGAGCAGCTCAAATAAGTGAGCCAGAGCAGCTCAAAAGCATGAAAACAATTGGGGAGCGCACCGTGGGGTCTTAGCGTTGGCCTCAGCCCAGCTTTCTTACGTCCTGCTTGGTCATCGTTACTGAGCAGGACTCACTGAATTCCTCTGCGGGTCAAGAACGTGTGCTCATTTCCCCGACAAAAGAAAAAGTCCGGGAGGGAGGTCCCGGACCAAGGGGTCATTGAGAATCATTGACAAGTTCAGGTAATAAGGAGTTGTTTGCTTAGCCTTCAATAATATGATTCTAATACATTAATTAATTAATATCAATAGACTTATTAATTATTTATTGTTTTTTTGAAACTTTTCAGTTGTTCAATTCCGGAGCAGAATCTTGTATCCTGACAGCATGAGCCTATAAAAGAAAGTTTGAATCATGTCTGGACTGCAGCAAACCCTCAAGAAATTTAACCTGCCCCGTTACCATCTGATCTTGCTGGGAGTTGCTGCTGTGCTTTCAGCCCTGCTGCTCTATCTGCCATTTTTGTTTAAAGATGCCACGGTCTTAACCCGCTTTTGGGACGGCCCCAATTATATTTACGTGGCCAAGACCCTCTACCAGATTCCTGCCGATCACCCTTTTGTGCCCTACAAAACCACCCCGGCCTATTTTGCCTGCCATTTGCCCTTTTATCCTTTGGCAATCAAACTTTTTTCGTTTATGACCTACCCTGTGGCGATGCTCTTCACGACCGTGCTCTTTGCGGTTCTGGCTACGCTGACCTTTTACCAATTGCTGCGCGAAAGTGGTGCAGTTGCAAATCCTTTTTGGTCGGCCTTGATTTCACTGTTTTTGCCTGCCCGTTGGCTGATCTATCACAGTGTGGGTGCGACCGAAGCCCCATTTTTATTTTTGATCTGTCTCTCGATGTTGTGTTATTTGCGCAAGCACTACACCTGGGCTTTTTTGCTTGCAGGCTTGGCAGGTATTACCCGTATCACAGGTATTTTGCTTGGGCTTGTTTATTTGATTATGTTGATCCGCGACAAAGCCTGGAAAAAGATCCCTCTTTTGGTCATTATTGGCCTGCCACTTTTGGCTACCTTTAGCTTTTATCACTTTCAATACGGCGATTTTATGGCCTATTTCAGCTGGAACAACAAACTGATTCACAGCCGTCCCTTGGATATCTTCTTGAATTACGCTGGCAGTGGCAATGCACATGCTGCAGAACTGTATTTGGGCATCTATTTGCTCTATGGACTCGGGGTGCTCATGCTCTGGCGTTTTCCGCTCTTTTTCACCTATGGCGTGGTCTTTTATGTTTTTAATCTCTTTGTCTTTCACGAAGATCTCAGCCGCTATATGTTGCCCTTGGCACCGTTTGCGTTGGTGATTGGCTACGACGAAATTATCAAAACCCGAGCGTTTAAAATAGCCAGCCTGGGTTTGATCGCCATGGCTTATATTTACGCCTGGGGCGTATTGCCCCACAATCTTGTTGCTGATTGGGTTTACGCCAATTTGCTCAAAGTGCTTTAAACGACTGAGAAAAAAAACTTGTCATTTTCAGTCTGGATAATTTAATATTGAAAGATATAAACTTAAAACATTTAAAGGAAGTCTTCTTATGAAATCACTCAAATCGCTCTTTGCTGCTGGTCTGGCCTTCGGCCTGATCGCAACCATGCCCGCTCTGGCTGCAGATAAATACGAAATCGATCCGATTCACTCCCACCTCTTGTTTAAAATCAAACACCTCGGTTTGGGGTATCAATATGGCCGCTTTAACAAATTCAGCGGCACCGTTGTCGTCGATGAAAAAAATCCCGCCAATAGCAAAGTCGAACTCAAAGCAGAAACCGCCAGCGTGGATACCAACACCCCCAAACGCGATGATCATCTGCGCAGTCCTGACTTTTTTAATGCCAAACAGTTCCCCACTTTGAGCTTTAAAAGCAGCAAAGTCGAAAAAGCCGGTGCCAATGCCTATAAAGTCAGCGGAACCTTGACCATGCACGGCGTCAGCAAACCTGTCAGCTTTACCTTTCAAAAAACCGGCCAAGGCAAAGGCATGCAAGGCGAATTCCGGATGGGTGGCGAAGCCAGCTTTACGATCAAACGCAGCCAATGGGGCATCACCACCTATATCAAAGAGGGTGGCCTGAGCGATGACGTGACGCTGATCCTGAGCTTTGAAGGCGTAAAGAAATAGACGCAAAGAAATAAACCCATGGCAATTGTGCAGTCCCTGATCTTTTCATTGCTCTTCGCCCTCTGCGGGGGTGGACTGCTGCTGGGACTGCCTTTGCTCTTGGGGCAACGGGACGAGAAATACCCCCAGTGGCTCATTTCTCTCGCGCTGGCCTTGGGCTTTGCTCTGGGTTTTGGTCGTTTATTTGAGATTTGGGCTCCGCCCTTTCCTCCTGTGGACAGCACCACCTGGATTTTTTATCTCTTGCCCTTGGGTGCCTTTTGGGGGGGATTTCAAGCCTCAAAAACGCCCCCCCATTGGCTCAACTTCGCTATGCGTTTGGGTTTGAGTGGCCTGAGCCAAGCCTTGGTTCTGAGTCCCCTGCGTGAAAGTGCGGGCCCACAAAGCTGGCTGATCTGGTCAGCGGGTTTGGCGCTGCTCACGACAGTCCTCTGGACTGGACTGGATGTTCAAGCCCAAGCCGATGGCAGTGTTTGGCAAATTCTGACGGGTACCGGTGTGGCTGCCGCCCTCGGCGCGCTGCTGATGCTGGGCCACAGTGTCGTTTTAAGCCAGCAGGCCCTGATCTTGGCTGGACTGCTGGCGCTGGTGTTTCTCTTGGGCCTATTGCAAAAGCGTGAACATTGGCAAGGCGTCTGGAGCGTTCCCCTGCTGGGATTGGCTTTGCTTGCCAGTGGGGGTCGTTTTTTCGCAGATCTCTCTCCCGCCGTTTTGCTCTTGGTGCCTGCCCTGCTCACGCCCTTGCTCTCAAACAGCCCCTGGCTCGCAGAAAAACCCCTCTGGCTCAAACGGGGCTTGCCGCTGCTGCTGAGCATCTTGCTCTGTGGTCTGGCTGTGGGGGGCGTCTTTTTGAGCCAACCCCCCGACACCTCGGGTGGATATTAAGCGCTTCTAGCAGAGCCTTTGGCGATACTTAGAAGGCGCTTACGCGCAGCCGCAGGCGAGCTAGCAAGATAGGGCTCTCAATCACACTAAAAGTAAGCGTTAATACACCCGCTTAAAAATCTCACAGACCACGGGCATCGCTGGGTCAAAGTGAATCCCTGTGCCTTTAAGTTCCCTTTCAAAAAAGGAGATATGGGCCCTGCGCCAATATTCGAGCGAGCCATCGCCCTCTCCTTCTGTGGCAGCAAATTCTGCTGTGACCTGTTCAAAGGGCCGTATTTCAACCGATTGAGTCTGGATCAGGCATTGGGCCTCCCCCAACCCATTCAAGATCAGGCTGTATTCGCCCTCTTTGGGCAGGGGTTCTCCCCCATGTTGGTACCAATGGTAAAGACTGGTTGTGGCACGTTTGATGCCTGATTTTACCAACTCTGCCAAATGGTCGGCATCGGTGGGATTATCGCAAAAATGCCAAGCGCTATAGGTTTTGGCCGTCAATGCAGGGCTTTCACCCAAAGAAGCCAGATATTCCTGCCACAGGGCCGCTACCGACGGGTGGTATACAGGCTCGGGTGGCAAGTCAACCTTGAACAAAATCCCCTGCCCACCTGCAAAAGGCACCCCAGGAAAGACAAAATCCCGGCTGATTTCAGCAAAGCCAAAGGCTTTGTGCAAATCAATGCTGGCTAAATTTTGGGCCTCGACCCAGTAATAGATGGTTTTGCAGGCCTGGGCGCGCAACCAATTGAGTCGGGCCTGGGTCAGTGCTTTGCCCACGCCCAGGCGGCGATAGCGTGGAGCCACGATCACTCCGTCTAAATACCAGCCCGGGGGTGCCAGGTTGCGAAGATCCGCCTCGGGGGTGTCTGTGGACCATTGCAAATGCCTCAATTTTGCAAAACCGAGCACTTCTCCCTGCCATTGGGCCACCCAGAGCAGCGGGAGGCCTGATTCGCTGGCTTGGGCAAAACAGCTTTGAAGTGCTTGGCGGGCCTCTGTCTGGGACGGCCCTTCCCGTTCTGCTGCGATCAGCACAAGTGCCTCTAAATCCAATGCCTTAGCAGGCCTGGCTTGCAATTCCAGGCTTAAGACCGCTGGGCGGCGGCGCTGGCGGCCAGGTCGATATTCAGCAAAGAGGGCCATGGCTTTTTCTTTCGCAGTTAAAATTCTTCCTGCTATTTTAGCACCCACTCACGCGCAAAGATGCCTGTTTTGGTATATTAGAAACAATCTGATCAGGGGAGTTTTTTCATGACCGCATTGCCGCACCGCATCAAGGCCTTTGCCCTCCGTCTGTTGCTGAGTACAAGTCTGTGTGTTGGCCTCTCGACAGGATTCTCTCTGAGTCTGAGTGCCCCTGCTTGGGCCCTGCCGACGGGCCTCTGGCAAGGATTTATCCAGGTGCCTGGTCAAAAACTCGCAGTGCTTGTCAAGCTCAACCAAGATGCCCAGGGGGAGTGGAGTGGCAGCATCGATATCCCGGCCCAAAATGCCAAAGACCTCCCGCTCAAAGCCATTCGCTACGAAAAAAACAAATTGCAGTTTGTGATCAGTGGTGTGCCCGGTGACCCCAGCTTTGAAGGTGAAGTCAATCCCGAAGAAACCCTTTTCAGCGGCCAATTCAGCCAAGCCGGTCAAAAGCTGAAATTTGAATTGGAGCGTCCGTCTGAGGCCAAAACCGCCCAGGCTACAGAAAAAGACAAGATTCAACGCGAAAAGGTACTCAGTACGATCGAAAATCTGCGCCAAAGCTGGAAAACCCCAGGCCTCGCTGTGGCGATTGTCAAAGATGACCAAGTCTGGTTGGCGAAGGGCTTTGGCCTGCGTAGCCTGGAAGAAAAACAACCCGTAGACGCCGATACCCTCTTTGCGATTGGCTCATGTACCAAGGCTTTTACTGCCACTTTGTTGGCGATGTTGGTCGACGAAGGCAAACTGGACTGGGATGCCCCTGTGCGCAATTATTTGCCCAAGTTTCAGCTCAAAGAGAGCTATGCCACAGAACATATAACCTCCCGTGATTTGCTCACCCACCTGTCGGGCTTGCCCCGCCATGATTTGGCTTGGTATGGTACTTCGCTTACAGGCCCCGAATTGTTGGCCAAACTCAAATATCTCTCACCCAGTGCAGATTTGAGGTCCCGCTTTCAATACCAAAACCTGATGTATATGAGTGCCGGATTGCTGGCTGAAGAAATCACAGGTCAGAGTTGGGAGCAATTGATCCAAACCCGCTTTTTTCTGCCCTTGGGCATGAAACGCAGCAACGCCAGTTTGACCGAATTACAAACCGATCCCAACCACGCTTTGCCCCATCGCAAAAAGGGGAAGAGTGTGCAACGGATTCCCTTTCGCTCTGTCGCAGGAGCAGCCCCTGCTGGGGCGATCAATGCCTCTGTCAACGACATGGCACAGTGGATTCGCCTGAATTTAAACCAGGGCCGCTTGGATGACAAAACAATCTTAGCGGACCTGGCCTTCAAAGACGTGCTCAGTCCCCAGGTGGTGATGCAAAGCCGGGGCAGCCAACCCGAAATCCCCTATATGCTCTATGGTATGGGCTGGATGATTCACCCCTACCGCGGGGTACAGATGGTTCATCACGGGGGAAATATTGATGGCTTTTCGGCCCTGGTTTCGCTGATTCCCGAAAAGAAACTGGGCATTGTGATCCTCAGCAATAAAGACGGCGATGCCCTGCCCAATTTGCTCAATTTGAGCCTGACTGATTTGCTCTTGGATTTGGAGCCTGTGGATTGGAATGGCCGTCTCAAACAGGGGCTGGAGCAGGCCGAAAAAATCAGCAAAAGTTCCGATGCCAGCGCGCGTGTGCCCCATACCCGAACCTCCCACGATTTAACTGATTTTGCCGGCGTATACAGCCATCCAGCCTATGGCGATTTGACTATTCGCAAAGAGGGATCGGGCCTGAAACTCAAGTACCACGACTTTGCGGGTAATTTGGAACATTGGCATTACGACAGCTTTGTTTTGCGGCAGAGCGATTCGGTTCTCGATGGCGTGCGCTTGCATTTTCAGATCAATGAAGAGGGCGATTTGGAACGGGTCTCACTCAAATTGGAGCCGTTGGGAGAGGCCATTGTCTTTGCCCGTACGGCCCCAGAGCAAATGAAAAACCCGGCCTATCTCAAACGTTATACTGGCCAGTTTGACATGGCGGGACTCAAGATCAAAATTGAACTCAAAGGCAACGCCTTGGTTGCTCATGCCACGGGGCAACCGCCTTTTGAGTTAATCCCACAAAAATTGCATCAGTTTAAACTCAAGGGGCTGGATGGCTATCAAATTCGCTTTGAATTCAAAGGGGAAAAACCCGACAAAGTGGTGTTTATTCAGCCCAATGGCAGCTTTGAAGCCAAGCCTGAGAAATGACCGTAAGCCAACAGGTTTAATCGTTGAGGTGATAACTCAATGCATTTCCAGTTAATTATCTGTTGGGATTCTCCAAGGCCAAAAGCTTGGCCTTGGCTTCCAGACCATTGGCAAAGCCTGTCAATTGACCGTTTGCCCCGATCACGCGGTGGCAGGGCAAGACAATCGAAAGTGGGTTTTTGCCATTGGCCGCTCCCACGGCCCGTGCCGCTTTGGGGCTGCCCACCCGCTGGGCCAATTCCCCATAGGACAGGGTCTGGCCATAGGGAATGGTGGCGAGGGTTTGCCAAACCTTGAGTTGAAAGCTGCTGCCGACAGGATCAAGGGGCAGATCAAAAGCTGTGATTTCCCCTTTAAAATAGGCGTTTAATTGTTCTGCTGCAGCTTTGAGTACCGGATGATCGGGTTTTTCGCTGCCACAGTCGAGCGGTACCCTGCCGGTTTTTTCGTTTTCCCAGAGAACCGCTTTTAGGGCTGTCTCTGAAGCCACCAGTGTCAATTGACCCACAGGGCTGCACATTTTTAAATAGGCGTTTGGCATCGGGCGTCTCCTTCAATCATCTTTATTTTAAACACATACGTTGACTAAAATGGGCTGACAAAATGAATGGTCTAGCGGGAGGTTTCCACCCAGGCCTGCTCCCAAATTGCAATAGCCGCATAGGCCCGCCAGGGTTTGAGCGTGTCAATTTCCAATCCGGGATGGGCCTTTAACATCCGTTTGATAATGAGATCATTGGCAGGAAAAGCATCGGTGTCCCCCAAGACCCTGAGCGCGATCATTTCTGTCGTCCAGGGGCCGATGCCTGGCAACTTTTGCAATTGGGAACGGAAGCGCTCAGGATCTTGGGCGGGTGAGAGCGATAATTGTCCAGAAACCACCATTCGTGCCAGATTCTGGAGGGTTTGCAAGCGTTGCCGGGTGGTTCCGAGTTGGAGTTCTTGCGCATTTGCCAAGGTTTCTGGACAGGGAAAAATCTGAACCGGGTTTAAAGTCTGGGGATGGATCACGCTGGGACCATACCTTTGAATCAGCTCAGCCAATAATTCACGGGCCCGCGCCAGCGACACCCTCTGACCCAGAATGATGGCCACTGTCGTTTCAAATCCGTCCCACGCCCCAGGCAAGCGCAAGCCTGCATGGCGGCTTGAGTCGATGAAAAATGTGTCTGCTAACAAAGGAATACCTGCAAAGGCCTGCGCAAGCAAAAGTGGATCCGAATCCAAATCCCACATCCGGCGCAAGCGGTGAACCACTGCGCTCAAGATCCGCGGATCGGGACAATTTAAGCTGAGTTGTAAACTGGCTTGTTTGGGCAGATTGCGCAATTCCAGCCAACCAATCTGATGCTTAATTGAAAACACCCGCTCATAATGGTTTTCGCCAAAAAACTCGGGTCCCTGCAAAGCATGGCGTTTAAAAAAACTGTGAATCCCTGCCCAATGAAAAGGCGAGCGATAGGGAAGGGTCAGGGTGATCAGCGAAGGGCTGATTCCCCCTTTTTCGCTTCCAGACAAAGTCATGCGCAACTCAGAAGGGGGACGTGAAAAGCGCTCTTTAAACGCGGCATTAAAGCGCCGCAAAGAGCGAAATCCTGCACTCAGGGCCACAGTGGTCAAAGGCAAAGCGGTTTCACTTACCAGTTTGCGGGCAAAATTGAGACGCAATGTCGCAGCAATTTGTTTGGGCGTACGGCCAAATTCAGCTTGAAACAAGCGGCGCAAATGGCGTGCAGAAATTCCCAGTTGTTCGGCGTAATCGGCCTCTTGCAACAGCGGACCACTTTCAGATGCGATCAATTGCAAAGCACGCATGACCAACTGCGAATGCCCCGAACTAACCGGTGCTCCCTCCGGGCGACAACGCAAGCAGGGGCGGTAGCCTTTTTGTTCGGCCCCAAAGGCAGTATTAAAAAATTCCACATTTTTAAACTGGGGCCGGGCCGGGCAAATCGGACGGCAATAAATCCCTGTGGTTTTGACCCCCACAAAGAATTTACCGTCAAAGCGACTGTCGCGGGCCAGCATGGCCTGATAATAAATTTCTGCTTGGGTTGAATTGACTTTCATAACTTCAGTTTAAAGCTATTTGGCCAACTTGACTCGCCATTTTCGGACAAGAACGGCCCCGGGAAAGTCTTTCCCAGGGCCGCTGTGCAAAACCAATTAGAATCAGACCAGCAGGGCGTCACCAGACAATGTGGCGTCTTCTTCGATCAACACTTGGTTGTGCTGCTGCTGATCGTTAAAGGTATCCTGGTAGAGATGGTCCATTGGCAGGGGCAATCGCCGCTGCAGGGTTTCTTTGATCGCCAAAGACTTGATCTCATTGACCACACCCCGATCATGGAAAGTGGCGATTTTGTTTAAAAACAGTCCCAAAGCCTGTTCGGGTTGGGCAAAAATTTGTTTGAGTCCTTGGATATCGATATCGATCAAATGCATTAATTTTTGCTGTTTATCCGAGAAGTCGAACAGCAATTCGGCTTCTTCGGGGCCGACAAAGGCCAAAAAGCGCTGGAAGAGAATCGCGATGACATCAGAATAGCCCTTGAGCATCATGCCTTCGTCTTGTTTGCCAAAGAGATCCATGCCCATGTCGATATTGTAGAGGCGATTGAGGAAGGTCTCCATGATCTCGCCCTGCAAGATCGCACCATGTTGGGGCACAATCATCAGGGGCGGGGGATCCAAGGCCCGAATGGCATCAATGGTATGCTGGACCGCTTTTTTGGAGGGCATATAAATTTGGTGAAAGGTTTTGATGCCATCCCAATGGCCCTCTCCTGCAAAAAGCCCCAAATCACCCGGGGGATTGAGTCCACCGAAGACGTCACCCGTAAATAAGACCCGAGACTGGCGATCATAGATCGCAAAGGCCCCGACAAAGTGGGCATATGGGGTGGGCACAAAGTCGAGTACATGGGCTTTGTCGGTCGCCAAAGTGACCCGGCGCTGGTCAAATGAATGAATATTTTTATAGGTCTTGGAGGGAATTTCAAAAAAGCGGATCAAACGCCAGGTATCTTCGGTACAAAGACAAAGAGAGCGGGGATTCATTTTGCTGATAAAGGTTGAATTCATTCCCACATCAGGGTCTTGGTGGTTGATTGAGTACATCTGTACTTGAGTGATATCGTTGATAATCGAGCCCACTTTGCGAGAAATGGTGGGAAAAAACTCTGAGGGGCCCGGATCAATCAAAAAATTGATCGCTTTGCCATTGGCGCGAAAGCGGCGCAAAAAAACGTTGATTTGCAATAAGCTATTGGGATCTCTTTGGCTTACCCAAAAGATATCCGGAGAAATCTCGACGGCTTTTTCTAAATCGTGACTCATGATCATTGCCTCTGTCTCTGTAGATTGATATTGTCAGTGTTTTGATTTCAATAACCCAAATACCAGATATATTTAGTATTTGTATTGATATATCGCCTTCTTTTCATTCTCTCATTCAGTTCAGCGCTATCCCTTGATAAAAGTGAAACCAAAAATTGATTTATGTCAATTTTGATTTTAAAAATGCCTGAGAACCCTCTCTTTTGTTACCCTGATCACACCTTTGAGGTGTTCAGAAGCGTCACAATAATAAAATGATGCGCATTTATTTTGCTTTGATTCTGTTTTCTTTTGTACTGACTGGTTGTAAAACAGCTCTACAACCAGCTTCTCAGGCCTGGGATGAACCCAAGCCCCAGCTTTTTTACCAAGCCCAAGCCCCAAAAAAATCTGTCCCTGTCAAACACGTCTCGACACCTCCGGTCCCCAAAACGAGCAAGACAAGTCTGAACAAGCAATGGCGTGTAGAACCCCCTGCTTTAAATACTGGCGCGCAGATTTTGGAATTGCCTGTCAAACCCGGCGATCAAATGCCTCAGGGTTTGTTTGAATGGCCAACGGGCCTGAGCCGGGATGCCCAGGTAATTGAGTTGGCGAAGCAGTATTTGGGGGTGCCTTATAAATTTGGGGGAGAGACCCCGCAAGAAGGCTTTGATTGCTCTGGATTGGTACAATATGTTTTCTCTTTACGTGGCGTGGCCCTGACCCGTCTGGCCAATGAGCAGTTTTTGCAAGGCCAATTTGTGAGCAAAGCCGAATTGCAGCCTGGAGATTTGGTCTTTTTTAATATCTCAGGCAAAGGGGTCGACCATGTCGGCATTTATGCCGGAGAAGCCCAGTTTATCCACGCTCCCCGCACCGGAAGAGTGGTTTCATACGATCGGCTCGATTCCCCTTATTTTACCCGCTATTATCAAGGGGCTCGCCGTGTCAGCACATGACACATAGCGCTTTGGACCAATAAAAAAGCGCCTTTGCACATTCGCAAAGGCGCTTAAATCAAACTCACTTAGTCAAGTTTAAAGTTAAAATCTTTAAACGATGACAGAGGATCAATCACGACTTTATTCCCATCAGCATCTTCAGCACCCGTATAACCAATGCCCACAGCAAAGGTCATGGTGGCCTCTTTGGATTTGAGTTCGGAATCATCGTAGACGCTGTTGCCATTGGTATCGTTAAAGGCAAAGATCTTTAAAATGGCACCCTGGGCTTTTTGAGGGGCTTTGGGCAGGGCAAAATTATAGGCGCCATCTTTGACTGGGGCCACAACCAGGGTAATATCATTCTCGATGGTTTGGTTTTCAGCGTCAATTTTATTGCCGGAAATATTGCTGAAAGCGCCAAAGACAGCAATTTTGGTGCTGGATCCGACTTTGCTGCCGGTTACTTTGCCCGCAATGGCCTTGTCTCCTTCAATGGTCTTGCCAGTGGATGTTTGTGTCAGAGGGGCACTCGGGCCGCAAGCCACAAGAGCCGTAGTCATCAGGGCCAGGAGGGCCAGCGATTTCTTGAATTGCATAAAAATAGTCATACCTCGTTTTTTTTCAATTGTATCGTTGCTGAGCGCGGATGCACAGTCGGAAGACGCAATTTATGCCAAAAAGGTTTCAGCGGGGCCGTTTTGATGATACTTTGCGGCCGGATTCCCCCAGCCAAATCCCCGATTTACGCCAGCGTTGTGCGGCAATTTCTGCCATCTCTTGAAATTGGCCCTGTTGATTGGCTTGCCAGAGACGCAGGTAATCTTCGGGCAATTTTGCCTGGGGGGCATGTAAATAGGCGAACTTTGAGGGCTGACTTAAACGTTTGAGTATCTTGGGCAAGGCGCGTGTTTCTTCGGACTGATAGGCCTGAAACAGGGCTTTGGTACTGAGATAGGCCAGAATAGCCCGGGTCGACGGATCGCCAAATTTGCGTTTGTAGCGATCCCAAAATTCGATGGGGTAATCCACACGCGGATAGAGGGCGACCACATTGCCTACATTGCTTTTTCCGGCCTGCCTGACAAATTCGCGGTTGAATAATTCTTGCGGGCCAGCCAAAACCAATTTGAGCTTTTGATTGGAAAGTACCTCGGCCCATTGGGCTGCCAGAGGATAATTGCCGCAATAGATAATGCCTTCACTGCCTGCAGCCAAGAGGGCATCCAGGTTTTCTGCTATAGGTTCCGCACTGGTGCGATTTTCCCAAACGGGCTCCAGCCCCTGAAATCGCAAGTGACGCCGCACTTCTTTGCGCAAGGTCTGTCCGTAGAGCCCTGAGTCATGGACCAATGCCAAGCGGCGATATCCCGAATTTATCATAAATTGCACCAAACGTTGGGCCTCTTGTGAGGGATTGGCCAAGTTCTGACGCGTCAAATTGGCAGAAGCCGGATCACTCATCAAGGGAGTGCTGGGACTGAGCACCATGATCTTTTCTTGGGTATAAAGCGGTACCACGACCCGGCTAATTTCAGGTTCCAAAGCGACAAAAACCGCTTCTGGTTTTTCACTGATTAATTCCCCAGCTATTTTTTGGGCCTGCTCCAAAAGCCCCTGATCGTCGCGAATGCTCATGGAGATGGATCTCCCATCAATGCCGCCCGCTTGATTCAATTCTTCGACAGCCAACATCACACCATTGACAATACTCTGTCCCTGTTGGGAGCGAGGCCCAGTGAGGGGGACAGCTACAGCTACTTTCAGACCCTCTCCAGAGTCAGGGCAGCCCGAAAGCAGGCCCAAGATGAGCCAGAGCGAAAAAAAACGGAAAAGAAGTTTCAATGATTTAGACTGCACTTTTGCGTTTGCTGACCGGTTTGGCAAAGAGCAAGATGGTCTTTGGGTTTGCGGATACTGGTTCTGTCTGATGCGGTTGGTGTGAGGCATTTGGACGTGGGCGCATCTTTTTTCGCTCGCTGCCAAGACGGCCTTTGAGGAATTGCAGATCTTGCAAAACCTGCTGTTCCATCGCTGTGGTCAGGGTTGCGGTGCAGCTCAGACATTGCTCCAAGGCCTGTTGTGCTTCTGCTTCTTTGCCCTGTTCGAAATAACCCCGGGCCATCAAAAAATAAACCACGGCTTCGCCGCTTCCCACTGGCAATTGGGAAATATACATCAGGGTTTTGATTGCCTCTTCAAGTCGCAAGGCCTCGCGATAGGCAAAAGCCAGATAGAGATAGGCATCCATTTGCTCTGGTTTACACAAAATGGCGTGTTTATACATTTCTATCGAAGGAGCTTGCAGATTCAAGCGGCCATAGACAAATCCCAAGAGTCGGTAGCTGATTTCCCATTCGGGTGAATGCACCCAATTTATTTCGTTCAAGAGTGCTTCGAGTATATGCCGGGCCTGGGCCAGTTCACCCAAATGGTAATAGAGATTGGCCAGGTTGTGGCGGGTTTCGAATGAGCCCGGAAAATCTTGGTTGAGTTGCTGATAGAGGCGCAGGGCTTCGTGATAATAACCCAGCTCATGGTAAAGCGAAGCCAGGTGATAAACCGTGTCAAAGGCCTGGGGCTGGAGCTCATAAGCCTTACGGTAATGGTCGAGAGCCGCTTCTTTTTGCCCTTCGAGATAATAGAGATTGCCTGCTTCTGTAAAAGGCGGTTCCCAGGTCTGGTCGAGCTGAATCAGATTTTGAAACTGTGCCAGAGCCTCGTATCGCCGATTGAGCAATTGCAATAAACAGCCCATTTCAAAGGGATAGAGCAAATTATTCGGGTCGAGTTGGTGGGCCTGCTCGACCAAGGAAAAAGCCGCTTCGATAAAACCTTCTGCTTTTTCGATTTTACAGAGGGCAAAATAAACGGCAGGATCGCGATCTTGCAATTCGAGAATCCGCTCATAACAACGCCTTGCACGGGCCCACTGGGCCTGCTCTTGATAAATTTGCCCGAGCATTTTGAGTGAAGGCAGATGATAGCCATTTTTTTGCAAAGCCAGCAGACAATACTCGCGACCGGCATCTGCCTCTTGGTATTTTTCCAGGCGCAGGCAGCCTTCGGCATAATAAATATCGGCATTTTCAAGCAGTTTTTCAATTTCTTGAGCCAGTTTGCGGGCGGTGGGAATGCGGTAGTCTCTGTCTTTTTGTAAGCTGTGATAGACCAACTCTTCTAAACAGGGAGGAACCCAGGGATTGGCACTGCGAATGCGGGGGGGAGACTGGGTGAGCAGGTTTTGAACCAAGTCATTGAGTTCATCGCCTTCAAAGGGCAATTGGCCAGTCAAAAGTCGGTAAAAGACCACCCCCGTCGAAAAGAGGTCGGTGCGGTAGTCCAAATCGGCATCCCCCATGATTTGTTCGGGCGACATATACGCCAAAGAACCTTGTAACATGCGGGTTTGGGTTAAACTTGGAGCGAAGACCTGACGGGCACAGCCAAAATCTGTCAGAAAAATCTGTTTTTGATCATTGATCAGAATGTTTTCGGGTTTGATATCTCTGTGAATCACACCCTGATCATGTAGATAGTGCAAGGCCTGACAGAGTTGTTGAATCAGAATCAGGGTTTCAAGCAAAGAAAGAGCGTGTTGGCTCTGCAGCAGGGTTTCAAGACTTGGGAAGGGTTTGTATTCTGTTACCAGACAGGGATAACCATCCAGATCAAAAACATCCAAGGCGGGAACAATGCGGGGATGGTTGAGAAAATGGTGAATTTCACATTCGCGGCGAAAGCGCAGCAATTGCTCTTCGAAACTCAAATTGGTCCGGGAATCAGGTTGAAAGAGCTTGAGATGGACTTTTAAACCATGGGTGTCACGCCCCAAAAAGAGGCGACTGCCTGAACGGGCAGGCAATTCGGCCAAGATGGAATAATCTTTGATCATCCATCCCGTTGTGGTGCAATTAAGTGGTTCCTGCATTCTGTTTCCGGGTCAAGCTATAACTGAAAAGGGGTCATTCCGCTGCTGCGAACCCAGCATAACATAGTTGGAGATCTGCGAATATAGCAAACGACACAATTGAAATAACAGTTTGGACATTTATCAAAACGGTCTGAAATCAAGGCTTCATTTGCTTTAAAATCTGTTCAGCCTGTTGGTGTAAAAGCGCCAGTTCATCATTTTCTACCCCTTGGGGCTGAAAGCGCAGATGATCACAATGGTGCAAATAAATTTCCAACTCATCTAAGAGGGCTTCCGCGACGCCCTGGGCTTTCAGCCAATTGACGATTTCTTGGCTGGTCAGCCCGCTGGGCAATGTTTCGAAGCGTTTGCCCAATTCAATCCGAAACGCATTCCGCAAGGCTTCGAGCGAGTTGGGTTCGGGCAAAATTTGATTTGCTTTCATGGTTGAAGCTGCCGGTGGCGCCGTCTCCAGTGTGACGGTGACCCTTTCGAGCGGTTGAGCTTTTTGAGTCTGATTTTGCCCATGTTTGTCTTGCGTCTTGACTTTTGTGCTGGATTTTCGGCGCAAAAGCCAAAGGCCAACACCGAGCAAGGGCAAAATCCCAAACAGCACAACCCAAAACCAAGAGCCTCCCCCTTGGCCGGGTGGGGCCTGAACTTTAAGGGTCAATTCATCTGAAAGCAAGACTTTGTCTTGATCATAACCCATGCTCAAAGGGGGAATCGGGAAATTTCCCGTTTGTGTGGCGACCAAAATAAAGTGGTAGCGCAACAAAACCCGCACCTGATTGTTCTGGGTTGAGATATTCTGGCCCACCTGGCTTGAGAGCAAGCTTAAACCCGGAATGATGGGGAACTCCGGGTTGGGGGTTTGCATCGTGGTCTGTGAGGCAGACATATCTTCGATTCGGTCGATGCGCAGATGCACCTGTTCACCCACTTGGGCCGGGTTGGGTGAAAGGGTGGTTTTGAGCAGCACCTTAGCACTGGCGGGCAAAGCCGCCAGCACCAGCACCAAAGCCAGGATCAGGGCATTGAGGCCCTGAATCAGGAAATGCCTTTGCCTGCGACGCGTCGGATCCATTGGCTCATTTGCTCAGGGTTGTCAGACAGGGCCAATGCGTCTGAACCGCTGATCACACAATTATCATAGAATTCAAACAGTGACATATTGCCCGATTGCATACCGTCGTAAGGGCTGGTCTCAATGACCTTATACAGCTCATTGATTTCATTGCGGCGAATATAATCCCGGGAGTTGTCGCCACGGGCATTGGGGGTGATCAACAAAATCTCGATTGAGCAGACGCGGCCTGGGCGATCCCAGCGCTTGAGCAGACGTTGCGAGATCGAGGCTCGGATCGTCTCAGAGAGCTGCAATCGCACCTGCTCCTGTTCGTGGGGCGGGAAGGTGTTGATAATACGGTTGATGGTTTGGACCGCATCGTTGGTGTGCAAGGTGCTCAAAACCAAGTGACCGGTTTCCGCCGCTTTGAGACCCGCGATAATCGTGTCTTGGTCGCGCATTTCCCCGATCAGAATGATATCTGGCTTTTGACGCAGGCCAGCGCGCATGCCCATTGGGAAGCTGAGTGAGTCGATCTCAATCGCACGCTGGGTAAAGACTGAATTTTTATTGGTGTAGACATATTCCACCGGGTTTTCCAGGGTCAAAACGTGACTCTGTCGGTTTTGGTTGGCAAATTCAATAATCGAGGCCAAAGTGGTTGTTTTCCCTGAGCCGGTCTGGCCGGTTACCAGTACCAGTCCCAAACGCTCAAAAACCAATTTCTTGAGAATTTGGGGAATGATCAAGACGTGGGTGGGCAAAGGATCGTTGGGAATCAGACGGAGCACCATGCCGACAGTGCCCTGGGCCCAATAGACATTACAGCGGAAACGGGCCACACCCGGCACCGAAAAGGAGGTGTCCATTTCTCGGGTCTCTTCAAATTGCATAATTTGCTCTTCGCTCAGAGCGCGGAAAGCATAGTGCTGGGTGTCTTCGGGTTCTAAAAAGGTGAGAAACTCGGGGTGAGGCACAACATCACCCCGCAAGACCCCCAAAGGACGGCAGGCTGCTTTGATATGGATATCGTCTGCGCCCCATTGCACCATGGCTTTAAGAATATTAAACAGTGAAGGGATATCCCGTTCGCGTTCGTATTCATCTTGTTGAAAGCCACTCTGATCCAACTCTTTGGCTTCAGCGGTCATCGAGCGGAATCGGCTGTCAACAATTTCTTCAATATCTGGGCGCAGGGCTTCGAGTTCATTGCCCACTTGGTCGGGCATCCCCAAAGGCTCAACGACCTTCATGAAGTTTTTGATCTCCAAATACTGGTCCGTGTGCCCCAGTGGACTGTCACCCAAATTGCGCATGATTTCGCGGAAGCCCGGCATTCTGTGATTGACAATGCCGTGCACGATTTCCATGGGAATAACCAGATTTTTATTGGTGATCGGATTGGCCACTTCAAGGTAAACACCTTCGATGATGGCATCATCACCTGGCACACTCGATTTGGTGCGTTGGTTGCGGAAGTGTTTGATACAATAGGGTTTTTTCTTGTCTTTGCACTCTTGCACCACTTCTTGCACGATCTGATCGTGAATCTGGCGCAATTCTAGATTGTCAAAGACACTGCGAACCGCAGGCAGGTACTTTTCCATCACCATGTCTCTCAACATGTTTTCACTCATCAGCTGGCGAAAATAGGCGGCCGTGGCGTCTAATTTCTGAGGAGAGAGCATATTCGGTAGATCTTGCGACATGGAAACGGTTCCCTCTTTTTCTTGTGTCTTTGCGTTCAGTGCGTTCAGTATACCACCCTGTTCTCTCGACCACGAGTAGGGTTCGGTTTTGGGGCTTAGGTTTTGGGTCTGCATGCGCTAAAATACCCTATTCTGACTTATTGAGACCCGGGAGTTTTGGATGTCGCAATTGCTTGTCTCCTGTTTAGACCCCGCCAAAAATGGCGAAGAAATTGTCTATGCGCAATGGCATGAAAACCCCGCCAAGCGTTTGCAACTGAGTGGGGCAGAGGTCTTAAAACAGGTCGAGGCAGTGGCCGCTGGTTTGGCCAAGTGCTACCCACCCCAGAGCCGTATTTTGCTCTTGTTTGAGCCTGGACTTGAATTTCCTTTGGCCTTTTGGGCCTGCCTGCGTGCGGGCATGGTTGCGATTCCCACCTTTCCGCCTGCAGACCCGCGCACCCGCACACGTTTTTTGGGCATTGCCGAGGACGCCCAAGCGGTTGCGGTCCTCACTTCGTCACCCCTGCTCAAACTCTCAAAATGGGTCAAGTGGCTGGTGGGCAGCCTGCGGCGCATGCATTGGCATGCCCTGGAAGATCTTGTGGCAGAAGTCCCGCTGGGCCATGGCCCAGATCTGTTCAGTCTGCCCAGTCTGCCCAGCGAAAATGATTTGGCTCTTTTGCAATACACCTCAGGTTCAACGGGCACACCGCGCGGGGTGATGTTGAGCCATGGCAATGTCTACGCCAATTTGCTCTCACTGGTCGCACCATGGCAAACCATGCCTGCTGTCAAAGAACATATTGTCTCTTGGCTGCCGCTTTATCACGATATGGGCCTGATGGCGGGCATTGTCTTTCCGCGTTTTATCAATGCCCGTTCCACAACGTTTTCACCGCTGTATTTTTTGCAAAAGCCCAAGCGTTGGCTGATGGCCCTGAGTGAAACCCAGGGCACAATCAGCTGTGCCCCCAATTTTGCTTTTGGCATGTGCCTGAAAAAGATTTCCGAAGAACAATTGACAGGATTAGACCTCAGCCATTGGCGCATCTCTCTCAATGGCGCTGAAGCCATCAATCCCGAGACCCTGGAGCGCTTCGCTGAACGCTTTGCTCCCTGTGGTTTTAACCATACTGCTTATTACAATGCCTATGGTATGGCAGAAACGGCTGTGTTTGTGACAGGTGGAAAACCCTTGAACTCCCCTGTTGTGCGCAGTTTTGACCGCGAAGCCCTGAGCCAACACCAAGTTCTGCCCAGCCCAGATGGGCGTGTCATGGTCGGTTTGGGCCAAAGCTGGGCAGATACCCACATTTGTATCGTTGATCCTGAGACCTGTCAACGCCTGGGACCCATGCAAGTGGGTGAAATCTGGATTCAGGGAGGCAGTGTTGGCCAGGGCTATTGGCGACAGCCCGAAGAGACGCAAGCGACTTTTGCTGCCGAAATCGCAGCTGAACCCGAAGCTGGAAAATGGCTGCGCAGTGGCGACCTTGGTTTTATCTTTGAAGGAGATCTGTTTATTACAGGGCGGCGCAAAGAACTGATTATTTTGCAGGGCCAAAACCACTCTCCCCCGGTGATCGAACAGGCTGTGCAAAAGGCCAATGCCAACTTCCGCACCGGCTGTGGGGCGGCTTTTTCGCTGGGAGAATCTCCCGAAAAGCTGATTCTGGTCCAAGAAGTGCGCAATGAGTGCTCTTTATCTGTCTCTGAACTCGAAAAAATTGCCCGCAATGCCCTGGCTGAAGCAGAAGGTTTGCATCTCGATGAGTTGGTTTTGGTTGAGTCAGGTGCTTTGCCCAAGACCTCCAGTGGCAAAATTCAACGCAAATTATGCCAGAACGCGTATCTCAAAGGAAAACTAAAAAAATGGAAAAAACGTTAAAACCCAAGCGCAGCGAGCTGGAAAACTGGTTTTTGAGCGAAATCGCTGAACTCGCCGAAAGGCCGGTCTCAGAAATTGACCCAGAACAGCCCTTTGCCGCTTTGGGATTGGATTCTACAGTGATTATTTCCCTGACAGGCGAAATGGAAGACACATGGGGATTGGAATTGGACCCCACTTTGGTCTTTGAATATCCCAGCATTTCCCGGCTATTGAATTATTTGGAGGCCGAAGGTGTGGTTGCTGCCTGAACTCCTGCAGGCTTTGCAAGCAGCTGAAATCAACCTGAGTCTTCAAGGCGGCGAATTACATGTCCGTGCCCCCCGCGGTGCTTTATCTCCCGACTTGCAAAATGGCATCCGCGAATTGCGGGGGGCTTTGATCACCCATCTGCAGCAGCTTGAAAAAAAAGTCAAATTCAGTCTGTTTTTCTTTGGCAAAGCCGATTATGCCCAGGCCCAGGGCTATGAAAGCCTGATTCAGATTGCCAAACAGGCAGAACAATGGGGCTTTGCGGGCATTTGGACCCCCGAACGGCATTTTGACTCGCTGGGGGGATTTTTTCCCAGCCCAGCGGTGCTGGCAGCGGCTCTGGCCCGCGAGACAAAAAAACTGAAGTTGCGGGCAGGCAGTGTTGTCTTGCCCCTGCACAACCCGATTCGCGTCAGCGAAGATTGGGCCGTGGTGGATCATCTCAGTGGGGGCCGAGTGGAATTGTCATTTGCCACGGGCTGGCACAGCCACGATTTTGCTCTGGCGCCAGAACATTATGGCGATCGCCATGCGCACATGTACAAATCTATCGAAGAAGTGAGGGCTCTTTGGCGCGGTGAGAGCTTGGACCGCCGCGAAGGCAGCGGGAGCACCATCGCCATTCAGACCCACCCACGCCCTTTGCAAGCAGAGCTGCCCGTCTGGATCACCGCAATTGGCAATCCCGAATCCTATCAAAAGATTGGGTCTGTGGGTGCCCATCTTTTAACCTGTCTTTTGGATCAAGACGTCGAAGAGCTGAGCGATAAACTCAAGCTCTACCGCCAAGCACTGTCAGAGGCGGGGCATGATCCCGCACAGTTTCAGGTCTGTGTATTTTTGCATACCTTTTTGGGCCGGGATCTCGAAGCTGTTCGAACTCAGGTGGCAACTCCCTTAAAAGACTATTTGCGCAGCACCTTACACCTCTTGGGCAAACTGAGCCATAGTGCGGGGCTTGAACTGAACCCCGAGGCTTTTTCCGACGAAGACACCGAGACCCTCTTGGATTTTGCCTTCGAACGCTATTTTTCCAGCCGGTCGCTGATGGGGACGCCTGAAAGCGTGGCTCCTTTATTGCAGGCGCTCAAAGCGGCAGGGGTCAGCGAAATTGCCTGTTTGGTGGATTTTGGTCCCAGCCATGAAGCGATTCTGGGCAGCCTGGAAATTTTAGCCGGCCTGTTCTCCAACCCCGACTAAACTTGCCCCATGCTTGAAATACGCAACCAGAAAATGGCATAATTTGAGTATTCCTGAAGGAGCCTGCGATGCCTGCCATTCAATTCTGCCCAGCCTGTGGAGGGCCGATCCAAGAGCTGATTCCTGTTGGAGATAACCGCAAACGGCCTGTTTGCTCGGCCTGTGAACGGGTGCATTACCAAAACCCCAATGTGGTTGTGGGCTGTGTCGCTTATTATCAGGAGGGTTATTTGCTCTGTCGGCGCGCCATTGAGCCCCGCAGTGGATTTTGGACCATTCCAGCAGGTTATCTCGAACTCAACGAAAGCACCGAAGAAGGGGCCCTGCGCGAGGCCCACGAAGAGTCGGGGGCCCGTTTGGAAATCCGTTCACTTTTGGCTGTTTATAATTTGCCCCACCTTTCACAAGTGCAATTGCTCTATTTGGCTGAAATGACAACACCCGAGCTGATGCCCGGTGAAGAGAGCCTGGAAGCTGAAATTTTTGCCTGGCAAGATATTCCCTGGTCAGAATTGGCTTTCCCCACGGTTTATTGGGCCCTGCATCATGCCCGTCTGATGCGGGCAAACGGAACTCTCAGCCCTGATTTGGCTTCGGAAAAACTCTTAAGACCGGCACCAGCCAACCCTTTGGAGGCCTAAGGCGTGCGCGCCAAAGTCGCCGTAGCGGGAGCCAGCGGCTATATTGGCTCATGCCTGATTGAGGCCCTCTTGCCGCATTACGATGTGATTGCTCTCAGCCGGTCGCCCCAAGCAGATTCGCCAGGGGTGGAGTGGCGTTATTGTGATTTATTCTCACTGCTCCAAGCCGAAATGGGTCTGCAAGGCGCCGATTATGCTTTTTATCTGGTGCATTCAATGTTGCCTTCGGCCCACTTGAGCCAGGGCCACTTTGCCGATATGGACTTGATTCTGGCAGATAATTTTGCCCGCGCCTGTCAACAGACGGGGGTTGCACATATTGTCTACCTCGGTGGGATTATTCCTGAATTTGGCGACCTCTCTTCACACTTGCGCAGTCGCCTAGAAGTCGAGCAAACCCTGGCGGATTACCGCGTGCCCGTGACTTCGATTCGGGCCTCGATCATTGTGGGGCCCCGTGGGTCTTCGTTTCAAATTATCGAAAAGCTGGTCAAACGTCTGCCGATCATGCTTTGCCCGCCTTGGACCTTGACCCAAACCCAACCGATTGCGCTTGATGACGTGATCAGCATTTTGGTCAAAACGCTCGGCCAAAAAGAATTGTTTTGGCGTTTCTTTGATGTGGGTGGGCCAGATATCCTCAGCTATCTCGATCTGATGAAAGTCACTGCCCAGGTGATGAAACTCAAACGCCTGATTCTGCCGATGCCCTGGATGCCTGTCAAGGTTTCGCGTTTTTGGGTCAGTTTAATTGCCAGTGCCCCACCCGAATTGGTGAATCCACTGGTGGAAAGCCTCAAGTACCCGATGGTGGCGCATTCACTGGAATTACAAACTCTCTTGGGAATTGAGGGAATGGGCTTTGCTGAAGCCGTTGAAAAGGCCCTTTTGGCCCAGACGCAAACGCCCAGCATCAGACGTCCCCAACGAACCCGCTACACAGAAAGTCTGCAATTCTCTGACAATATTTATCCCGAATCGGAAAAAATTGTGCGTTCGGTTCAACGTCTGCCTTTGCCTGCTGGCAAAAACGCGCTCTGGATCGCCGAAAAATACACGCTCTGGCTGCCGCGTTTTTTGCATCCCTTTGTGCGGGTTGATGTCGATAGTCAGCGCACCTGCCGTTTTTATCTCAAGGGCATTCGTTCGCCCCTGCTCGTGCTCAAATTTTCGGTCGAGCGCAGCAATTTACACCGCACGCTTTTTTATATCACCGGGGGCCTTTTGGCCAGCCGCAAAACCCGCCTGCGCGGCCGGCTGGAGTTTCGTGAGGTTTTGGGGCAAAATTACGTGATTGCTGCCATTCACGATTTTTCTCCCAGTTTGCCTTGGTTCATCTATAACTGGACCCAGGCCCTGATGCACCTGTGGGTCATGCATGGTTTTCGCCGCTACCTGCGCTCACTGGACGTGATGTAAACTTGCTGTCCGCTGCTCAAGTGGCAAAGCCTCTTAAGCTCAGATTGTCAATCCAATATAGTCAATTGCTTGGCTCACAGGTATGATGATATACACATAGGTAATCTGGTGAAAGGTTTTTTTTTCATGGCCGAATCTGAAATACTCGGAACGCTTTTAATCAAGCAGGGCAAATTGACCCACGAGCAACTCACGGAAGTTTTGGCGTACCAGTGCCGTTTGCCCTCTTCGCAAATGATGAGCCTGGAAGAAATTTTGATTTCTTTTGAGTATGCCTCCGAAGCGGATATACAGGCTTTAAAACCCGAACTGTCTGCTCCCAATACGTACACCAATGTTGAGAATACCTTCGCAGCGCCTGCCGTGTCGAATGAGTTTGAGGCGATGTTTAATCTGAAAAGTCCCAAAAAGTTGGGGCAAATCATGCTCGAAGAACGACTGCTCGAAGAATGGCAATTGACCCATGCCCTCTTGGCTCAAAAAGAGCCCACCAACCAGGGTAAACGGTTGGGCAGCCTGCTCATTGAACTGGGTTATGTGGCCCAAGACAAATTATCTCGGGCGTTAAGTATCCAATTGTCTGGGGCTGCAGCCCCTTATTTTGAACCACTTCCGCCCAATCTTCCCCCTGCCCAAGTGCCTAAATTGGGAGAACGTTTGGTCAATGCAGGGGTCATTCAAGAGTGGCAATTGTTACATGCCCTGACCCTGCAAAGAGAAAACACAGATAAAAAGACAGGTCTGGGCACCCTATTGGTTCGCCTCGGATATGCCCAGCAAGATGTGGTTGCCAAAGCCTTGGGCGAACAGGCCCAAGACAAACAAGACGACAAAGCTATTGGAAAATAACCACACCCGTTACATTGTCTTTGGGCACAATCGTAAAGGTGGTTGAATTGGCTGTTCCTTCTGCTGAAGACACAGCAATTACACCTGTTGTGGCTCCTTGTGGAATCGTGACCGTTACGCTATTGGCGGTGGTTGCTGTGATTGTGGCTTGAACTCCCCCTGTAAAAGTGACAGTGGCTGCACTGGTTTGGGGGTTAAATCCGCTCACAGTCAGAGTCACAGACTCACTCACGCTGCCTTGAGCAACACTCAATGCCGTTACTTGCACAGGAGTGACTACTGGCCCACCACCACCGGCTGGGGGCGCGCCACCGCCGCCACCGCCGCCACCGCCGCCACCACCACCACCACCACCACCACCTGAGGAAGGCGCACTGATGACCACTTCGATCTCAGCTTTGACGGTGGGATCAGACTTGAGGCTGACAACCACTTTGTGACTGCCAGAGGTGGTTTTTGAGCGAGTGACACCTTTGTTATCCACGCTGATCAGGCTTGGCGAAAGCGACTCCCAATTAAATTCGTATTTTGTTAAATCCAAATTATTGCCATTGAGATCTTGAAGCAAGAGCTGAATCGTCTGTTCGCTGCCAAAACCAGACAGTTCAACACGGCCAGGAATTGCCCGTAATTTTAATGAAGGAATTGTATCGCTGACCCCTTTGACAGGTGCCTCAGGGGGCGTTTTCTCGGGGATTGTTGCTACCGGAGGCAGGGTGGTCGTTTTACCTGCTCCAGCAGGGCCTGTGCTTCCTCCGTCTCCGATACCCCGATCGTTGGGCGTGGGAGAGGTGACAGGCACCCGCTGCTGCTCAAAATTTTCTTGGGTATTGGGATTATTTGCATTGCGGTTGCGTTCACTGAGATTCACCAGACCGCTCAGTGGTGCCCCATAGTTCAGTTGAACATCGCTGCAGCTCCCAAAGACAAGCAATGAGACCGTTAATGCAGTAAAAAGTCGAAAAGTGTGTTTTAAGTTATTCATCAATTATTGACCGGCAAAGGTTGATATCGATCGATACGGCGAATACCCCAACTTGTATCCGCTATATACAGTGTACCATCTGGGGCGAAATCAATGCCTCTGGGACTGCTAAAAGTGGCCACTGTTAACGGTTTTCCCTCTGCTAAGCCAGTGGAGCCCGTTCCGGCGATCCTTGAGATCTGGCCAGAGGGAGTGATTCTGTAAATTTTAGAGGCGCTGTTAAAGCCAAAATTACAGCAGGGAGCAGGCACAAAAACATTGCCATAAGGGTCTACGCGGATCTCATGCATTTCCACCCAGGGTCGGGAATCCGAATTGGGCGGCGCAAAGGAATAGCTCAAGGTTGCAAAAACCGTGACTTGGTTTGTCTGGAAATTGATTTTGCGAATCTGGTAATTATTCACATCGGCCACATAGACGTTGCCATCGCCATCTATGCCCAGGCCTTCCAAATGTAAGAAGCGGGCATCAGCAATCGGGCTCACAGGTGTGGCACCTGCAGCACCCGCTGGCGCACCCCCTGCAATAATCTGCACATTGGGGGTGAGGGTTTTATTCACATCGTAGAGCTGGGCCTCTGCCAAGGTGGGCAAATTGTTGAGATTGGCAATCTTGGCCACAAAGACATTGGTCACCGTCGTGGTGGCATTCGGGGGATCCGTACAGGTCACAAACAATTCGTTGTTTTTGCTGATTTCAATTCCTTCGGGGCCCGGCAAACGGGCGATGACCTGGACTTTGCCATCGGGGGTGATTTTGCGAATGGCGTGGTTACTGGTATCGGCCACATAGATATTGCCGAAGCTGTCATTGGCCAAATCTTCTGGGCCAGAGAAACGGGCATTGGCCAAAGTGGTCTCTTTGAGCTTATCTGCAGGGAAAAACAATTCATCTTTGCGGAATCCCGCAGAATTGTCGCCTGAGACCCATTGGTTTTGACCGGCTTGATTAAATTTATAAATTTTGTGGCTGAGCGAGGCGATATAGATATTGCTGTTGTGGTCTACATTGATGCCGTGTGCGTTTTCAATTGCAAAGTTAACATCGGTGCGTGTGACCAAAGCTGCGTTGCCAATAAAATTGATCACGTCTTTGTACAAGAGTGAGGAAACGGCACTGCCAGCTGGGTTAAAAATGGTCACTGTATCGAGGGGGTTGCCCACAGGCGGGGTATTGACCGTAATTTGAGTGGGGCTGTTGATGGTATAGGCATTGGTGTTTAAGACTGTGGTCCCAATCATGACGACAGATCCGGCAACATAACCCGTACCGGTTAAAACAATCGGTCCAGTGGGTTGCAGGGGGTCATTGGTGACATTGGTGATGGTGGGGGGTCTGAGTACCTGGAATGGGGTCGCCGAGTTGCCTGAGCCTGAAGGAGTGGTGACTCTGATCGGTCCATCTGTAGCCCCGGCGGGCACGGTCACTGTGATGGTGCCATCATTATTAACTGTAAAAGTGGGGGCATTGATCCCATTAAACTGAACCTGGGTTGTACCTGTGAAGTTGGCGCCAGTTAAAGTGACTTGATTCCCAATCGCTGCTGTCGCCGTGAAACTGCTGATCACAGGGGTGCTGACTGTATAGGTGGGACTCTGGAGCGGGTTGCCCCCATTGGGCGTGACCGTTATCGGCCCTGTTGTTGCCCCAGCAGGTACCGTCACTGTCACCGTATTGGCTGTTGTGCCGGTGATCGTGGCCGGAGCGCCTCCGTTGAAGAACACTGTTGGATTGCTTGTGGCAGGATTAAAGCCAGAGACAGTAATCGTGACACTGTCGTTGGGTTTTCCTCCTGGGGAACTGAGTGCAACCACTTGCTGGGGAATGGTCAAATTGCTGGTCGAGGTGCCCGTACCCAGGGGGGTTGTCACCTGGACAGGGCCTGTCGAAGCGCCAGGCGGAATTGTAAAGGTCAGGGTATTGTCATTGACTACTGTCAGATTGTTTGCAGCCAATCCGTTGACAGTGACGCCTGTTGCGCCAGTCAAGTTGGCTCCTGTCAAGGTAACCGTGGCACCAACACTGCCAGAGTCTGGGGTGATGGTGCTGATCACGGGGGTATTGATGGCATAACTTGTGCTTTGCAGCGCTGTGCCACCTTGGGGCGTAACAGTGATTGGGCCTGTGCTTGCACCTGCAGGCACGGTCACAACCAAGGTGCCTGCTGTCGTCTGTGCAGTATTGATCGTGGCGGTTACGCCATTGGAGAAAACCACAGTCGGATTTTGGGTTGCGTCAAAGCCAGATACCTGAATACTGAGCGTATCTCCCACCTTGCCGCCTGGATTGCTGAGAGAAACTATCCGGGTATCTACCGTAAAATTAGCCGTGTTGCTCAGTTTGCCATTGTTTGTCACTTGGATTGGCAGGGTGCCGCTGATTCCAGGTGGCACCTTGACCACCAGCGACGTGGCGGTTGACAATTCCACGGTGGCAGTGACGGTTCCAAATTTGACCACGTTGCCGCCGGCAGGGTTAAAGCCATCCCCACTGATTGTGATTTGGCTGCCACTGGCCCCTTGTGTGGCGCTCAAAGCCTTCATGACAGGCGGCAATACCAGCGGGTTGTTGGCGGTTCCTTCGGTCAATGTGACATTGCCATTGGCATCTACGGTTAGGTTTGTGCGGCTGCTGACACCCCCATTGAGACCATCAATTTTGGCGATCGCCTGCCAGGTTCCTGGAATAATTTGGGGCAAATTGCCCGTGTCTTGGCCGGCAGCGATTGAAATCGGTGCTGAGGCCGGATCGGTGTTCTGGAGTTGAATGGCTGAATTAAATGCCACATTATTGGGCGTTCTCACCACGACATTCAAATTGGCCATTTGTTTGACCCAGGCCCCAGGGGTGGGATCTCCCTGATTGAGGGTGGGCACCTGACCATTGTTGTCTACCAACGCCTTGGCGAGAGCTTCAGCATTGACCCGCGAGGGATGCAGGGCAAAGGTATTGCCACCCACTGGGTGATTGCCATAAATGACCTGGTCGAGCAGGGTGTTTAACTGACTCAGGTTGAGGTTTTCAACCAGTGCTGTGACTTGTTCGGGAGTCATATTCCCAGTGACAGCGGGCACCCGGTTGATCAGGGCTTCGAGAATCGCGGCGGTGGCGGTGCTGCGCCAGGTAAAGGTCAAAACCACCTCGGTGCTGTTTTCGGGTGATGAGTAAACCGCTTTGAGCAGGGCTCCAGGTATTTCAAGGTGGTTGGTTGAATTGTCATAGCCCTGAACGCTGACAATCCGATTTTTGCCCCTGGGCACGGTCTGAATCCGCAATGCCGTGTTTTCGCCGTTGGAACTCACTGCGACATATTGGTTGAGATTGTAAATCGGGGCAGCCAGATCCGAACCTGCGACCCAGGCCCGCAAATGGGAGATTTTATCGAGTTCTAGCTGTTGGGTGCGCATGCCTGGTTTTTGAATAATAACTTTTAAACGCAATTCATCGCTTTTGCCACTGTTTGTAATCTGGGCTTGAGCAGAATCAATCAGCGGAACCTGAGGCAGGGTTTGTTGAGGTGCGTGTGAGAAGGGCGCAGCCTTATCTGGCCGGATTGGATTGCGATTGCCAGCGGGCAAAACAGGGGCTGTGGACTGTGTGCCAGAGGGCAAACTGCTACACGAGACCATTAAAACAGCCAAAGCGATTTTAGCGTATTTCAAGGGATTGCCTTCTCTCACTTGAGGTGGGCAACAGGTGGTGGGTAATGGGGAAAGCGGCGGAGAAAATCTTCACTGGGCTGGCCTTTAAATATTCACACCATTTTATTCAACAAATTTATTCAACAAAGCTGGTTTGGTCACATTACGCCTTGTCTCAGTGTATACCCTGATCCTGTTTTGATTCTGCTGATTAGCAGGGATATTTAATCGTATTTTAATCAACAAAAAACAGAGTATGCCGAGACGGGGAAACATTGGGCAAAAACCAGCAAAGAAAGACAGCATCTGTTAAAATTATGTTAAACACTGTTGAAAACTGTAGAGACCTATTGAAGAGAGTTTTTCCCATGTCTGCCAAAGCTAAGCGGATTTTGATTTTTGATAACGACACCTCCCACCACAAACATCTTTTGCAAATACTGCCCGCTTCTGAGTGGGAATTGTCCATTGAACATGAACTGTATCAAGCCACTCAGCGCTTTAAAAATCGCCCCTTCGATTTTGTGATCTCCTGTTTGGACATGCCTGATGATGAGGGCGAAGAACTCGCTTTTTGGGTTTGCGAAAATTACCCCAAGCGCAAGGTGATTCTGATTGGCTCTCCCGACGAAGATTTTTCAGATCAGGTTGATGAGCTGCGCCAGCACAAATCCGTTTTGGGCTTTGTTCCCAAACCCGTTCCCGGATTGCGACTCTTGGGTCTTTTAGACCAACAATTGCAGGGTCTAGAAGGGCAAGTTCAGCGCATGAATTTGCTCGATTTGCTGCAAGTGATGCGGATGAATAAACCCCAATGTCTGGTCTCGTTTAGCGATAAATTGACCCGGCAAGAGGGCATTCTCTACCTGCGCAGCGGAGAAATCATCCATGCAGAACTCTACGAAACCCACCCCAAAACCTTGGAGCGCTACCAAAAAGCGGAGGGGATAGAGGCCTTTAACCACATCGTGCAATTTAAAAATGGTGCTTTTCAGGAGAAAAACTGGACCGAACCCGCCCAAATCACAATTCAATTGCCTTTTGACAGTCTCTCTATGAACGCCGCCCAGTTTATGGATGAAAGCGTGGGGCCGATTGATCCTTTTGCGACCGCCCAAGAGAGTGCCGTTTTGAGAAATATCCTGCTGGTGGATACCGACCCCATGAGCCGGATGATCATTCAGCGCGCGCTTTTTGCCGAGGGCTTTAACTGTATTTCGCTCAAAACCCCCCAAGAGGCCATGATGGCCATCGATGGTGATCCGATTGATCTGGTCATTACAGACACCCTGAGTCAGCACAGCTTTTTGCGTTGGTTGCAGAAACACTATCCCCAATCCCCGGTGGTGGCGATTGTCAACGCCAGCGAAGAAGAGTTGGAAGAAATCGAAAAGCTGGGTCACGCCCGTTTGCTGGCCAAGCCGATTGACCTGCGCAAGCTCAAACAATTATTGGCTGAGATCGGCCAGACGGGCTTTAAAGGCTTTCTCAGTCAGATTGGGGTTTTTGACTTTATTCAGCTCAATCTCTCGGCTCTCGATCGCAAAAAACTACATATCCGCGATTTGGCCACGAATATCGATGCCAAGGTCTATATCGACCGTGGACGTTTTGTGCACGCCATTTACAAGGATCTGGAAGGCCAAGAGGCTTTTTATAAAATTGTTGCGATTGAAAATGGCGATTTTTTCGAAGATCCCTCATTTGATCCACCCAAAGACACGCTCTCAGACATTATGCCCCATAAGCTTATGATTCAAGCTGCGCGCTTTTTGCCGATCAAGACCGCAGCACCCCCCGCCAATGCCGCTCCAGCTTCAGGTCTGACCTCGCTCTTTGGCGATCAAGAAATCAGCCTGAATTTAGGTGGGGACTCAGACCAGGGCGGTATCACTTCGCTTTTTGGCGATGATTAAATCAAAATTGATCTGAATCAATTCAGCATTTGATCCAGCCTCAGGAAATTTCGTGCCTTCCTGATTATGCTATAAATACCCGCTCTCTGCATTGATCTATATTCTAGCCATCTCAGAGGGCAACCAGGGATTTTGCTTAACAGGAGAGCTCGATGCCGCACGCAGAAATAGCCCAAACCATGGACGGCAATGAAGCCGTTGCAGACATTGCCTATCGGCTGAATGAAGTTATTGCCCTTTATCCAATCACCCCCTCTTCTTCCATGGGGGAGTGGTCCGACAGCTGGGCTTCCGCTGCCCGGCCCAACCTTTGGGGCACTGTTCCTCGCTTGGTAGAAATGCAAAGCGAAGGCGGCGCAGCAGGTGCTTTACATGGTGCACTGCAAGGCGGTACCCTGGCCACCAGTTTTACGGCTTCTCAAGGCCTCTTGTTGATGATTCCCAATTTATACAAAATAGCGGGAGAATTGACGCCACTTGTTCTGCACGTGGCTTCGCGTGCCTTGGCTGCCCAGGGCCTCTCGATTTTTGGTGATCACAGCGATGTGATGGCTTGCCGAGGTACAGGTTGTGCCCTGTTGGCCTCAAACAGTGTCCAAGAGGCCCACGACTTTGCACTCTTGGCCCAGGCAGCCAGTTTGCAGAGCCGGATTCCGTTTATCCACTTCTTTGATGGCTTTCGCACCTCACATGAAATCAGCAAAATTCAGGTCTTGAGTGACACGGTCTTACAAACCCTGATCGATCCCCTGTGGATCCAAGCGCACCGCAAGCGGGCCCTCTCCCCTGAACACCCGTTTATTCGGGGCACAGCCCAAAATCCCGATGTCTATTTTCAGTCACGCGAAACCGTGAATCCCTTTTATGCCGCTCTGCCCACCCTTTTGCAGGCCCAGATGGACAAATTTGCAGGTTTGACCGGCCGTCAGTACAAGCTCTATGAATACCAGGGCCATCCAGATGCCGAAAGGGTGATTGTGGTGATGGGTTCAGCCTCCGAAACGGTTCTGCGGGCCGTACAGCAATGCAACGCCCGTGGAGAAAAAGTGGGGGTGCTCAAGGTGCGCCTCTATCGGCCGTTTGGGGCCTCGGCCTTTGTCTCTGCGCTGCCTGCCAGTGTCAAACGACTGGCTGTGCTGGATCGCTGCAAAGAGCCCGGCAGTGGGGGGGAGCCGCTCTTCCTCGATGTTGTCGCCGCGCTGCAACAGGCCCATATGACTGGCGATTTAGTAGAATTTCCAAAAATCATTGGCGGGCGGTTTGGCCTCTCTTCAAAAGAGTTTACCCCGGCCATGGCCGAAGGCATCTTTGCCCATTTAAACAGTTCTCAACTCAAACACGGCTTTACAATTGGGATCGAAGACGATATTAGCTTTACCCATTTGGCCTATGATCCCCTGCTGTTTCATGAGCCTGAGGCAGCCAATTGCGGTATTTTTTATGGTCTGGGCTCTGATGGCACCGTCGGTGCCAATAAAAACACGATCAAGATCATTGGCGAAGAAACCGGGCAACACGCCCAAGGTTATTTTGTCTACGATTCGAAAAAAGCAGGGGCGATCACGATTTCGCATCTGCGTTTTGGCCCAGAGCGCTTTGAAGCCCCCTATTTGATTCAGCAGGCCCATTTTATTGCCTGTCACCAGCCGATGTTTCTGGAACGGCCAGATTTGCTCGATGCCCTGTTGCCGGGCGGCGTTTTTCTGCTCAACAGTCCTTTAGACAAAGAGACCGTCTGGGACCAACTCCCTCACCCCGTTCAGGCCCGTTTAATTGAACAAAAGGCCCGGTTTTATGTGATCGATGCCGGACGGGTGGCCAATATGAGTGGCATGCGTGGCCGCATCAATACGATCATGCAAACCTGTTTCTTTGCCATTTCAGAAGTGTTGCCCCGCGAACAGGCCCTGGAGGCAATCCGAGGGGCGATTCGCAAATCGTATGCCGCCAAAGGCGAAGCGGTGATCCTGCGCAATCTGGAGGCCGTCGATCAGACCCTGTGTCATCTCTATCAGATTCCCCTGCCAGAAAGGTGCAATAGCACCCGTGAACGTCATCCATCTGTCCCGACAAATGCCCCCGCATTTGTGCAAAACGTGCTGGGAGCGATGTTGGCTGGCAGAGGCGATCTCTTGCCTGTCAGTGCCCTGCCTGTCGATGGAACCTATCCCACGGGCACCTCTCAATGGGAAAAACGCAATCTGGCAGCCGAAATTCCGATCTGGGATCCGGCGGTCTGCATTCAATGCAATAAATGTGCCCTGGTTTGCCCCCATGCAGCGATCCGTGCCAAGGTCTACGAACCCGCCTTGTTAAGCACCGCCCCAGCCGGATTTCGCTCTGTCTCTGCCAGCGAACGCAGTTGGGACGGCCTCAATTATACCCTTCAGGTCGCCCCCGAAGACTGCACTGGTTGTGGCATCTGCGTGGATGTCTGCCCTGCCCGCAACAAATCCGAGGCCCGGCTCAAAGCCATCAATATGTCTCCCCAACCCAATCACAAGGCCGTCGAGGTCGAAAATTGGGATTATTTCCTGAAATTGCCCGAACTCAAGCGCAGCATGATCAAACAGACCTCTGTGCGTCAACAACAAGTCATGTTGCCGCTGTTTGAATTTTCGGGGGCCTGTTCGGGCTGTGGCGAAACCCCGTATCTCAAATTGCTCAGCCAACTCTTTGGAGACCGGCTGCTGGTGGCCAATGCCACAGGCTGTTCCTCGATCTATGGTGGCAATTTGCCCACCACTCCCTGGAGCCAAAACAGCGAAGGTCGGGGACCGGCTTGGTCGAATTCACTCTTTGAAGACAATGCCGAATTTGGACTGGGGCTGCGTTTGGCCCTGGACAAACAACAAGAAATGGCGCTGGAACTGTTGCTCAAACTAGAACCGGCCTTGGACTGGAATCTGGTACAGGCCCTGATTGGGGCCGACCAAAGTGAGGAGTCCGAAATTTATGCCCAACGCGAAAGGGTCCAGGTCCTCAAAAAGGCACTGGCAGAACTGTCGCAAGGCCAAAATCAGCCTGAAGTTCAACAATTGATGGAATTGGCTGATGCCTTGGTGCGCAAGAGCCTGTGGATGGTGGGCGGTGATGGTTGGGCCTATGACATTGGCTTTGGTGGCCTCGATCATGTACTGGCCAGTGGGGCCAATGTGAATATTTTGGTGCTCGATACCGAGGTCTATTCCAATACCGGCGGGCAGATGTCCAAATCGACGCCCAAAGGAGCCGTGGCCAAATTTGCCACCGGGGGCAAACCCCTGGGCAAAAAAGACCTGGGCATGATGGCCATGACTTATGGCCATGTCTATGTGGCCAAGGTGGCGATGGGGGCCAAAGACGAGCAGACTTTGCGGGCCTTCTTAGAGGCCGAAGCCTGGCCTGGCCCTTCGATTATCATTGCCTACAGCCACTGTATCGCCCATGGCATTCCCATGAATACGGGCATGCAAGAACACAAAGCAGCGGTGGATAGCGGTGCTTGGCCTCTCTATCGCTATCACCCTGCACGAACCGAAAAAGGGGAATCGCCCTTGCAACTCGACAGCAAAGGTCCGAAAATGCCGCTCAAAAATTACTACGACCGGCAAAATCGCTTCCGTTTGCTGGGTAGCACACGGCCCCAACAGGCCCAACTCTTGTTGGAACAGGCCCAACAAGAAATTCACTCCCGCTGGAAACTCTACCAGCAGATGGCTGAAACGACCCCGAACCAAGGAGAAAATTAAATATGGATCTGTCTACCCATTATCTGGGAATGGAATTGCGCACACCTTTGGTGGCCTCTGCCTCTCCCCTTTCCGAAAACCTCGACAATATCCGCGCCTTGGAAGAAGCGGGTATTTCAGCTGTGGTCATGCACTCACTGTTTGAAGAACAATTGGTGCAAAGCCACGATGAATTGGAGTTTTACCACAGCTTTGCCAGCAATAGTTTTGCCGAAGCCCAGAGTTTTTTTCCGGGTTCGCCTCAGTTTCATGTGGGCCCCGAACGCTATCTCGAACATATTGCCGCCGCCCGGCAATCTCTCAAAATCCCAATTATTGCCAGCCTCAATGGCTACAGTCGGGGGGGCTGGATTCGCTATGCCAAAGAGTTGGAAGCGGCGGGTGCCAATGCGCTTGAACTCAATCTCTACCAAATCCCGACCGACCCCATGCTCTCAGCAGCGGTGATCGAGCAAAATTATCTCGATATCGTACATGAGATCAAATGCAGCATCACGATTCCGGTGGCAGTAAAACTGAGCCCATTTTTTACCAATTTTGGCCATTTTGCCCACCAGCTTTCGGCGTTGGGTGCCGATGGCCTGGTGCTGTTTAACCGTTTTTACCAGCCGGATATCAATATCGAGACCTTGGAGGTCGAGCCCCATTTGCTCTTGAGTTCGCCCCAGGAATTGCGCCTGCCTCTGACCTGGATCGGCTTGCTCTTTGGCCGGATAGAAGCCGATCTGGCTGCCAGTACAGGGGTGCATCAGGCCAAAGATGTGCTCAAATTGCTGATGGCGGGCGCCAAAATTACCCAAATGGCCTCGGTCTTGCTGCGCCGGGGCATCGGCTATGTGCGCACCCTGGAATCGGAGTTGGTCCATTGGCTGGAAGAACATGAATATGATTCTATTCGCCAATTGCAGGGCAGTGTCAGCCAAATGTACTGCCCCGACCCCTCTGCTTTTGAGCGGGTGCAGTATGTCAAAATGTTGCAGGGTGGCTATACGGGGCATTCATCTCAGACTGTTTAGTGGCGGCATGAGAACCACTGGTTTTCCTGTGCTTTTTGCGGTAAAATATAGATGTATACATCTGTATTTAGTCTGACGTAATTCGGGCTTCAAAAGGAGACTCCGTTTGCCTCTACCTTCCTCTGTTATGGGTACGATCTTGGGCACAATTATCGAAGGTTCACTTTCTGGTGGCCTAAAAATGCGGCTCGCAGCTGATCAGAGCGTGGAAGACATCCGCGTGGGCCAGTTTGTGGTGGTCGAAGGCCAACTCAAGCGCTTCTTCTGCCTGATTACCGATGTGGCCCTGACCACCTCCAACCCCCAGATTTTGCTCAACCCCCCAGCCCAGGGGGATTTTCTGGCCCAGATTTTGCAGGGCACAGGCACCCTGGGCACGGTTTCGCTCCAGCCCATGCTCATGCTCGAAAAAAATGCCCTCAGCGCTGACGCTGACCCCGAAGAGGAATTGCGCCCAGTCAAAACCATTCCCTCGCATTTTGCCCCCGTGCAAGTGGCCTCAGAACAGGACTTTGCCACGGTCTTTGGCCAAGAAGACGACCCACGCAAGGCCCGTTTTTTTATTGGTATGCCTCTGGATATGGACGTGCCACTCTGTCTCGATCTCGACCGATTGGTCGAACGCAGCAACGCGATTTTTGGCAAATCTGGCACCGGCAAATCTTTTTTAACCCGGCTTGTGCTCTCAGGGATTATCAAAAAACAGGTGGCCGTCAATCTGATCTTCGACATGCACAACGAATATGGCTGGCAGGCCCTGAGCGAAAACAAGGGCGAAAAGGTCGTCAAAGGCCTCAAACAGCTCTTTGGCCGCGATGTGGTGGTCTTTACCCTCGATCTCAAATCTTCGCGTATGCGCGGGATCAAAGACGCCCAAGAGCTGAGTATTCCCCTGCGCCAGATTCAGATCGAAGACCTGGCCCTGATCAAACACGAACTCAATCTCTCCGAGGCCAGTATCGAATCGGCGATGATTCTCGAAGAGGCCCTGGGCCGCAATTGGCTCAAGCAATTTTTGCAGATGTCGGCCAACGAGATCGACGAATTTGTGATCAGTGGCAAAGGCCACAGCGGCGCGCTCAAAGCTTTGCAGCGCAAATTGATCAAGGTTACGAACCTGAGTTATATCAAAGATGAGGGCAGTGGCGATGCGATTCAGATGATTCTGAAATACCTCGAAAGCGGCAAACATGTCGTGCTCGAATTTGGCGGCCACAACAGCCTGCTCAGTTATATGCTGGCCACCAATATTATCACCCGCCGGATTCACCAGAGCTATGTCGAAAAATCCGACATCTACAACGCCGACCCGCTCAACAACGTCAAACCCCGCCAATTGGTGATCACCATCGAAGAGGCGCATAAATTTTTGGCCCCAGCCATTGCCCGCCAGACGATCTTTGGCACAATTGCCCGTGAGATGCGCAAATATTCAGTCACCTTGCTGATTGTCGATCAGCGACCGTCGAGCATCGACAGCGAAATTCTCAGCCAGGTCGGCACACGCATCACGGCCCTGCTCAACGACGACAAAGACATCGACGCGGTTTTTACGGGCGTGAGTGGCAGCCAGAGTTTGCGCACGGTGCTCTCGCAGCTCGATCCCAAACAGCAGGCCCTGATCTTGGGCTATGCCGTGCCCATGCCGGTGGTGATTCGCACCCGCCCCTACAATACCGACTTTTACAAAGCCGTAGGCGACAAAAGCGCAGAAAAGCCCGAAGAACTTGAAGTTCGTGCCCAGAGCAATATTGTTCGGCTGTTTCCCAGTTAAACAAACAGGCCTTCAATTGTCATATTTTTGTACCAAGTTACTCTGCCTGCATTGACAGAACTCTGAGTCTGCAGCGGAAATTGTATGAATATTAATATATATATATTAATCTCTTTCAGGGTTTTCTTTTTTTTTCCTTCAAGCTTTGGCTCTCTGCTTTTGATGGATCAACGCAAGCCCCCTGAGTGACCCGCTCGATTATTGTTGGTAGGAGAGATCAGAACAGAACCATGAAAATGCTTTTTATTGTCGGTTTAAGCTTAAGCCTGGGGATTAGCGCCTGTGTGCCCCCCAGTACGCCTGCTGGCCCCAATCCCAGTTCATCCCCGGCCGCCAGTGCCACCCCCAATCCAATTCCCAGTTCAGGTCCTGGCGCAGTCGCAAGTGCCAATCCCAGCGTCACCCCCACACCCGCACCCTCACTTAATCCCAGCCAACCGGTTGCGGTGGCTCCCGGCAAACCAGCTCAAGATCTCTCGCTGCTCAAATCGCTGACGGTACTCGCCAGCAAGGTGTATCTGGATAAAAAAGGCGAAGTGGTCAACTTGCAACCCGTCTTAAAAGACGCCGCTGGCCAGCCCCTCAATACAGTCGATTTTCCGTTAGAATGGCTCTCTTCACGCCCAGCCGACTTTGCTGTAGATGCGACAGGCAAGGTAACGGCTTTGGTGGAGTATGGTTATAGCGAAATTACCCTGCGGGTGCCCGGCACCGATCTGGCTGTGAAGCAATTGCTCTCCGTGACAGAACTGATAGGCTCCAGTTCGGGTGGAAGTAGCTCTTTTGGGCCCACCCAGGAGAATGTCAACGGCACTATCGAATTTCAATTTTAAGAGGTCACCCCATGTATCCATCATCTTTGCGCTTGCTCGTCCCCCTCGCTTTGAGTTTGTCCCTGGGGCTGACCGCCTGTAGTCCCCAGCCCGTAAGCCAGCCTGCGGGCAATGGATCTGAATTTGCACCAGCTACCCGCCCGGCTGCCCAAGTTGCTACCCAAAAAGTGAATTTTACCTATACCTCTCCCGCAGGTTTTAAAACCCAGGTGGTGAATGCCAATGATGTCAAGTTTATCAAGCTCACCCTGGTGGGAGATGGGGTCAATGGCACCTTGAGCAACGAGGGCGGATTTATTCCCGTCACGGGTGGGACAGCCACTGCCAGCATCCTCAATGTGCCGATTCAGCCCGGCAAGGTGCGGGTGGCCACTGTTCAGGGCTATGACGCCAATCAACAGGCCCTGCCCGCCTTTGTCGGCAAAGGCTATTACACTTCTCGCAGTGGCCAGGCCACGATCACGATCACGATTAGCCGCCGCCAATTGCTGGTGGGCCAGACCTTGGAAAGATTGCTCATGACCAACCCCAGTCTGGCCTCCAGTTTGGATCTGAGCAATCTGCAAAATGCCGTCGACCTGGCTACTGGCTTTGATGCCAACACCAAAAAATTCACCACCGACCCCACCCTGTTTGACCCGCAAAAGTTGGCTAATAAACTGGCGGCCGGTGAGAGCCCCAGCCAGACCCTGATTCAGAACAATGCCACGGCCACGGCGGGCAATGTGCAAATCACCGTGAATTCCACCGGCGGAGGCAAATTCACCGAAGCCCTGACAGTGGAAGTCAATGACCCCAAGTCCACCGTGGCCAATATCAACTTGAATGCCACCAGTCCGCAACAGCCCAGCCTGAGCGTCTCTCCGGGCACTTGGACAGTGCAGATCAAAAAAGCCAATGGCAGCGTTGTGGGCACCACCACCGTCACGGTGGCCAGCAATGGCCAGGTGACGCTGGGCAATGCCAGCTTTCAGGTCACGCTCAAACCCGAAGTGGCCAGTCTGACCCCCGGCACCATCAGTACGTTGGGTGGTACCACAGTCACCCTGACGGGCACGGGCTTTACTGGCGCCACGGCGGTTAAATTTGGCAATACCAATGCCACCAATTTTACTGTTAACAGCAATACCCAGATCACTGCTACGGCCCCTGCCGTGCCTGCAGGCAATACCAACGTGACAGTCACCACCCCCGGCGGTAGCAGCGATACCGCTGCAGGCAATCAGGTGACCTATGCCAATCCTCCCGCGATCACGGGCCTAAGTGCCAGCTCGGGCACGATTGGCAGCAGCATCACGATCAATGGCACCCATTTTAATGCCACCCACGGCAATAATGTGGTTAGATTTGGCACAACCACCGCCACCACCACGGCAGGCAATGCCACCAGCTTAACTGTGAATGTGCCTGCAGGCATCAGTGGCGCGCAGGATATTTCAGTGCAAGATGGCCCCTTGACCAGCGCCAATACCGCAGCCGATAATTTTGCCGTGGTGCCCACGGTGACGGGGCTCAACCCCACCGCTGGCGCGTTGGCAGGCGGGGGAACCATAACCGTGACCGGTACGGGCTTTGCCACAGGGGCCACCACCGTCAAATTTGACACCACCGATGCCACCAATGTCAACGTGACCAGCAATACCTCCCTGACGGCCACGATTCCCGCTGCCACCGCTGGCCAGCAAGATGTGACTGTTGTGACCACCGGTGGCGGCACCAGTGCCACCAGCGCCAATAGCAAGTACACGTATCAGGACTTGCTAACACAGCAGACATCGGGGACAACTGAACAGCTTTATAATATTTGTTTTGCCAATAACCTCTATGTGGCGATAGGTCAAGGGGGAACTATTGTAACCTCTGCAAATGCATCCACATGGACCAGCCGTACTTCGGGTACCGCAACTGGTTTGAGAGGAGTTGCATTTGGAAACAATACCTATGTGACTGTCGGCCTAGGCGGAGTAATTGTCTCCTCCCCTGATGGAACCACTTGGACAACGCGCACCTCAGGCACAGGGGAAAATTTAGAAAGTATCGTTTTTGCAAATAACCAATTTTTAACAACAGGTGGTAATGGCACCGTATTGACCTCTCCAGACGGCATTACCTGGACCTCACGTACATCTGGCGTAACGCAAATTCTTCAAGAGGTTATCTTTGGCAATGGTCTGTATGTGGCCGTCGGCTTAGTGGGAAGAATTATCACCTCCCCTGATGGAATCACTTGGACCACTCGGACATCTGGGACTACCAACAATTTGATTGGGGCCACCTTCGGCAATAACCAATTTGTAACAACAGGTGGTAATGGGACAGTATTGACCTCTCCAGACGGCATTACCTGGACCTCACGTACATCTGGCACCACAAGTTTTATGGAAAGCGTTGTCTTTGGAAATAATAAATTGGTGGCCATGGGATCGGGTGGAACCTTTTTGACCTCTCCAGACGGCATTACCTGGACGACCGAAACTTCAGGGACGACCGCTAGCCTGACTAACTCTTTTTATGATGGTGGTAAGTTTGTTGTGGTAGGGAGTGGTGGTTCCATCTTCACCAGCAATGGGCTCTAAGACTTTTTCTTTTTGATTTTCGTCGTTTTATCCGCTCCCTTCGAAGGGAGCGGTTTTTTCTGGGCATCCAGTATAATCAAAGTATGAGACGCAAAAAACTGCCCATTGGGATTCAGACTTTCCGCGAGATTCGCGAGGGCCAAGCCTATTATTACGTGGACAAAACGGCCTTTGCCCTGCAATTGATTGATCAGGGCAAACATTACTTTTTGTCGCGTCCGCGCCGTTTTGGCAAGAGCCTGTTTTTGGATACTCTCAAAGAGCTATTTGAAGGCAATCAAGCACTGTTTACAGGACTGGATGCCGAGCATCACTGGGACTGGTCGGTCAAATATCCCGTGATCCGGCTCAGCTTTGGCGGCGGGGTGCATAAACACCTGGATGCGCTCGAAGCTGTGATTCACGAACAGCTTGCCGGGTATGAGGCCGCTTGGGGAATCGCAGAACATTTACCGGATATTCCCAGTCGGTTTAAGCGATTAATTCAAAACATTCACCACCAGAGCGGACAACGGGTGGTGGTATTAATTGATGAATACGACAAACCCATCCTCGATAATCTGAGTGCTCCCGAGATAGCCCGTGAGATGCGCGATGCTTTGCGCGGTTTTTATTCAATCCTCAAAGACAATGACGCTGAACTCAAGTTTGTCTTTATCACTGGGGTCAGCAAGTTTTCCAAGGTCAGCCTCTTTTCGGGTCTCAATAACCTCAAAGATATCACGGTCGACAAGCGTTTCTCGGCTCTTTGTGGCTATACCGAAGAGGATCTTGACCGGGTCTTTGAGCCTGAATTGCCAGGGCAAGACAGAGAACAAATCAGGCGCTGGTACAATGGCTATAACTGGTCCGGCGAAGCCGTCTACAACCCCTTTGACCTGCTGCTCTATTTTGACTGCCAAGAATTTCGCTCCTTTTGGTTTGAAACGGGGTCACCGAGTTTTTTGGTCGAATTCCTGGCCCGGAAAAAATGGTTTACCCCAGAGCTAATGAGTCTAGAAGCCAATGCCGCCCTGCTGTCGCGTTTTGATGTCGATGACATTGAGCCTGAAGCGTTACTCTGGCAAACAGGCTATCTCACCTTTCATAACATTGAAGAAATATCCACAGGGCAGTGGATTTATACCCTGGGTTACCCCAATCTCGAAGTCGAAGCGGCACTGAATGAATCTCTGCTGCGTGTTTACGGCCCTGAGCCCAGACCCGCCCTGATGGCCCGCTCCAATCTGAGCCGGGCTTTACAGAGCCATGATCTGAAAGCCTTAGAGCAAAGCATTCATGCTTTGTTTGCCTCTATCCCCTATGATTGGTATCGGCGTAGTTCTTTGGCTCAATTTGAAGGCCATTATGCCAGCGTGTTTTACAGTCAATTGGCGGCTCTTGGTTTGAACGTGCAGCCCGAAGATATTACCAACAAAGGCCGCATTGATCTCAGTTTGCGTCTGGGCCAACGGGTCTATCTGTTTGAATTTAAGCTGGTCGAGAGCGAGGCCGAGGGTCAGGCGTTGCAACAATTGATCGACAAAGCCTATGCCGAAAAATACTGCGCTCCGGGGGTCATTATCACATTGATTGGCATTGAATTTAGCAAAACCAAGCGCAATCTGGTCGGTTTTGAAAGTCAGACCCTCGACATGGCTCCCTGAGCGAATCGACGGACGACGGTTTTGATGGGATATTCACGCCGGGCTCAAGCGCCAAACAACCGGATTTGCCACTGGCTTGTTCAGAGCAATATGGTTCGGCTGTTTCCCGGTTAAGCGGAATGTGTAATAATATCTTTACGATTCGCTGAAAGCTAAGTGTTGAGGTAGTGCATGGATATAGATATCGAGAATCTGAACCACGAAGAAGCCCTGAAATTTGTCGAACGCTTTCAGGTATTATTAGAAATCAACAACAGCATTAACTCCTCAATGGAGTTGGATGTCTTGCTGCGTACCATTATAGACGTGGCCAAAATCGTGATGAATGCCGAAGCCTCTTCGCTGGCACTTTTGGATAAAAGCACCCAAGAGCTGGTTTTTCACTTTGCCCAGGGCGAAGCGGGCAAAGTCGTTGAGAGCATGCGCATTCCTGTGGGCACAGGCATTGCTGGCCATGTCGCCGAAACGGGCAGAGCCCTGATTGTGCCCGACGTGACCAAAGACGAGCGCTTTTACAAAGGCGTGGACGAAGAGAGCAAGTTTCAGACCCGTTCAATTATCTGTGTGCCCTTGTCGCGTTCGGGCGATCAGGTGATTGGTATTTTGCAGGTGCTCAATAAAATCGAAGGTACCTTCGACGAAACCGACCTGATTCTCTTTTCGTCTTTGGCCAATATTGCTGCGATCGCAATTGAGAACTCTCAGCTCTATACCTTGTTGCAACAAACCCTCGACAAACTCAAAGAAGACAATACCCGCCTGAATATGATTCTCGGCAAGCTCGAACAATCCGAGGCCGAGGTTCGCGAAATGAAAACCCTGATGGAAGAAGACGACACAGGGGCTGTGCGCGGCAGCCTCTCGGTGATTATTCCGCCCAATATTCTGCAAATGCTTGGCAACGACGCCAAAACGGGTTCGGTCACGATCAACAGCAAACCCCAATCGGGCAAAATTTATCTGCAGCGGGGCGAAGTGCATTATGCCGAAACCTCTGGCTCACCGCCCTTTTTAACCGGCCCCATGGCTGCTTATGAAATGATGGGCTGGACCGAAGGCACCTTTTCGTTTAACGAAAACGAAGAGCCCCCCGGCCGCACGATCCGGGTCTCCGTCATGCATTTGATTATCGAAGGCATGCGCCGCAGTGACGAAACCAAGGTGATGCTCGAAATGTTCCCCGACGATTCGGTGGTGATCAAATTGGCCGAGGCCCCGCCTGAGAATATTGACCCCCATGCCGAAGCCTGTTTCTGGGGTCTGACCACCGGCCAGACCCTGGGCGATGTGCGCCGCCGGGTGCCCGTGGATAGCCACACCTTCTACAGCGCCGTCAAAGACTTCAGCGAGAACCGCTTGATCCAAATCGCCCAGGTGGTTGAAGGCGCGTAAGCCTGCTTACAGCGATAAACCTGGCTGAATTCTCAGCAAAAGCGGGGCCTTCGCAGGTTTTTTGCCCAAATGGGAACATCCCCCTTCGAAACAGCGTCTTGAGAAAAATCGCTGCTTTAGAGGGGGATTTTTGATGTTCAGATCACAGGGCTTATCCACTCAACTCTTTTGCTGCTGTCTGGTTTTGGGTCTCTTGGGCTGTGCTTCCCAATCTCCATCTCCGCTCTCGCTCCCTTCCCCCTCGCCACCGACTCCCACACCGGATTCAACGCCATTGTCCCCTTTGGCCCGCCTCAATCTCAGCCTGGAACCCATCACCGCTGCCTTTTATGAGCTGCGCTGGAATTCACAACCCGAGGCCTACAGCTACCGCCTCTGGCTCGATGGCAAGCTTTACAAAGATAATTTGGTCTTGCCGCGTGAAATCTTGGATTTAACCGGTTATGCCCTGGGCAGCCACAGCCTGAAGTTGGAAAGTATCAACGCCAGCGGGCAGGTGAGTGCGGTGGGAGAAATCGCTTATGAAATCCATGCTTTGAAGCCAAGCCCAACCGCATATCCCACCCCCAGCTCGCATCCCAACGCCTATCGGCCGGTATTATTGCCCACCCCAACGCCCCGGCCGCAGGTTAGCCCCACCCCTGTGGTGGTGGTTTTGCCGACTCCTTATCAAACGCCTGGTTGTGATCTCGCTTATTATTGTGACTTCGACAGAACCACCTTTAATGGCAAGGTTTTTGATGATAACTTTTTACCCTTGAAAGGTGTAACCGTTATAGCCAAGTCTCTCAGCAGCAATGTGTCCTTTAAAGCTGAAACAGTGACAGTTGATGGGACTTATACTTTCAACAATGCACCTTCTGGCGTTCAGGTTGAAATCACCGCATCCAAAGCGGGCTTTGCTACCCGCAAACGCGTTGAAGTGCTCAAGTCCAACAAACAGGGAGATCCCAATACCAACCACTATGACTTTGGCACCGATGGGGGCGCTGCTACCTTCTCTGCCTCTTATAACTCGCTGAGCGACCAACCCGAAGTGGTGATGGTCACTCCGGCCCGCAATGGCTCCGGTGTAGCGTTCAACACCAGCTTCGTGCTGAAATTCTCAGAACCCATGGCAAAACAGACCGTGGAAAAAAGTTTGCTGATCTCCGCTTTTAACAGGCGGAAACTCACAGTGGATGCCGATAATCGGCGCGTGACAGGGGGGGGCCGATACGGTTATCGGCAACGGAACGATTTCCACGAATTTCTTGCCCGGCAATAGTACCCCGATCTCGGATGCCACAGCCTTTGAAAGCAGTTGGAACAGCGACGCGACCGAAATCACCCTGCGCTTCAAAGAGGGCAAAAGCCTGCCCAGCGACAGAGACAGCAATTTGGTGCCCGATTATAACGTCTCCTTTCATGGTTTGGATATCAACAAGCGCTTTATTCAAGACGCCAGTGGGGTGATCCGCAACGACAGATTCTTTAAACTGACCGACGGGGATTTTGAGAATTCGTACAAGTTTTCAATCAAAAGCGACGAAATCAAACCCACTTTGACCCATATCACGCCCGATCCCCAGTCGCCCCGCGGGGCCGGGTTTATTCTGCACTACAGCGAGCCCATGTTACTCGAAACCCTGGGCGTGAGCATTGCGGGCGGCATGAGTGACAGCGTCACAGCCTTTCGCCAGGCCCCCGCTGGATATCCAGGGGCCATCCATAGCACGTCTGCCAAAGCGGCAGAAAATTACCTTTTGCTGGTCAAAGATGCGCTAGGACAAACCCGGTTTGAAGGCAGTTGGGCCCAACTCGGTGGGCGGGTGGAGTATCTCAGCCGCGATGCCAGCCGCAAAAGTGTCAGGCTGACTTTGCCCCCCTTTGCCGGGGCCGCAACTGATCCCGACGTCCAAACCCGTTTGACTCAGCTTTTAAGCAGTGGCCAAACATTGACCGAAGGGGTCGTGCCGAGCTTGTTTGGGATGGGGTATCGGATAGAAATTCGGATAGAAGCCGGGGTGATGGACCCCGCAGGCAATACCATCGACAGTTCCCGCAACAACGTGGGTCTGACCTTAAATGGGTGATCGTGTATTGAAAGACGTCCTTTACAGCCATTTTCACAGACAGCGCTCAGCTCTGCCTCTGGTCAGTGTTTCGCTTTTGTTGGTGAGTGGAATCTGCGCCTGCAATCCTGCTCCTTTGAGCCTCGCAGCCAGTCCCAATCCGCTGCAAACAGCCACACATTCACCTTCGCCGACAATCGCAGTGCAACCCAGTGCCACGGCCTCTCCCGCGTTGGTTCCAACAGCGACTCCCTATGTAAGCCCCACATCAAAGCCCTTCCCCCCCTACTTTCCTATGCCAACACCAAGTGTCTATTCTCCAACCAAAACTGGTCTTACACCGGAAAGTTGTGCAGCAGCCTATCAGGCCGAGATAGATTGGGTCTCAAGAAATGATATTTTACAAGGCTATATTTTTGATGATAATGCCCAATTGATGGAGGATGTACGGGTAACGGCAGAATTTAATAATTATTCATTTTCCTATTACTCCGAGCTGAAAACACAGAGGGGTTATTATCAATTTCCCTGTGCTGCGGCAGGTGCTAGGGTGAAATTAACCGCTCAAAAACCAGGATATACTTCCCGCAGCAGAGTAGAAATAATCAAGGCCAACCGGGGGCAGCCCAATTATAACCGCTATGATTTTGGTAGAGATGCAAATCCCTTTACAGAAGATTTTTCTGCTTCTTACGAAGGTCTGAGCGACAAACCCGAAGTCACTTTAGTGACCCCTGCCCGCAATGGTACAGGCTTGTCTCCTACAACAGATTTCATTTTGCAGTTTTCTGAACCCATGGACAGACAGTCTGTAGAAGATACATTTACTGTGCGCAGCTTTAACAACCACAAATTATCTGTGGATAACACCATCAACAAATTTCCAACAGAACCCGGATTTAAGTACACATTACAAGGCAATGGTCTGATCGCCAGCAATGCTGATGCGGGTATAGGCACACCCATTTATGATCGCTCTGCTTTTGATATTTCGTGGAATGCGGATGATACCCAAGTGACCTTTCAATTCAAACCAGGTCTGTCTTTGCCCACAGATAAAATCCCTGAATTCACCCCCCATTACCAAGTGGCGTTTAAACCTTTCACACAAGAAAACCGCACAATCAGAGACAAATCAGGCATTGAGCGCAAAGAAAAACATTTCAAATTGACCAACGGCGATTTTGAAGAATCATATCAATTTCAAGTCAAAGAAGATCTGCAAGCGCCCAGCCTGCAAGCGGCCCTATGGGCCGGTTTTTCTGGGCAAATGCCCACACTATTGCTCCAATACAGCGAGTCGATGTTGCTTAAGATATACAGCCTGAATATTGCTGGAGGTATGGCCGATGAGTTGCCCTCGTGTAAACAGGCTCCGGCAGGTTTTCCGGGGGCCAAAGTTTGTACTGCCAGCAAAGCCGCTGAAAATTATCTAATCAAAATCATAGCTCCCAATGGGACTATCAGCTATCAAGGGACTTGGGCAAATTTGGGAGGAGAAGCCAGTTATGCGTCTTGGGATGCCCGTTATAGAACCATTGTACTTAGCTCTAAATCTATTCATCCCGCTTTTGTTTCAGGGGCCCAAGTCGAAATCACCGCACATGCTGAGATAGTTGATCCAGCGGGCAATGCCCTGGAGCCCGCCAAACAGATCGCCAGCTTGTTTGTAAAAGAAAACTGAAGTGGTCCAACCCATGTCCAAATCCTTGAAAAATCCCACTGTGCTTGGCCTGCTCTGTTTGGCAGCTTTCAACGCCTGTCATACACCGATAACACATGGGCCCGAACAATCAGGAGGAGCGACACCCCTACCCATTCCGTCTAATTCAGCCCCTCAAATCACCTTTGAGGCAGAGAGCGGAACCCGCTACAAAATCGACTGGCCACCCATCCAGGGAGCGGTGAGTTATCGTCTGTATTTAAACGGGGTCATGCTCCAAGACCAACTCACCATCCCTCCCCATTTTTTCGATATTGGCAATCTGAATCGTGAAGTTCACAAATTGGCATATGAAGGCATCGATGCGGCAGGAAAATCGCTGGGCAGGTTTGAACAATCTGTGGA
>JBIKWL010000178.1:0-9387 GCA_044356335.1 Candidatus Sericytochromatia bacterium
ATCACGGGTTGACGGCATTCTCAAGAAATGGAGGGACAGAGCATTGCTTTTGCAAAACAACTATTAGGTCAAAAGGATTGCTATTAAACGATTTGAGTCGATGAAAATCTTTTTCTGGAAAACTCTAGTCAAAGAATACAATTCAAAATTGCCAAAATTCAAAAAAGATCTGGATACAATTTATCAAACTTATTATTTGCCCAATGTTTCAGACTGGCTAGAGTCCGAATGGCCTGCGCTTTATTTAGATGGAATCCCCGTACCCAAACCGCTTGAAATAACAACATATTCTGGGGTTCACGTCTCCTCTAACAAAGGGTTTGGCACCAAAGCGACAGCAGTAGCACCTGGAATGGTGCAATTGGCGCTCCCCTTGGTGGCCCGTGCCATTTTACTTGATTTAGGCATTAAAGCATCAGCCATCAATCCGGTTGTCGGGGGTAGCATCATCGTTGTCACTCTGACCTTGCCTGTTGCCATTGACTTGATGAACAGGGTTGCGGACGATGCTGTTCAAAAAAACTTAATAACAAATATGCCGCCCATTCCCATTGGTGATTGGCTAAAAGTCCGCCCAGTAAACGCGCATCATATTATCCCGCAAAGACCGAGCATTCTTGCTGACACTCGGCAGAGAGTCTTTGAAGAAAAATGCAAAGACTATTTCCCTGGAGGAGTTGATGATGAAAAAAATGGCGTTTGGTTAACGAAAGAAGCCCATGGTACGGCTAAAGGTAGTCAGAATATTCATACCAAGAATTACTATGATTATATAAAATTTGTGATAGATAAAGCTTTAAAGAAAACAGATCCTTGTATAGAAGTAGACAAAGAACTCAACAAAATACGCAGGGAGCTAGAAAATTATGACAGAGCCAGAAACCATCCAAAAGATAAAATCAGAGAAGCCAATCAAAATAAGTTTAATAAAGAAAAAACGCCTCCCACAAGGGATCAACTAAAATGGGAAAAATAAACAATATTATATATAAATATAGATTTTCAGATGATGAATCATATTTTTTAAATCATGTTCAGTTAGAACCTGAATTCATCATCAAATACGATTGTGAGATTCGTCAAAGGAATAAAAAATTAAAAGCTTTAGATAATATGATGTATGCTGGAGCCCCCCATGAGCCAGAAACGGAACCGGGTACTAAAGTACTCAGTCAAAAAGCCTATTTTGCGCTTCAAGGCTTACTCGAAACAAGTGGCTGTCAGGTTTATACAGTGCCGTGTCAGGGTTCAGAAACCCCTTATTACTTTTGTTATCCACCTGAGTTAGATATTGTGGATTATGCCCGTTCAGGCCTGCTCAAACACCAATACAGCGAGCGTGACAATTATTGTTTTGATCTCAGCAAAGTCAAAGATCTGCATATTTTTAGAGTACCTGAAATGCCCTGGTCTTTTGTCAGTCAGACTTTTGTGGACAGAGTCAACGAACATCAATTGACAGGATTTAGCTTCAGTCTCTATCCCCAAAAAAAAATACGTTTCCCTGCCAAAGATCGCTGGCCACTTGATTAAAAGGTGAAATCTTAAAATGCACAAGCAAGAGATACAGACAAAATTTTTTCAATTGGGCCAAGAGAATCTGTGGCAAAAAATAGAGCCCCTTTTAAAACCTTCTATCCGAATGCAGATAGAACGTGCTTCAGAAGATCATTTTTTCTTGGGGCAAAGCCGTATTGGCGGCCATCCTGATTTACCTTTGGGTTTTAAATGGGCAGATCTGACTTGGAAAAACCAGCCTTTGAGTTTTATCGCTCAATTTTCATTGTCTGAATTAGCTCCCTATGATATTTCCAATCAATTACCAAAAGAAGGATGGTTGTACTTTTTTTATCCTGCTGATGAACAGCCTTATTGTTGCGAGAATAAAAAACGCAATGAATTTAAAATTATTTATTCAAAGCAAGAACCCACTCAGAGATATGATTATCCTGAAGATCTGCCTGTTTACTTAAGTCCTGTCAAGTTACATTTCTCTCCAGATTGGACCCTGCCCGATTACGATGCTGTTGTTCTTTCAACGCTTGCTCTTGGTGACCACGAAAAGCAAGTGTACAAAGAAATATTTGTGTCTTTACGGGATGAAAGTCAACCGATACACCGGCTACTTGGCTATGCAGATCAAATTCAGCCGAATGATTTAGGTCAATTATGCTCCATTTATGAACAGGATCTTACCCCATCACAAATGAAGCGAGCTCCCAAAAAATTCTTAAAAGATGCCTTATCCTGGCAATTACTTTTACAATTAGACACCCTTGAAGAAGCGGATATGGCTTGGGGTGGAGATGGTGGGCGGCTTTACTTTTTTATTCGGGAACAAGATCTCAAAAATCACGATTTTACTCAAGCTTGGTTTCTTGTTGAAGATAATTGAAATCATTAAAAATGAATGGTGCCAACCCCTATTTCTCGCCCAACAGCGACGGCGTCAAAGACAGCCTGAACGTTAAGGTGATAGCCGAGACCAGTGAGCCCTAAAAGCTGACACTCAAGCCCCCACCCAAATAATGCCCGGCTATCACCCCGTTCAAAGCCTGTAAGGCCGGCCCCGAAGCATGGCAGCGCACCGCATAAGGCATGGTCGGATGGGGCCGAAATGCATAGACCTTGCCCCGCTCGCTCTCAGGCAAAGTGTGAAAGGGTTCGTTCAGGGCATGGTGCTGGTGTTCGGCCCAGGCATCGACCAAAAAATGCACTTCGCGCCCGGCATGAACGGCCCGCTCAGCAAAGTCCAAATCCTCGCCGCCCCAGCCCACAAACCCCTCGTCGAAGCCGCCCAAACGGTGATAGGTCTCGCGGTAAATCGCAAAATTGCCGGCCCAGGCAAATTCATAAGCCGAGTGAAAGAGCTTGGGATCGGGCAACAAGCGCCCGTCTTGCCAGAGATAACGTGTGTCCCACCAATTGACGTGGGTCTCAGGGACCCAGAGCGAAGGGGCCAAACGGGTTTTGTCGTAGCCCACATAGCCGTAGAGCAGGTCTTGTTGGCGAAAGCCCAAATAGGCAGCATACGCCGATAGGCCTTCGGGATTGAGCAAAACATCGGCATCGAGAAAGACCAGAATCTCGCCCTGGGCGTTGGCAGCACCCAGATTGCGCGAACGGCTCACACAGCCATCGTTGGCGCGCCAGAAATAGCGCAACTGTAGCGCAGGCATACATTCCGCTGCGCAGGCCCTGCCGTTGAAAGAGCCATCATCGACCACCAGCACCTCAAAGGGAGCATGGCTCTGGGCCTGCAATTGGCGCAGACAATGGGCCAATTGGCTCTCGCGCCCCGGTGACATGCAGACCACAACGCTGAGAAAAATCACGGCCGCACCCTGCAATTACCCGCCTTTAAGCCGGATTAAACAGCTTGAGCAGGGCGAAGATCAAAACACCTGTAACTGAGACATAGAGCCAAAGTGGGTAGGTCCATTTGGCAATTTTGCGGTGAATTTCACTTTTGCGGGTCAGGGCGAAATAAAAGGTCAGCAGCACCAGCGGCAGGGCCACAATCGAGAGACCGATATGGCTGATCAGGGTGAAAAAATACACAGGGCGAATCAGGCCCTGGGCCAGAAATTTGGTATCGCCATGCAAGCCATGGTAGACGATATAACTGATTAAAAAAAGGCTCGAAGAGGCAAAGGCCCCCAACATAAAACGCATATGCACCAGCGGCTGTTTGCGTTTAATCGCTGCCAAACCCAACAAGATCAAGGTTGCGCTGCTGCCATTCAAGAAGGCATTGAGCGCCGGCAGCCAATTGACCCAGGCACTTTGGCTGGGGGTATTTTGGCGGAAATAAATCAGCCAGAATAAAAACAAAATGGCCACCAAACTGACGCCCAGAATACCGGGCAGGGCCACTTTGCGGTCAAAACGAGAGTCCAGTGTTGTTTGCATACAAGTATCCTAGCAAAGGACAGAGGCTGCGGGAAACAGGATCAGCGCCCAGGAGTTGTAACAGGGCCTGTAAACTGCTGTAAAACGCCGGTTGATCTGAATTTGAGCCATTGTCCGTAATAAAAAGTCAATTCTTCGTAGAGCTTTACCATGCCGACATCGGGGGCATACCAATAATTCAAGAAGTCCTCTTTGCCATTGTCATAGCGCAGGTGATGTTCCATTTTCAAGGCCTGAAAGGTACCCGCTGGCACCGTCACAGTCTCAAAACCCACCACACGGATGGTTTCAGAGCCGCCTTGAAAGAGGCGGCCTTCCCAGGCTTTGCCACTTTCAAAGGGCATTTGCAAGGCGATGATAAAATTCTTGCCCCGCAGGGCAGGCTCTTGCAAGGCAAAGCTCTCGCGCAAAATCTGTTCGTGGTAGCGCGAGAGTTCGACCCGATCGCCAAAACGTTTGGCCAAGGTGGGGGTGGGTTTGATATCCGAATCGGGATAAAAGCGGCGCAAGACCGCTGTCTGGGCTTCGCCTTCGGTGCCATTGGATTCGACACGCATGATCATGGTCTTAAATTTGGTATTGGGCTGGTCATTCTGGCTCTGCTCCAGCAAATACGTCCAGGAGCGGCCCATTTCAAGCGGATAATAGCGCTGAAGCAAGGTGGCATTGACGGGTGCCTTTTGGGCCAAAAGGGGAGCGTTGGCACTTTGCGGCGCGCGCACAGGCAAAGCAGCGCTTTGGCAGGCGCTCAAAAGCAAGAGCAGGGCGATGGGAAGCTGACGCATGGAAAAACCTCTGGAAGAGAGTTAGGCAGTAAAGACAGTCTGAAGTATACCATGAAGCGCTTTGAGGCCAGATAACCGCTCCCCAAAACCCAACCCCCAAAACGCCATACCTAAGACCTGACTCCTGTTATATACTGTAAAAGTAAACATCCCAATAACCAGCCAAAATTATTACCCGGAGGCCCTATGACAACCCCACTCACCACCCTTTCAGAAGACGAAACCCTGTTTAAACAGATGGTCAGCGAATTTGCCCAAGAAAAAATCAAACCCCTGCGTGCGCAGATGGACCACGATGCCCAATTTGACAAAGGCCTGATCAAAGCCTTCTTCGACCTGGATATCATGGGTATCGAAATCCCCGAAGCCCATGGCGGCGTAGGCGCCAATTTCTTTATGTCGATTCTGGCCGTAGAAGCCCTGTCCGAAGTGGATGCCTCCGCTGGGGTGTTGGTCGATGTGCAAAATACCTTGGTCAACAATGCCCTGATCCGCTGGGGCAACGACGATCAGAAATCGCGTTATTTGCCCAAAATGGCAAGTGAATGGATTGGGGCTTATGCCCTTTCCGAAGCGGGCTCCGGCTCTGATGCCTTTGCCTTGCAAACCCAGGCCCAAGACCAAGGCGATCATTTTGTCTTAAACGGCAATAAACTCTGGATCACCAATGCTGGAGAAGCCAATTTATTCATCATTTTTGCAACCACCGACAAGGGGCTGGGCTATAAAGGCATCACTGCATTTATTGTGGAGCGCGGCTTTGAGGGTTTTACCATTGGCAAAAAAGAAGACAAACTCGGCATTCGCGCCAGCAGCACCTGCGAATTGCAGCTCAACAATTGCCGTGTGCCCAAAGCCAATGTGCTCGGTGAAGTTGGCAAAGGCTATAAAGTGGCGATAGAAACCCTCAACGAAGGCCGGATTGGCATCGGCGCACAAATGATTGGCCTGGCCCAAGGGGCTTTAAATTGTGGCCTGCAATATATCAAAGAGCGGGAGCAATTTGGCAAATCCATTGCCTCTTTTCAGGGCGTCCAGTTTCAGATCGCTGAACTCGCCACCCAAATCGAAGCGGCACGGCTTTTGGTTTATAACGCGGCCCGGCTCAAAGATGCGGGCTTGCCCTTTTTAAAAGAAGCGGCCATGGCCAAACTCTTCTCATCCCAGGTGGCTGAAAAAGTGGCCTCTCAAGTGGTGGAACTTCACGGTGGCTATGGTTATACCAAAGAATACCCCGCTGAAAAATACTTCCGCGACTGCAAAATTGGCAAGATCTACGAAGGCACTTCCAATATGCAATTGCAGACCATCGCCAAAATTATCCTGGGTTAAATACCCCCGAAAAAACATGGCCCCATACCACAGCGCTCTGGATATCCGGAGCGCTGTTATTGGTTGGACATCACCAAATCCATGCCCTTATTGCGTATACGCAAGGCGTTTTGATCGTAGCCATAAATGGCATAAGAGCCCAGAGCAAACTGCTCATAGGTCAAAAGCCCTTTAATTTTGGGTTGAGACTCATCGTCAAAGGCTCTGGATTTGCCTTGGAGGCCAGAATAGGGATTCTGCAATTCTTTGAACAATTGGCTGTTCACCATCTCGGGCTCTGTACTTAGAGCCGTGACATTAGCGGGATAAAGCCCCCCATACAATGCACTGTAAATTTCTACCATGGTTCGAAATGCCGACATATTGGTTTTGGTACTGGCGTCTTTGGCCCTGGACTGGGCGGCATTAAACTGAGGTAAGGCAATGGCCACCAAAATACCAATGATCACAATCACAACCATCAACTCTATCAATGTGAACCCGCGTTGTCGGGCCCGATGCTTTAAATTTCGCAACATTAAAAATACCCCTCATACCTGAACAGCACTGATTTTGCCTCTCTTCAAAACTCGCAAACAAAAAATAGAAGAAGTCAAATAATAGTTCTTAAGAGTCTATTCCCATAATTAAAAATTCACAAACCTTTGTCTGTGATCAATCTTTAAAACGATGGGTAAAAATACGGGCAAAATCCGTACGAAAGCGGGTAGCTGTCCAAATGGGGGGATTTGTAGCAAAAAGGGTTAAAAGGGCTTGGATCGCATCTGACTTAAAGGCATCCGCTGAAAACCAACGAAAGCCAATCCCAATTGAATGGGTCAGATTTGAAACATGGTGCCACCACGAGGGGGGATTAAACAAAATATCACCCGGTTGGAGCGTGCACTAATAGCGGTCGAGATATTGCATTGCCGGATAGGCCTCAAAATCAGGGGCCTCGGGATTAAACTCACTGTGAAAATAAGGGGTGCCCGTGACAGGGGGCGTCAACACACAATCATAACCCGGCGGATAAATAATCCAGTGTTTTTCACCATAGACCTGTACAAAGAGATTGTGCTCACTCGCGCTGTGCAAATGGGTTTTGCTGCCTTTGCCTCCAATAAAAACCTGAAAGGTACGGCCAGAACAAAAGGTATTGCGGCGGCTTAAAAGCCAATTCAGATCCAGATCGGCTTGCAGTTCGGGGTGCTCATGCAAAATCCGGTTGAAGCGGCTGTACTTTTTGAGTGCATCCCCATCCATACTCGCAATCACGTCTGCCAAGGTGGTCACATCGGGCTTGCGGCTGATATTCTGGAGATTGGCGGGTGAGGCATCAATCAACATAATTTGATCCTGCCCATAGTGTTCTGCCAAAAATGCTGGGCTCCATTTGCCCACCGCAGGCCAATCTTTCGCAGCCCCCTGCAAAACAACGGGAATACCTTTGCTCAAATAGACCCGCTTGTACTCTGCCAGCGAAAGATTTTTTCGGCGTTCAATTGGCAACACCCGCCCAGGAGTGCGTTTAAGCTGATTCAAAATCCGCGTATCTAACTGTTTTCGCTGTTGCGCTGACCAGGTTTGAATTTTCTGACCGAGTGCGTGCTCCAAAAGCCAGAGCCGACCATATTCCTGACGTTCTTTTTCAGTTCCGGGCAGCTTGGGCAATTCCATGTTATTTTCCTTTGGTACAAACTGTCTGTATTTTAAAGTTTTGCATTAAAGCTGTACAGACCAAAGAATCTTGAGAAGAAAATTTAAGTTATCCGAATCCGCATCCGATAGCCTCAAAAGAGGTTAAAAAATGCAAACGCTTTTCACCCCCGCTGTTCAGACAACTGACATGGGGCCGTTAAAACCACTTACACCAGGCAATTCGGTTTCTACCGAGAGCCCTGAGAGCTTTGCATGTGTCTTTGAAGCGACCCAAAAGGAAGCAACCCCCAAACAGCCTTTAGAAACACCCATAACAAGTTCGGATACCCCAGTCATTCCGACACCCGCGCAAACGGTTTCTAGCGCAGAAGCCCCTCCTGCTCCCCTCTTTATTCAAGCGTCGATCCAAAGTCTTCTGCTCAATTTGCCAGAGCCTGAAAATGGAGAGCAGATCGAAACAGCGCAACCTGTTGAGCCCGTTCAGGCACCGCAAATGACAGACCTTTTGCTCAAGGACCTCAGCAAAGACCAGGAAACGTCTGTACCAACAGAAGAAGTTCAAGCGTCAGCACCCAGCGCAATCCAAAAGCCTTTGCCCAGCACCACAGACACAACAGACACAACAGACACAATAAAAAATACGGCTCCCCCGGCATCAGAACAAAGCCCCCCCACAACAGAGCAAATAAGACAAGTTCAACCTGTTGTAGCTCTCTCCCCAACAGCAGAAATGGCCCCTTTGCCCGTCACAACAGAAATCCCCCCCGCAACGCCCATCCCCCCAACCGAGCAAACAGAAGCTGTTGAACCGATCAGACAAACGGACGCGCAAACACAGCCCCAAACCGTTTCACAGACTGTGGTAGCTGCCCCTGTCCCAACAACTGTAGCAGAGCCCGAACGCGAACAAGGACAGGAGAGCAAGTCGGAGCAAGGGTGGGAAACAGAAAACGAAACAGATTCAGAAGTCAGGACTTTCGTAGCATCCTCCATATCCTCAACGCAACAGACGTCCAGCACTTTACCGGTCTTAAAACAAACAGCGCAGATGGCTCAGTTGCCAGCAGAACCAGCCCAGAACCAGCCAGTTCAGCCAAAAGATCCTTCGCTGGGGTTGGCCTCGTTGACCAGCCAGGACAATTTAGGGTCCAAGAGTTCCCCCTTAGATCAGGGATGGGAAGCACTCCAACCCAGTGGTGGACAGACAGGCACTGTACAAACACCTGAACAAGCCTCCTCTCTTCACGGGGGCCCGCCACTGATTCCCATCACCCCCGAAAGCCCAAGCACCCCAAAAGAATTGGCCGCGCCGTCCGAGACACCTCCAAGACCCGCCACAGAGTCTGAGAACCTGCGTTTTGCCCCACTCGGAGAGCGCATCCGTTTGCTGCGACAAGCAGGTCAAAACCAGATGCGCCTAAATTTGCAACCGGCAGAATTGGGCCGGGTGTCGCTGCAAATCCTACAAAAAGAGCAGGAGTTGCATTTGCATATTTTTACCGATACGGTGATGGCCAAAGAACTTTTGGAAAGCCAAATCGGTCAACTCAAACAATCACTCATGCAACAGGGATTGCATTTACAGCAATGTCAAATTGAAGTCAATCCCGAGCACAACGAACACAGTGGCCAGGGTTTTTCTCAGGAACGCCCACCCCAACAAACTGCCCAAGCGCGCTCAAACAAGCTGTCCCTTGATTGGGATGAAGCCGAATTT
>JBIKWL010000214.1:0-6714 GCA_044356335.1 Candidatus Sericytochromatia bacterium
CAGTTATTTTTCCCATAATTTTTCACTTTCAATATTCACAATTGCCTTCAGACTAATGTATTCTGGTGTATGTCAGCAAGAACTACAATAAAAACGCTAGCAAAAAGCAAGTCAAACAGAAGCAAGTCAAACAGAAGGCTGTCAAACAGAAAGCCCCTCACATGCGCATTTTAGGAATAGACCCCGGCAGCCACCGGGTGGGTTATGGTTTACTCGATTGCCAACATGGCAGTTTTAGCGTGGCGGGCTTTGGTGTGATCGAGGCCCCGCCCAAGTCTCCGGCTTCGGTCTGCCTGAGCACGATTTACAGCGATTTAAAGGAATTATTGGGCATGTACCAGCCCGAGGTAGTGGCGATAGAACAATTGTTTTTCTTTCGCAATGTTACCACGGTCATGCCTGTGGCCCAAGCCCGGGGAGTGATGCTTTTGGCCCTGGCCCAAGCTGAGCTGGAAGTGACCGAATACACGCCGCTGCAGGTCAAAATGGGCCTGACCGGCTATGGCCGTGCCAGCAAACGCGAGGTGCAAGAGGCCGTGACCCAGTGGCTGGGCCTAGAAAAAATCCCCAAACCCGACGATGCCGCAGATGGCCTGGCAATTGCTCTCTGCCACGCCCACCAGATTGGGTTTTAGATTCACGTCTGGGGTTACATCAAGACGCCGGGAGGAAAAGGCCCTGGAATTTCGGGCAAATCTGACCGGCCCAAAGACTGCAGCAGATTGACCTCAATCGTGCGTGAAAGCACCATCAAAGGCAAACCGTTAAACGAGAGTGTAAAAGGGTCTTCCAAGACCCGCCCCAATTCGTTGACCATGGTAAAGGCAATACACAGAAAAACATTGATGGGGATGATCCGCCAACCAATTTCATGCACCAGCGACAGCGGCAATAAAACCCCAAAAACCTGGATCAAACGGGTGGCCAAGAGGCCGTAAGCAGGGGGCATGGGGGTGCGTTTGATGCGTTCACAGCCACCTTGAACCTCCAAGATCTGCCGCAAGGTGAGATCAAAATCTTGCATTTGCCAGGCATCCAATTGGCCTGTCTGTTTGAGTTCTGCCAGGCGTTGAAAATTCCAGGCCAAAAGGGCCTGACAGGGATTTTGTTGGCCTTTTAAACCGATCAGCTCTTCGCCCAAATGACGGCTGACATCAGCATCAGCAAAGGGATCTTGATCGCGCAAAACGCAGCGCAGGGTATGCACATAGCCGATCTGCCGCCGCAGTAACTCTTCGCGCAATGACTCTGGGGCCTGGGGCAAATAGCCCATGACCTGTGTCGCAAAATGCCGAGAGCCATTGATCAGTCCGCCCCAGAGTTGGCGAGCTTCCCACCAGCGCTGGTAGGCTGAATTGGTGCGAAACGAGACAAAGATACCGAGCGCACTGCCCAAGACAGACAGCGAGAGCGAGGGCAAAAGCAAATCCAGATTTTCGAAATAATAAAACAGCCAGGCTGCTGTTGCAACCACGGCAAAAAAGAGCACCGACTTCCACTGCCAGAGCAGCATATTAAAAAAGGCAAAATTGCGTTGGGTGGGTAATAACATGTGTTTTTTCTTGACGACTAAGTGGGACTAAACGACGCCTTGCGGCTTAAAAAGGCACCTTAAAACCGGCCTGGACCTGCACATTGGCCGCTTTATCGGGTGAGAAGCTGTCGGTGGCGGCCTGGATCGTGAAGATATCTCCTTTGCCAATCCCCACGCCCACCATATACATATTGGGTGCGCCATTGCGCAAATCCGTATTGAGCACGCCTGTCGAGAAGCTCACGGGGCCTGTTTGTTGGCGCACAATGACCGAGCCGCGCAGGGTATCGCTGCTCAGGCTGTGTTCGGCACGAATTTTGAGATCTGTGCGAAAGGGGCTATCGGCATTGGCCGTGACACCCACACCGGCATAAACAGCGGGGTCGTAGAAATCGTGAAAGACATTGCGCTGCTTCGTGGAGGTGTGGTTGAGGTGGTATTTGCCTTCGCCGGATTTCTCCATTTGGTACTGGCTTTCTTCGCCCTGCAAATAGCCCACAGGATTCATCACCCCGGCTTCGATATTGGCATGGACCTTTTCGGTGATCGGCCCATAGAGATCCACCCCGATATCCCGAATGCCAAAGCCCACAGGGGCGGTGGGGGTGATCGTGGTCAAGCCCAGCGAGGTCTTCATGCTCGCTTTGCCAATGTCGTCAGCGAGGCCATCGAGATTGGTATTGAGCTGCTGCCCGGCACTGCTGGCCTGGGTGGCCGCTTGGTTGAGCGAGGAAATCGACTGCTGGATCTGATTGAGCTGGCTCAGGGCAGCCAAAGGGTTGCTGGGCGTGCCTTGGTTGGCGGCGGCGGCGGCAGAGTCCACGGCCGAAGAGGTCGAACTCAGGGCGTTTTGTAGCCCACTCAGATTCGACTGGAGCTGACCCAGGCGGTTTTGGATATCTCCCAGGCCCTGGGTCGTGATCTGGGCTGTGGCCGCCACTTTGGCCATGGCATATTTAAATTTGGGCAGGCCCATGTCGTTGTCGGGCTGGGCCGGAGCGGGCAGGGGCACAATTGCCGAGGCCTCCACACCAAAGCGGGCCTTCCAGCGCGAGTCGCCGAGTTGAATGCCGGGGGTGCGGTAGCCACCATAAATTTCAGCGGCGCCCCGCACAGCGGCTTCGCCGCTGACTTGGCGTTTGCCGTCTCCGAGGGCACCCAACGCCCCGCTGGCATCGCCCAAAAGACCATTGATCTCACCCAGGCTCTGGTTCATGTCGCCCAAAAGCCCTTGGATTTCGCCGCTGTTGAGAATTTGTCTGAGTTCGCCCAGCATGGCTGGGTTGGCCGAGGCCGGATTGCTGGAGATTTGGCCCGCCAATTGCTCCATGCGCTGGTAACCAGGGCTGTTTTGCAATTTGGTTGCGAGGCCATTCATGCGGTCTTGCAGGCCAGACATACGGCTTTGCAGGGCATCGGCCCGGCTGGCCAAATCCGCTCCTGTGCGGGCGGCATCGGTCACGCCCTGGGTGCTGCCCATGGCGCTGAGGTCACCCCGCAGCCCGAGATAAAAGCCGCTGCCATTGGTTTTTTCGCGGCTGGTAAAGCGCAGGTCAATTTGCCCACCGCCGTTGAGACGCAGATCGGGCACATTGGCAAGATCGCTGCCAATGTTGGGGGCGTCCAGAAAGGGCATATTGGCAGAGGCGCTGCCATTGACCGTTAAACTCACGCCACCCTGTTTGCTGGAGGCCACACCACCCTGCTGGGCCCGGTTTAAAAAACTGACCGAGTCGAGTTGGGCTGCGCTGCCGGGTTTGGGCATGCTGCTGGGCGCTTCGGGGGTCAGAGCCCCCTCTGCGAAGGTTTCTGCGTTTTGTTTGAGTTTGTCAGCGGTGGTCTGTAGCCCCGAAGCCGTCTGGCTAAGACTGGAAAGGCCGGAGGTGTTGGGCAGAGACGAACCGGGGATGGATTGCATGGATTCACTCCAAAGGCGACAAGGTGATTGTAAAAAGCGGATCGAAAAAAAGACCTAACCATTCTAAGTATAGCCAAGAGGAACGCGAAAATTGCCTGAGATTTTTAAAAACCTGGGAATTCAGTCAGCTAACCAACGATCAAAGCCGTAAACATCGCTGTAATTCGGCAAACACTGCGCTTGCTGGGCGATAATCGCCCGCCACCAAGTGGGGTTGTCGCGGTACCAAGCCACGGTTTCTTCAATGCCTTGCTCAAAAGCCACAAGCGGCTGCCAACCCAATTCGGTTTGAATCTTGGCACTGTTGACCGCGTGGCGGCGCACATGGCCGGGCCGATCAGGCACAAATTGCAAGAGTTCGGGCTCTGCACCGAGGCTGGTGAGAATCAGGCGGCTGATCTCCAATACATCTTTTTCGCAATCGGCCCCGATATTAAAAACCTCGCCCAAATGACGCTCAGAAGCATGTAAAACCGCATCCAGGGCCCGACAATGATCGCTAACATGAATCCAATCGCGGGTATTTTGCCCATGCCCATAAACCGGCAAGGCCTGTTTGTGTAGGGCCTGCAAGACAAAGCGGGGAATCAGCTTGGTCGGATCTTGGCGCGGGCCATAATTATTTGAGCAACGGGTGCGCAGAATGGGCAGATCGTGAGTGGCAAAATAGCCATAGGCCAGCAGATCTTGGCCCGCTTTGCTTGCCGCATAAGGGCTGCAGGGCAAAAGTGGATCGCTTTCGAGTGAGGGTCGGTCCTGCCAGGCATTGCCGTAGACCTCGTCGGTGCTGACAATTAAGATCCGGCGCTGGCTGTTAGCATAATGGTGTTTGCGACAGGCATCCAAAAGCACGCGGGTGCCTTCGACATTGGTGCGCACGAATTCGCCACTGGCAAGCACAGAGAGATCGACATTGCTCTCAGCAGCAAAGTGAATGATCAGATCGTGTTCTGCGACAAGGGGTTCGACCATCCAGGGATTGCAGATATCGCCCCAAACAAAGCGATAGCGATCGGGAAAGGTCTGTTCAAAGGGTTGAATATTGACGCGAAAACCTGCGTAGGTCAAGCGGTCGAGATTGGTAATAGACCAATCAGGATGCGCGTGCAGAGCGTACTCCACAAAGTTGGATCCGATAAAACCGGCTGCGCCGGTGATAAGTACACGCGTCATCATTGAAAACTGTCTTAAACGTTTCCGGCAGGAGGTGGGGACGGAGGGAGTTGAACCCTCATGCGCTTTCGCGCGCTACCCCCTCAAGATAGTGTGTCTGCCATTTCACCACGTCCCCGGGGAGGTTCAGAAGATCCCTGCTGTATAGAAAGTAGGTTTAGGATCTTCTGAGGTCCATGAAGAGTGCCCAGAGGCGGAATCGAACCGTCGACACGCGGATTTTCAGTCCACTGCTCTACCGACTGAGCTATCTGGGCCCTTCGTGACAAGAATTATAGCACAGGCCTTTTAGAGGACAATAGGATATCTTCACCTTTGCTTAATTTTTTCTTTCCTCATAAGCTTAATCCCTGATGAAACCTGGGTTTTAAACTTCTTGTAAATGACGCAAAATATCAAAGGTGCTGATCACACCGATCAAAACACCCATTTCATCGACCACAAAAAGACGGTGTACATGTTTGTCGAGCATTTTTTGAACGACATCACCGACAAGCGCATTAGGCTGAACGGCATAGACCACAGGTGTCATAATATCGACCACGGGGATGGTGTCGACATTTTCGGGATGCAATTCCCCCAGCATGGGATCGCTGCTGTCGAGTACAACGCGTTCGTAAAACGCCGAAACGGAGAAGGGATAATCAGTTTTTTCACGGTCATAGCGAATAATATCGGTCTGGCTCAATACACCCACAGGGTGGTTTTCGCCATCAACAATGGCCACGGCACTGATATTCATCTCTGTCATCAGTACCACAGCCTCTTTGACCGTGGCAAAGCCACGCAGGGTAATTGGGGCAGGGGTCATTAGGTCTTTTGCGGTTTTGCTTTTTAATTGAAATGTCATGGTCTTTACCTCGTTTGGCCCCTTGATTAAACAGGGGAAATCTTGTCTACATCTCTATTCTTGCGATTTCTCAGGGCAAAAGCCATGATTCACAACAAGGGTAAATTTGACCAAGATCAATACCAAGATCAAGACCAGACTCCATCAGGTCTGAGAGTCTGAGCTGTCGGAGGAAAGTGCGGGTCGTGTTCCGGCCAAACGGCTGAGGCCTTTTTCAAAGCCATAGAGCAGGCGTTTCAAGGCCTTGGGTTGCGTCGTAACGGGAGCGACAAGACAGGTTTGCATGCCCAACCAGGCCCCACCCAAAATATCTGTGAGCAGACGATCGCCGATCACCACCACCTGTTCAGGTGGCAATTGCATAGCGTCCAAGGCCTGTAAAAATCCCGGTGAAAAAGGCTTGCGGGCCTGAGCCAACCCCTCCATTTCGAGGATCTCTGCCACCCGGGCAATGTGCCGGGGATAGCGGTTGTTTGAGACAATGTAACAGTGAAAACCCATCTGGCGGGCCTGTTTAAGCCAGGCCTGCACAGGGGGAGCCACCAAAGCGCTGTTTTTGAGGGTCAGGGTATCGTCCACATCGAGAATCATGCCGCGCAGACCTGCTGCCCACCAACCCTCTAAATCGATCACTTCGACCCGGTCAAAGGTATAGGTGGGGGCCAATAGATGTTTGATAGCAGGGGGCATTATTCTTTCCTTTCTCGGCGTGGGGGTTTGCGAAAGGCACTTTGACGCGCCGACTTAACCTGTTTGTGGTGCCGGATCAGCGCTTCGGGGGAGCTGTCGGGCCGCTGTGAAAACAGCAGATAATACAATTGGCTCAAACCGGGAATCACCGTGTAATTCCCTTTTGAGGCATTCCAGGCGCAATAGGCCATAAAGGTCGCCGTCACCAAGAGAGAGAGGGCGATCAAACTGCCTGTGAGCAGGGTCAGCAAAAAATTATAACCAGAAAAAGCGGCTATCAAAACCGTTAGGCCGCCCGTTAAAATCAAAATCAAGAGATTGGCCAGATTGAGCAAAGCGGCATGAATCAAGTGGTAACGGGTAAAATAATTCACGCGCCAACGTTTGAAGAGCAGCAGCACAGCCCAAAAAGGCGGCAAATAGCCCGATGCTGCGACTGTCAGTTCTTCGTGAGAGAGAAACTCATCTTTGCTCATGCTTCACTCTTATTGGTTTACAGGTTGTCCGGCATCGACCCAGCTGCGATAGCCCCCCACCAGTTCGTAGACC
>JBIKWL010000318.1:0-2624 GCA_044356335.1 Candidatus Sericytochromatia bacterium
CCCCCGATTGGCAATAGATCAAATAGGGGCTTTTTTTATCCAGGGCCCGCAGCCGGGACTGAAAGTCGGAGGCGTAGAAATCGAGCATTTGCGCCTGTTTGAGGTGTCCGCCCTGAAATTCTGAAGGGGTGCGCAGATCGAGAATCACCAGACCAGGTGTTTTCAAAATGGGGCCGCTTTGGGCCACTGTGAGAGTCTGAAAAACGCCTTGGGCCTGACTTGTGACTTTCTCGGGCATTTCGGCCTGTTTTTGCTGGGGTGCGCAGGCGCCCAGGCCGATTCCCCCAACCATCAGCAACGACAGAAACAAACGCGATTTTTTCATGCTATTTTCCTCAGTGTTTTCCTCTCGATGTCTTCATGTCCAGTGTAACCGATCAGAATCCGAAAAAGACTGAGCTGCCCTTACAAAAACGGATGCCAAGAGATGAGAACCCTGAAATTCAGGACTCTCTGCAGATTTTTTTGACCCTGTGGGTGCTTGCTAACGAACGGCTTTGAGGCTTTCGGTAAAATTCCAGGTTTGCACATTTTTCTGGGCATTTTGGGTCGATACCGCGTGACCGACCCCTTTAAAGGGTGCAACGGCCAGACCTGCGACGCCCCCCAAGAAACCACCGACAACCATGCCAACAGCCATGCCTGCCCGAGGCGCAAAAGGCACCCGGCTGCCATAGGCCATGCCATACATCGCTCCCACTTCAGTGCCTCCGCCGATTGTGCGACCAGCCACATCAAGGCCTTGGCCCCAAGCGGCACCGGCGGTGTGTTTGGTCTCTGCTTCGACCAGAAAACCATCTTTGTTTTCGTCCATATTTTGCAGGGGTTTGAGATCGGCATTGTAATAGGGGCCCATTTTAAAATCGGGATCGGCTTTGCCCATGCGGGTTGCATATTCTTGGATGTCAATTTTTTCGCCCGAGATGATATGGGTTTGCTGGGTCTCTTTGTCTTCAACAACAATATCCACTTGGCCGTTGTTCTCCAGGGCTTTGAGCTGCTCGGGATTGAGCTTGCCTTCGACGGTTTTAACCTGAAAAGACTGGGCTCCCTGAAGTTGTGAGACGTTCATGCCATACCTGCCTGTACCTTTGTGCTTGCCCTTATTATACCCAAAATAGTGCAAATTAACGGTTAATTTTTATTTCTTTTCCGTGTTATGATCGGCAATATGTTGCAATCACCCCCGATCGATACGGCTTTTCAGACTTGGCTGCTGCAATTGTTGCCCGCCCAGGCCGAATGGGCCCTGCTCAGCCCAGATCCTGCTCCGCTCCAGTGCTTACTCAAAGAGCAGCGCCCGGATCTGCGTCTGCGTGAGCCCGGCCCCGGCTTGGACTGGCTCTTGGTCGAAGCCCATTTGGAATCTCAGCCAGACCCGGAAGTCTGCCTCAACACCTGGAAACACTGGCTTCAGCCCACCGGACGCTTGGTGCTGAGTGTGCCCAATCTGCGCTATTTGCCGCGCTTGCTGACACTTTTACAGGGACGCTGGCCCTTTGGCTGGGATCAACCCGTGCTTCAGGCCCTGACCAGTGAATGGCTTTTGCAATTGCTCAGCGATGGCGGTTGGGATCTGCTTGAACTGGCCTCGCAAAACCATGATTTGCCACAGCAATCCCCGCTACGGGACGCGCTGGAAAGCACGGGCTGGGATTTAAGCGGTTTTGACGCTGACAGCCAGGTTTCACAATGGTACCTGCTGGCCACACCCCGAAGCCATTGGCAAGCAGCCCCTTTGCCCCTGGAAGGTCTGCGCGCGCATAATTTGCTCTTGGCATTAGACGGCCAAGAGCAGCACTGGCAAGCATTGGAAGCTTATCTGCGCCAGTTTCAGCCTCAGACCCCGGTCTGTTGTGTGCTTTTTCCACTGGAGCCCGCTTTTGATCCCGAAGTCTGGCAGGAGCGGATTTTAAATTGGCTGGTGGCCAAAGGGTTTGATCCTGAAGCGATTCCCGATCTCATTCTTCCCGAAGCGCCTTTAACGGCAGCTGAAATACCCCGTTTATTGGCAACTGTCGACACCCTGATTGGCGAAAACGCACCCGCTCCCTGGCTGGAATGGGCCCGCCGCCTCAACAAAAACCTACTTTGGCTCGGCCCAGGGCCTTTGCCCAGAGGCTTTGAGACTGCCCCTTGTTTGCGAGATTGGTCTGCGCTTCAGCTTTAAATTTTGTTTGGTCAAAGCGAAAATTGCCACACATCTTGTAAAACGCCTCTTCCAGCGCAAAAATCCAGCCCAATGCGACAGGCTCACATTCAAGGAAAAAAGAGTGGGTTAAAATAGGAAAATGCTTCCATACAGAGGTCAAAGAACAGAGATGGCAGAAAATTTAAATGAGTGGATTCAACGCTTGCACGAAGGATCCGCAGGTGAACGCAAACAAGCCCTGACGGCCTTGGCAGAATTTGGCCCAAAGGCCATAGAGGCCGTGACTCTCAGTTTAAACGATCCCCACTCGGATATCCGTGCTCAGGCGATTCTCTTTTTATCCGCACAGAACGCAGTATCCGCCATTCCGTCTGTCTTAAAAACCCTTTTTGATAGCCATGAAAATGTTGCGATTCAAAGTGCTGAAGCGCTTGGACAATGGGGTGACTCCCGAGCCGTTGAACCTCTCTGT
>JBIKWL010000179.1:0-9336 GCA_044356335.1 Candidatus Sericytochromatia bacterium
CCTGCACCGATCAGATCAGAAGCCTCTTGCTGAGTCACGCTGTAACCCTTGACCGAAACCAGGCGCTCTTTGGTCAGCGGCAGCTGCAATCTGGGATCGTCCAGATAGGTCAGAATCCGAGCAAAAGCCCGCTCTTTTTCGAAGCCTTCTTTGCCCATTTCAAGCGATCCCCAAAAGCTGGCAGACATGCCGATTAAAGCACCTGCTTGGGCCTGGGTCATTTTTCTGTCGATTCTGTACTGTTTGAAATCCATAAAACACCTCGTTATTAATTTGTTAGAAGCCCGAAGGCCGGGCCGGGGAGCTACCCCGACCCTTTAACGAGGCACCAGCGTGGTATGCTGATTTTGCTAACTTGGGGCGTTACCACTTCGGTGCTGATGCCTCTTTTTTTTGCCCTCCGCCTCTGAGCCGCCCACAGTGGGGCTTCTATGAGCGGGTCAGAAGTGGAAGAAAAAACCGGGCCACGGGCGCCCGGCTGCTGTTGATGTTGAAAAGACCTACAAGCCGTCTCCTTTGTTTTGATAGCGGCTATTTGCCGCAGTGAGAGCCCGATATAACTTGAATGCCGTTTAATTGTTATTCCAGGCCCTCACTGTGGAAAACAGAAAAAAACCAGGGCCGAAGCCCTGGACTGTCTTCTCTTCCTTAAACGAAACCGACTACAACAAAGCCACCCCGCCTTTCGTTGGTGTGGTTTTGTTTGCCCATTGCTGAGCAGTGCCCCCGGCTGGAATCGAACCAGCCCCTCTGCCTCCAATGGCAGCGCCTCAACCGTAGAGCTACAGGGGCGAAAAAATCCGGCCATCTCTGGCCGGGAAGGAGTTTAGAATGAGCCACGTCACCGCAGCAGGGAACGCAGGCCAACATGGAAATCCTGCGCTCTCTGGTGGGGTTACTGGCCAATAAAAAAGCCCCCGAAGGGGCGGTTTGACAAAGCGCCCTCAAAAGGGGAAACTTGATCAATTAAAATTGGAGGATACTATGTTAACTCATAAATCACTTTTTGTCCTTTTATTTGCTGCTGTACTTACAGGGTGTGATGTCGCCTCAAAAGCAATTGTCGTAGTCAATACGCCTGGTGCGGTAACTACACCACAAACGCAAACCGTTCCAAGCTCACCGTCTTCCGTTTCAGCACCACAACCTTCAGCACCACAACCCGCTACATCTCAGCCATCATCACCGGCAACCGTTATAAATGTTCCTGCCTCTACTCCACCAGCTTCGGTCAGCGCTTCGGCTGATTTAAGCATTTTCAAAACCAAAATCCCAAAGCCCAGTGAAGTTAAGGGATACCTTAAAACTGAAATCGGCCAGGCCACTGAGCATTTTAAGCAGAGGTATGAAGCAAACAAGGGGAATGCATTTGAAGTATTGAAAATGTGGGTAGATGCAGAATTGCTTGCCACTTCCAATCCTCAACTAGGAAAATCACTTATCGAGCAGATTCTTGCTCAAAATGGAACTGAAGCAAGCCAGGCAAACAGTCTTTTTAATTTTGCGTTTTTGGCTTCCAGGCAACCAACCCAAGAAAAAACAATTGCTTTGATTTATCAGAATGTTACCTATGTCGAAAGCCTGAATAAGCTGACTTATGAAAATTTCGATAACCGAATTCTTTTGATGACAAAACAAACTCAAAACCCAAATACTGGAATGGTTGAGCTATTGCCTATTTCTAATCCTGCGGATGCCTTGCCAGAAAACCCGAAAGACGGGGAAGTGGTCATTATCCAAATCAAGCCCAACGACTCGACTCTTTATGCAAAAATGAGCCTGCCGGCATCGTTTAAGCTGATCTTCGATGACGGTTGGAAAATAATATACAGTGCATTTTTTCGGTTTTAGCCTTTCGGCTTCCCTCGCTTACTATGCCCCATTCGGCGAGGGTTATTCAGTTTTCTAAGGTTCACCGCCTCTTCAGTTAGCTGATAGGCGGGTCACTGTGATAGGATAGGAAATATCCCTGGTTGGTCCCAGGCGATTTGTTTAACTTAAGATTCGCCCTGCTGTTTTAAATAGCGGGGCGTTTCTTTTTCCCACTCTTCATCAGTCCAGTCTGAAAGAAAAATCACCTTAAGAGAGCGGCCAAGCCGCCTTAAATCTTCTTCTCTTGGGCTAAATTTCCCCAAAACATAGTTAGAGATATTCTGCTGCTTGATTCCAGACAGCTCAGCCAAACCCTTTTGGTCCAGGTTTGCTTCGCTCATCAACTCAGCGAGAACGATGTGGGAATAAGAAACAAGTTTCACGTTGTCAGGAATCCTTGAAAAAACTTCTTTAAGATCATAGCTTAAAGTCTCTTGTAGTGCTACTGACAACATACAAAACCTTTCCGTTTCATTTTGTGACCTACACCCATCATACATAATATCTTGTAAAACATCAATATTATTTATCATTTTTGCTTGACCATATACATAATATTTTGTACAATAAGTTTAGTTAAACAAATGCACCGGCCTCACCAGCCAGAAAGACGGACCAAACCAAATGCAAGTAAAAATCAAAACTCCCCCGACCACAACGGTCGAGCGCTGCGCACACTACCGCAGCCGCGCTTATACCTGCTCCTGCCCCGACAAACAGAGAGGCGGCAGCTATATGGATGAGCGCCAGCATGACGCTGTTTGCAAGCACCAAGCTGCTATCCGCAACGGCTCCATCGATGTCGTTGATGTCAAATGCCTGGAGCAAGGCATCACCCGCGAAGAGTACTTTGCCCGCATCGAGCGCGGCATGACCAAAACCTGGCCTGCAAAGCCGCAGCCCCAAGCGCCAGCAAAGCCCGTCATCGACTGGTTTGCGTTCCTCGAAATCGCGTAATATAAGCGGTCTGTTATACATGTGCATACAAAAGTGTATAGCAGACCAATTAAAAACGGTCAACCCCAGTCCGGGCCAAGTGCCAAATTTTACGGGGATTACACAACTGTTTCTTAACAAAAATTAATTTTCAGGAGCATACACCTATGACCACTTTATACGAAATCCAGACCCAATACCGCGAACTCATGAGCGAGATGGAAGCCATTCTGGCAGACCCCAATCCCGACACCCTTGAATCTGACATGGATCACCTCAACCGTCTGATGGGCATCAATGCCCAGGAATTCCAGGCCAAAGGCGATGCCTATGCTGCCGTCATCCGTGAGAAAGAAGCGCGGGCAGAATCCCTTCGTGACGAAGCCGATCGCATGGTTCAGTTGGCCAAACGCGAAGAGGCGACCGCCGATTATCTCAAGGGCCGTCTGTTTGCTGCCATGCAAGAGCAGGGGATCGCTTCTGCTGACCTGCCTCACTTCCGTCTGAGCCTGCGCAAATCTCAGGCTGTTGAAGTGCTCGACCGTGACGCGCTGCCCCAGGGCTATCTGCGCATCAAGACTGTGACCGAGCCGGATAAAACCGCGCTCAAGGTCGCTCTGAAGCAAGGCCAGGCCATTCCTGGCGCTGTCCTGGTTGACCGTCAAAGCCTGCAAATTAAATAGGAGAAAAAACCATGAGCATCATTCTGAATCCCGGTGTTACCCGCGAAAAACTGCACGAACTCACAATCGAAATGCCCTATAAATGGAAAGTTCAAACTGCCAAGCAATGGGGCTGCGAGTGCGTTGCTTACGTTGACGCCCGCCAAGTGATGGACATGCTCGACGAGGCCCTGGGGCCCGAGAACTGGCAAGACCATTATCGCGAAGTGGCAGGCAATGTTTACTGTGACCTGAAAATAAAGGTCGATGGCGAGTGGGTCACCAAGTCCGATTGCGGCTCTGAATCCAGCTTTGAGAAAGAGAAAGGCCAGGCCAGCGACGCCTTTAAGCGGGCTGCTGTGAAGTGGGGGATCGGTCGCTTTCTGTATCGGCTGCCAATGGTGAAAACCAAATCAGTCGAGACCGGCAAAGACCGCAACAATAACCCCAAGTATGGCCCAGCCGACCAAGACGGCCGCCCCATCAAATCATGGGATCTGAATGATTACTGCCAGGCCAAAGTGCAGAGCAAGGCGCGCAACTACACCCCCAAAACCGAGCCGCTTGTGAGCGATCAGGCGAAGTCTGGACTGCTTGCCCAGGCCAAACGCTGCCAAATCGAGCAGGAAAACTGGAACGCCATGGTGACTGGGCGTGGTATCAAATGGTCTGTCATGACCCAGGCCCAGTTCAATCAGCTCAAAAAGCACCTCGACAGCATTGAAGCCTCGCTTAAAGCCGAAGCGGTCATAGGCGGTGACGCAGCATGAGCACGAGCACTGCCCCGCAAGACCTGCTGAGCCAGACCAGCCGCAAATTGCTGGAGCGCAATAGCCAATTTATGCAGGCCACAGAACTTCCAAGCCTGCTTAACCCGATGTGGTATCTGAACGTGATGAGCGTTTTGAGATTCCGGCACGGAGAGACGCCCGCTTTTGCCAAAATGCCCGATCTGATTGGGCATTACTACGGCGATGAAGCCAGGGAGCTTTTCAATGCAGTATTCCAGCTCAAGCAAGCTATCAGAAGAATGGGAGGCAATCAATGAGCGTCGAAGCCCTGCAAATCGTAAATTTTGCCCTGGCCACATTTGCGGTGATCGCAGCTCTGAGCGACCGCCCAACACGCAGAACAGCGCAAGCCAAGCGCCCGCCGCTGCTTACCCCGCCGAGCCTCTTGGTTCAGCGGAAGCCCGTTGCCCTGCCTCAGTTTGTATCAAGGAATTAAGGAGATCAAACCGTGATCACTGAATATTTGTTGCTGTTAATTCTACTGCTTTTGGCCGAGATCGTTAAAAAACTTCGCTCTCAGCAAAGGCCCCTGGCTCTGGCTGGGGCTGGCATTATGCCTCCCTGGCAGGCCTGGGAGATGATTCGCGCTCGCACCATGATTGATAATTTGTCCAATTAAGCCCCAAGTTAGCAAAAAAAAGAGGTAACCCATGTTTCAGCCGTCCCCCATTCTTAAAGCCTATACATCTCTAACCCTTGCCTTTCCCAATCCGCTGGCCACCCAGGCCGCTGAGATTCTGGAAAATGCAGCCAGCCGTGAACTTCTCGAAGCCTGGCTGAGTGGCGATCTGGTTCTGACCGGCGACAAGCCGCGCTCTATTCCTGTCGAGCAAATCACCGATGAAATGCTGGTGCCCATTTCGCGCTATGAAAAAGTAGCCATACCCATTCCTCCATCCGCCCCACTCAATCAAGAATTGCCCATTTTACCTCCCACCAAATTGCCCAGGCTGACAGCCAAAGACGGGGTGTTGATTCCCGCCGAAAAGGAGGCTGCCAAAGATAGCAAGCCGGGGGAGCTATCAAAGGCATTCAAAGCCGATCCGGGCCTGATTCACTCGCCCAGGTTGACCAAAAGACTGAAGCGCCTGGCCAGCGATCTGGGCATGACACTCGGTGCGACGCTCAAACAAATGGGATTCCCGAACGGGGCAGCCAGCCTGCGCAGCGTTCTGAACAAAAAAGGGGGAGTGACAACCGTTTACGCGATGTATTTCGAGAGCCTGTTCGGGCCGGAGGTGATGGTCCAGTGAATACTTTTGCCTCTGTTGTGCAGAGATTTGCCGGTGAGCGTGAGCAGGTCGAAGCGAATTATCAGGAGTACCGCGAGCGTCGCCAGGCAGAGGCGGCTGCTCTTGCGGCTGAAGTAGATTTGATCATGGATCGGCGCAGGAATAGAAGGCGCAAATTTGCACAGTGAACCGATTCGATTACCTGGGCCACACAATCACCGTTGCGCCACTTCTCAGCCCAGGTAAATTTTTGATCCGAGTCCAGCGCCCAGGCAAACCGGTCTGGGAATGGTTGGGCGCCGAACACGATGCTGGCATGGAATGGGCCAAATCCATTGCCGAAAGAAATCCCTGGCCAGAAGGAGTTAAAAATGCTTTTGCCTCAAAATAAATGCGGATTGCAGCCCCAAACCTATGATGCTTTGCAGGCCCACGCAAGCGGCGCAAGCCATGCTGATTTTGCTGATTGCACAAATCAAAGAGACTGTGCTGCTTGCCCAGTAAAAGAATACCGCAGCCGTGCATCGCTTCCCATCCACGGTGCGGCGGTTTACGTGCGCGAGGGGTGGGATAAGTCTCCCCATTCAATGAACCGTTTAAGCCAGGGCTGGAGATCGACTTCTTATTGGGGGTATGACTGGAAAGACCTGGCAATGCACACAGAATGGTATCCCGCTGAATTTGGCGCAGACGAAGATTCTCGCTGGGTGCTAATGCAAAAAGGGGATCGGCCATGCAACTGACCATCTTTGATTACCTGCCAAATCAAGAGCGGCCTGTGGATATCTGCGAGCGCTTGTTTAAGCCTGGTCGCCAGCCAAGAATGGTTGCGGGCAAAGTCCGCGCGCTGGCTCCAGAGGTTATGGAGCGAATTCAGGCTGAGCCGATTGCTGTTGAGTTGCAAACCGATAGCACGCCTGAAGCTGTTTGTTTAAAACAAACTCCCCTGAGCCCCATCATGCAGCCATTCGCAGAGCAGGAATGGGCCTGTGATTATTGCGGCTCAAAGATGCGACTGAGACATCTCTCTGACGAGGAGGCTAAATTCGATTGCTCAAAAAATCCAAAGCACCTGCTGGAATTTACCCACTCTGGAATGCGGTGGTCAAATCACCACGACATTTTTGCCGGCCCATTGCCGGACATGCTTGGGAAATACTTTCGGGACGAACTTGGGGAAAGCAAAAAAAACCTTGTCTTGTTTGCCTTTGATTTGTTTGAGAAAAAAGCGCGTTCTCTTACTGACCATCAATACAGAAGGCAGGTTTTTTTAGAGACGGGAAAGGTTATCAATTTGCATGTTGAGCGAGCCAAAGCTGTCCACCTGGCAGCATTACAGAAATCCAATAGCACACCGGTTTCGCCTCCAAGTGTCAATTCTGCCCCAGAGCCCGCCGCAAAAGTGATTCTGGGCAAACCGCTGGGCCGCTCACACCCCGGACTGGGCATCAATAAGCCGGTGTGCTTTTACTGCAAGGGCCAAGAAGAGCTGGAATATGCCGGCCTTTTTCCCAATGCAATCAAGAGCATGAATCACCACATTTGGCGCTGCAAAAAACAGCCCCGCCATCAACTGGTCTGCGCTGAAAAAGGGGATTGGTGGTACCAGTGGTGCGGGGGCGTCGGCTATGGCGTGACCTACGGAGTGCCGGAGCTGTGGATGTGGAAAGACATTTTTCAGGCTGCCACTGGTCAAGAACCGGAATTGACACCTGAGCCCGAATCAGGCCTGGTAAAATATGCCCCGCCAAAATCCGAGTCGGCCCAGCCCTGTCACCATTGCGGCGAAAAAATGAATCTAAAAAGCTGGGATATTCTCACATTTAAACTTCAGCCAATCCTCAAATTTGAGTGCAAAAACGACCACTGGCTGAACTTTTACCCGCCACCGATTGAGAATGAAGACGAGAAAAACCATGTCTCGGACATTCACGGTTGCGTGACCGTCATTCACACCGGCTCAGGCGAAAACCTGAAAACCCTTTGGATTACATCCGCCCCATGGATGCGTGATGCTTGGGAAAAAATCAGAGCAGAGGAAAAGGGCAAGACGAATGTGCCATCCCTCGAAGCCGAAGCCGCAGATCTGCGCGCAAAAATTGCAGAAGTTGAGCGTCTGCGTGGCTTGGCCAGAAAAGAAATTGAGCTGGAAGCAATTATTAAAACGGCTTCAGACGAAATGGACAGAATTTGCAGCCAGGGATATTCGGCGCGGCTCGATTCTGTTCTCGCGAAAAAACAAGAATCTATTGACGCCCTTCATCGTGAGCTCAGAAATATTCGCGAAGAAAGATGTCGAGCAATTATCCCGGCAACCTGGCGCTGGGAAGAGCGGCTGGCTGAGATTGAAAAAGAGCTGGGGCAGACCTGATGCCAATCAAAGACAAGAGTTTATACCCCAAAAACTGGAAAGAGATCCGGGCCCAGATCTTAGAGCGGGCTGGCCATTGTTGCGAAGAGTGCGGGGTCAAGAATTATGCGTTGGGCGTGAGAATTAACGGCCAGTTTCTCGACTGCACCAATGACCCCATGCAGCTTGAGACGTTTGTTTGTGTGGACGAATTGAAGCCCATTAAAATCGTGCTCACCATTGCCCATCTGGACCATAACCCACAAAACAATGAGCCAGGCAATTTAAAAGCCCTCTGCCAGATGCATCATCTCAGGCACGATGCAGAGCACCATGCGAAAAATGCGGCAAAGACGAGGGCAATGAAAAAGCAGAGACAGATTAAATCAACTGGCCAATTGGCCATATTTGCAGAATAGGAGATTTTGAGCAGATGAGCGAACCAAAAGCGCCCACTGAATTTGCCTCAGGAGAAAAGGTTCTTGTACACCAAAGCCCTGTCAGATGTGAGGTTATTCGAAAATTAAGTGAGAATTGGCTAGAAGTTATAAGCGAGGATGGAAAATCCGCTTATCGTGTTCCTGTTCAATTTGCCTCTCCAGAAAAAGCGATCACGCTTATATTGACCCGCGAGCAGGCAGAGGATCTTATGAAATTTGAAGATATTCCAATGTATCTATTTGAAAAACTAGAGGAGAAACTGAAATGACGAAAAAAGAAAAACAATTTATCGAGGATATGCAGCGTTGCCGGGGCATTGATTTTGCCCGCATTGGCATGATGGTTGAAATGGGCGGCGATATTGGAACAATCGTTGGGATGAATCGCGGCGCCAATTTAGACGTGGTATTTGCAAATCAGCAAAAATACGGCAAACATGCCCACAATTGCCACCCCACATGGGACATTGCCTATTTTGATGCAGACGGCAAAGTTATTGCTGACTACAGAAAGCAGGCCACCGCATGACCCCAACACGAAAAGACATTATGTACGGCTTTGCTGTTGAAGAAACGATCAGCGAAGCGTTGCTCAAAGAATATCAGCAGCGTTATCCGCAATACGCCGATGATTTGCATACGCTTTATGTTGAGCTTTTGCGTGATGACACAAAAGAAATTGAGGAGAAACTGAAATGAGCGAGTTAATTGAAGGCGAATTGATTCAATTCAGCCAATCAGAAAGCAATCCAGAAATGGTTGAGGTTACGGTTCTTGTTTCCAAAAGCCAGTTTGAATATCTGGAAGTCAACCTGCTTTATCAAGAGGTAGAGATCAAGCTGGCTGAGCCGAAGCCAATCGTTAAACAGGACTTTCTGAATATGCCAACTGTCTTTAAAAATCTCAAAGTTTAGAAATTTTAATAGCACAAAGCCCCGGCCAATCAACCGGGGCTTGTTGCTTTAGGTATTAAAAGCCCTGTCGCCCGCATCTCCCAAACCGGGCAAGATATAACCGATATCATTCAGCCCCTGATCGACAGAGGTGGTGTGA
>JBIKWL010000063.1:0-31625 GCA_044356335.1 Candidatus Sericytochromatia bacterium
CGGGTGGGACTGATGAACTTTATCTCTTTTTGGGGGCTTTTGTCTGCCCTTAAACCTTGATAACATTGCCTCTTGGGCTTTTGAAATTTATTTTCTGGATGACTCTAAACGTGTCTTTTATCGCTTTGATGAAGTCAATAAATGTTATTTGAATACCATACACCCAGGCTTTGGAACTGGAGAGCCCTGAAACATGTGCGTTGATGAATTCGAACTTCGTGAGTACAGCCCTGAGGAGCAGGAAGAATTTTATGGGGAAGATCTTATTGGTATCCCCTTTGATACTTTGCCCCAAGAGCTGTTCCTGCGTAAAAACCTAAAAAGCTTGTGGTGCCGGGAAACAGATTTGAAGTCAATCTCGGCTGAAATAGCCCAGTTAGAATGGCTTGAAAACATGGATTTACAAGACAACTATTTGTCTAAAATAGATCCTGCAATTAATCAATTGAAGCATTTACAGCGACTGGATCTCACCCGAAATAGACTGGAAGAGGTGGATTTCTCAGGGCTTGTAAACTTAAAATATTTATATTTAAGTGACAATCGGCTCAAAGTCTTTCCGCCCAGTCTATTGGCGCTTCCCCAGCTCAAAATACTTTTCCTTGATAGTAACCAAATTGAGTATTTGCCTGCTATCTCCAAGTCCTTGGGGATACTTTTTATCGCTGGGAATCAAATCAGTCATATGGAGCCAATTGATTCAGACACATTGTCTACTCTTTATCTCTCCCGCAATCGTTTAAAAACCCTGCCCCCAATCAACGCTCCCCGGTTAAGACATTTAGCCATTCATTCAAATGAATTCACAGAATTGCCTTCAGCACTGCTATCTTTAAAGCAGCTCGAAATCCTCGAACTTGATTTTTCATTATTTGACCGTCAACAGCTCCATTTTTGGCCTCGACTTAAAGAGCTGACTTTAGAAAAATGGTTTCAATCTTCGTCTAAAAATACCGCGGAGAGAGCATTAGAAATAGAGCAAATCAAAGCGGATGAAGCCCAGTTACAAAAAGAATTGCAGCTTACTCACCCAGAGCTAAAGCTGACTATTCGTGTATACTAAACCACCCAGAGTGACTGATTGAAGCTGAGTTGCTTCGATGCCGAGTAAGTGCAAGACAGCGGCTATAATCTCATGGCGCAAACGCCAGAAACCTTTGAAGACACGCGTGAACTCAACCAAACCCTGAACCAGTGGAACAACCTCCAGGATCGGCTCAGCGAAGGCGGTTTTACCACTGCCGCACTCAAGCCCAAACAGGAAGAGCGTCTGCAAGAGAAGCTCGCAGCCGCCGAGCAGCGCTTTCAGGATCTCTACTGGAATGTGCGCGACGAGCTGAGCTACCTTGAACCCCTGCGCCGCCAATTGGCCGAGGTCTTGCAAAGGCAAGCAGGCTCTTTGCCCTCTGTTACCCTGTCGTCCAATCTTGTAGCCCAAGCCGAAAGCTATGCCCAGCAGTTCAAAGCCCAGAAAGGGCATGTCCTATGTGTCGGCTGGGGCGTTGGCTCCATTGATTGTTCAATTGAGCACTGGCTGCCAAATTTACGGCAATCGGGCCAGATCCACCCCAATGTGTTTGCGTTCGCCCGACTTGAGCTGGCGATTGTCTTCACCGGGATCATCGACATAGACCACATTCATCAGATAGGGTTTAAATTCAGAGACAGGCATTTCAATCTGTGCGCCATAGGTTTGAATGATCACTTTCGGTTCTGGCCCAGATTTATCCATCCCCACCAGGGCCATGGCATGCCCCCAGATATTGACCACCAGCCCCCGTCCACGGCTGAGATCGTCTTCGATCTGCTCCAGTGAGGTGTTTTGGGCAAACCGGTTTAACGGCCAGATCATCGGCACATTTTTGTGGGTATAATCCAGCTGATTGCCATAAAGCCGATCGATGGCGCTGCTTTGCTGGCTCACCCGAGGAGAGGCCTGATCTGCGCCGGTATCTAAATGGCTCTTGTATTTGCCTGCACCCAGCATCAGATCCATCAGGGCATTTTGCACAATGGCTTCGCTCATTTGGCGATCTTCACCGGGCAGACGCCAATTGTCGTTGGGTTTGAGCTGTTTTCCATCGGGCAAGCGAAAGGTTTTGCCCTCTGCCAGGGCCAGGGTCATGTCTAAGTATTTTTGCGGGTGCATATTGGCCGTTAGGGCTTGGAGCGAAGCGGCAGCACAGGTGCCTTTGCCACCTTGGCCAATCATACCCGGTGCGCCAATATCGCGGATCAAAGAGCGCATCAGAAAGGTGCTTTCGTTTTGGCTTAAGCGGGTGTTTTGACCCGCATGAATGTCCTGAAACTGTTTGACCGCTTTTTGAGCGCCCTCAAAGCCCAATCGCCGAAAAAACATTTCCGCGTTGCCTATTTCTGAGGCCAGTCCAAACACGATATTTTTGTCGAGCAGCCAGGTCATCATCGGTTCCAGCTTGTCTTGAGGGACACCCAGCCGCTCTGCCATTTTGGCGATGTTTTCAGCGCGATGTGTTTTGCCCTGTTTGTAAATGTCTTTGAAGTGCTTTTGCAAATAGCCTGAGGCATCGTTGCGAATTGCCAGGCTTTCAAAAACGGCGGCTCCCCCGCGCACCTCGTTATCCGGCTCAAAGAGTGAGACTTCCTGCTGGGCGCGCCCTTGTTCGGGCAAAGGCTCGGAAAAATCACGTTCATTAGCAGGGACCGGTGGGACTGGCTGTGGGGGTTCACTTGGGTTGGGTCTAACAGGGAGTGTTGCTTTGGCCGCTTTTTCTGAAGCGGGAAGTTCGGGCGGCTGAATGGGCTGAGCAAAATGTGACTCTAAAGAAACCATCTCTCAACGACTCCTGTCTCTGAAATGAGTAAGCAGAAAAAATAGCTTGAATGCGTATGATATTTAATTTTACGACAAAAACAAATTATTTTCAGAAAATGAAGCTATTCAGGCTGAAGGATCGCTTGGGCCATCGGCAGATTAATAATAAAAAGCGGGCTTATGGCTCATTTTCATGAGCCATAAGCCCGCGTGGGTGATCTAAAAATTAACGTCCCAGCGGAATCGCGATGCTGGCTCCGAGAAAGCCCCCTTTATTGGTGTAATTGGCATCCAATCCAATTGACCAACCACTTTTATTGGCAACACCCACGCTGGCGCCGCCGCCATAGGTGCCATTCACTTTGCCACTAAAGTCCATACCCACCCCCGCCATGGCTGTTGGGGTGACAAACAGATAACTGTGCTTGTCGTTAAAACTGGCCACCTTCATTTGATACTTGGCCTTCACATCGAGATCCACACTGAAGGTCGATTTGTCTTTGACTTTGGTATAACCCGTTGCGGGGTCTGTCACTTCTGCCTGGTACCGGGTATTGCTCAGGCCCAAACCTGCATCCAACTTGAATTTACCTGGCCCGACTTCTTGGCTAAGCAGGTTATAGCTTGCACCCAGCTTAAATTTTTGAGCGCCATCCACAGAGCCTGAGTAATTGGGTGAGAAACTATAGCCTGCCAAAAGTGAAAGTCGCGGCGGTTTTGTTTCTTCTTTTTTGTAGGCATTCACAGCGTTATGCCCATCTTGTTGGGCTGTTTCGCCATCTGTTTGGGTCGGGGCTGTCTGAGGGGTGGGGGTTGTCACCTGGGGTTGTTGCTCTTGCACAGGTGGGGTTGATTGCACAGCTGTTGTCTGTTCGACAGGTTTGGTCTGCTGAAGGGGAGGGGCAGATTGGATCACAGGGCTACTTGGAATATTTTGCATACTTAAAACTCCTTGAATGATGATCTTTTTATTTTTGTTTATACATCAGGTAAAGCAAACTCATCAAAGTCATCCAGTTCTCTGACAGCAACAGGGCGGCGTTCTGGCTCGATGGGCAATTGCTGTTGCATTTCTTCAAGTGCTTCGAATTCGTTATAAAGCGCTTCAAGCTCTGCAATTTTGGGGAAATCAGGGTTCAGCCTGCGCGCCTTTTGCAAATATTTGCGCGCCAAGAACAGGTTTTCCATCAAAAAAAACAGGTATGAAAACAGGGCGTAGGGATTGGCCGTACTCGGTTTGAGATCAATCACACGCGAGAGCGCATCCACCGCGTCACGGAGCAGACCTTCGGGCAAACGACGCTCGGGAAACTGGCAAGACAGTTGGTGTAAATGTTCCACTTGTTTTAAGGCTGCCTGATAGGCCTCAACAAAACGATGGTGCACTTTGTCGTTAATACCCTGGGCTGCTGTTTTGGCTTCAGCCAAGGCTTTAAAATCGAGCATAGATGACCTCATGGATCTTGTTAAGATTAGTTATATGCAAATATATATATGTATATAACTAAATAAACTATTCCCACAACAAGTACTTTTTATGCAAAAGACTCAAATTTTATGCATGAAATTAAAAAAAAAGCCGGTCCTGTTTCCAGAACCGGCTTTTTTACTTTGCTCCCGACTTCAGCGGAAGACGTCAAAATAGAGGCGTTTGTAATTGTCGCCGCCAAAGATATGGATCTGGCGGATCGAGCGATTGTCCCACATTTTTTGAAAGACATTCATTTCCATTTCGACGTAAGGCCCTTCGAGGCTGTCGTGGATCACCAGGGTGCCTTTTTTCTGGTTGTAGCCAACCACGAGCACATAGTGTTCTTGGGAGAGGCCGCCAAAGTCCAGCAGCACAGGGGTGGGACGGCCTTTGTTGACCTGTTCGATCAGGTTGTTTAAGACGCCACCGCGAAAATCCTGGGCCTTGAGGCCTTTTTTGCGCAGATAGCTGGTGATCGCGTCATCGGTGGTAGGCAAATTGCCGGGGTTGGCCTGATCGACGACCTGTTGATAGGTCATGGGTGTGCCCCAATAATTCAGCAGCGAGGCCAAAACGGCTTGGCCACAGGTATTGTCCTGGCCCTGGTGGAAAAAGGGCACATTTTCGAGCACCTTGCTGCCATTTTGGTAGATCTTAATCCGTTGACCGTCGCCGACTTGCAGGGTTTTAAAGGGCCCCGCCATGACCTGGCTGGCGGCGACCGATTGGGTCACCATATTGGCGGTGATATTGCCGTAGGGCATGGGTTGCAAGGGCACTTGGGGCGTACCACAGGAGGCCAACAGGGCGATACCCAGGGCAGAACTCATGGTCAGGGTGGCCAGGCGCTTTTGCAGGCGCAGGGCGCGCATTAACTCTTTAAAAGGCAGCAGGCCCTTTTCGACCAGAATGTCCCCCAGGCGGCGCAGGCCACTGCGGTGTTGTTCTGCAACGGCGACATCGAGCTGTTCGCGGGTCAATTGGTGGGTGTCGACGAGGATCTCCCCGATCTTTTTCTGGACCGGTTTAAGCGGTTCGCTTTCATGGCGGCCACTGCCACCGGCGCTGTACTGCAACCACAATTGGGTGGTGAGCACATCTTCGAGTTCTTCTTCGTTTAAAACCCCTTTTTGCACCAGCACATTGCCAAGATAGTCGTGGCTTTGTTGTTGCTCTTCGAGGGCTTGGTGTAATTGGTCGGGGGTCAGGCGGTGGCTTTGCAGCAGCAACTCACCCAGGCTGACACGGCGGGCGCTTTGGCCGGGCACGGCACCAATCGCCTGATCACTCAGGGCCTGTTCGACTTTGCCACGGGTCGTATAGCCAAATTCCACCAGGAGTTGGCCAATTTTGCTTTCGCGCAAGCCCTGCTCTTGGAGCGCGCGGGCCAATTGCCAGCGGCTGATGGCGTGGTGTTCGAGCAGGATTTCACCGAGGTGTTTGTGCAGGCGTTGGGCACGATCGTAGCGGTTATTGAGCTGAATTTCGAGAATATCTACCAATTGTTGCTGGGTCAAATGCCCATTGCGCACCAGGATCTGACCGAGCAGTTCGTGGGTGCTTTTTTGAATTTCGATGGCTTCGTTCAGGGCCTGTTTGGAGACCAACCCGGCTTCAAGCAGGATCTCTCCAACAAAGCGGCAGAGGCCCGATCTGATTTTTTCTGTCAGTGCATTCACTGAAATCTACTCCCTTGCGAGATGACTTTACACTATCTATGTAGTCTATTCTGGCAAAAACTGGCGAGTCAGAAGAGGAATATTAACCATAAATTAAATCTAATTTAATTAGTATTTAATCTTTTGCTGTCTTCCCGTTTGATCTTTGCGCTGGGACTGATACACTATTACAATCTAGCAAGAACAAAAACAGGTGCAACTCCACGCATGGATATCAGCATCAAAGACGGAACGATTGTCACGGCCAACGATATTTTTAGGGCTGATATTGGCATTCGCAACGGCAAAATTGCCGCCATCGGCCACGACATTGTCGGTATGGAAAATATTGATGCCTCGGGCAAATATGTCCTGCCAGGTGTGGTTGAAGTCCACAGCCATTTTGAATCGGCCTTTGGCAGCACCCGCTCGATTGATAACTTCTTTAAAGGCACCCAGGCCGCCGCTTGCGGGGGGGTGACCACCATCATTGACACCGTCATGCCCAAGCTTGATGAAAGCCTCTCCGATGCGGTTAAGCAGCGCAAACAGCTGCTCGATTCTCAGGCTGCCGTGGACTATGCTCTGCACGTCTGTCTGCCCGATGCCCAAGCCAGTTATCTCGAAGAGTTGCCACAGCTTCTCAATGCCGGCATTCCCTCGTTTGAGGCTTTTTTGTTTGGCCCCGACGCACAAATGGTGCATACCGATGCCTCGCTTTTGCAATTGATGGATGCCATCGGCAGTGCGGGGGGCATGTTGATGGTGCACTGTGGCAATCAGGCACTTTTGCAATCGGCAGCCCAGCGCTATCCGCTGTCTGAGCCCAATGCCTTTGCCCATTATTCTGAATTATGTACCACACAGTCCGAGGCCGAAGGGGTCTTCCGCCTGATGACCCTGGCCCAGGCCAGTCGCTGCAGTTTGTATCTCTGCCAGCTCAGTTGCCGCGATGCCCTCAATCAGGCTTTGCAAAACCATCCCCTGCAAAGCCGGATCTTTACAGGCACAGATTTGCATTATCTGACCCATACCGATCAGGCTTATCTAGGTTCTCAACCCCGAAATTACACGGTGTTGCCGCCCTTGCGCAGCCAGCGTGATCTCGAAAATCTCTGGAAAGGCCTCGAAGCGGGCACTGTTCATTTGGTTTCGAGCAATCACTGGGCCTTTACCCAAGAGCAGAAAAAATTGGGCGAAGACCTGGCCAGTATTCCCACGGGCTTTGCCAATCTGGAGCTGCTCTTGCCGGTTTTGTATCACCATGCAGTGGGCGGCAAACACATGGATTTGATGCAATTGGTGGCGCTTTTGTCGACCAATCCAGCCCGGATCTTTGGCCTCTCGCGCAAAGGCTCCATTGCTGTCGGCAAAGACGCCGATTTGGTGGTCTTTAATCCCTTAATGAAAAAAACCATGAGCAGCTCCCATCTGCACAGTGAAAGCGATTTTTGTCTTTACGAAGGCCTCGAATTGCAAGGTTATCCCGAAATGACCTTCTCGCGCGGGCAGATTGTCTGCGATAATGGCAAATTCACAGGCGAACAAGGCGCGGGACAATTTTTATCCCGCAGTATTTAGCGCGCAGGAGAAAAAGAGATGGCAAATCCAATTGCACCCGCTGAGGGCATGGAAGGCCTTGCGGCCACCATTACCGAAGGCTACCAAACCCTCAAACAGATCACCTGTTTGGAAGATGTCTACGAGATCATGGACTATCTCATGGACGAGGTCAAAGACAAATACAGCAATATCCGCTGCAAAATTGACTGCGCGATGTGTTGCAAAGGCCTGCATCCCCCGTATGTCACCGCCGTTGAGTGGGAATTGATCCTGTATTATATCAACGAGTTTCCCCAGATTATCAAAGACGAAATCGTGCGCCGGGCGCGCTTTTATGCCGCTGAATACCGCGACTCCCTGCTCTTGCAACAGCGCATGATCGAAGGGGAAATCCCGCCTGAACAAATTCGCGACACCTATCAGACCCTGGCCCAATCGCTCAAACACGCCACCTGCCCATTTTTGGTCATGGACAAATGTGGGATTTATCCCGTGCGTCCTGCCAAATGCCGCGCCATGGGCAATACCCTGGTGCAGATCGAAGAGACGGTCAAGGTGCATACCTGTGCCTGGGAGATCAGTAATTTTGAAGACTTCATGCGCGAGCAAGACAGCCGGGCATTGACCATGCCGGTTTGGAATGTCTTCGAAAAGGTGATTGAGATTATCAACCCCCCCGGCAGCATGAAAGCCGTCCTGCCCGTCTGGTTGATCACCCATATTCGCGGCAATTCAATGCTCGAAGAGCCCGATCCCAAGCCCACGCTGGTGCTTTAGGCCTCTTCTGCGCGCAGCTCTCTAACAATTTGCATAAAGGTCTCAACCCGTGTAATATCCACGGGATTGCGCACCTGTCCCGCTTGTTTAAAGGTGCTGCCAACAATCAGGCCGTCAACCAAAGGCCAGAGTTCATGTAAATTGTGCGGAGATGCACCGCTGCCGACCCAAATGGGCAAATGGCTGTGGGCTCGGACTTCGGCCAGATCGGCGCTGTCGGTGGCGGCGCCCGTAAAGGCCCCTGAAACAATCAGTCCATCCACCTGTCCCCGCTCTGTCAATTCGTGGGCCTCAGCGGCCAGACCGCGATTGACCAGGGGAGCTGCGTGTTTGACACCCACATCTGCCACAATCAAGACCTGAGATTTGAGCTGGGCTCGCAGTCGCAGGCTGAGGTGGGCATTGCCCTGAATCAGGCCCTGATCGGCCACCACGGCGCCCAAATGGACGTTGACCCGGATAAACTGGGCTTCTGCGGCTGTGGCAATCGCCACTGCCGCAGGGGCGTCGTTGCGCAGGGCGTTGACGCCAATCGGCAAATCGGTGGCTTTGACGATTTCTCGGGTCAGGGCTGCCATGGCCGCGACCGTCTCGGCGGGAATCTGTTCGGGATAAAAAGGCGCGTCGTTGAAGTTTTCAACGATCAGGCCATCTACGCCCGCCTGTTTAAACAGTGCGGCCTCGGCCAGGGCCTGTTCATAGACAGGGGTCATACTGCCACCATAACCCGGCGAACCCGGCAAAGCGGGCAGATGGATACAGGCAATGATCGGGTGGGATTGGGTAAACAGGCGTTGCAACGAAAACATCGGATTCTCTTTTCTAAAACAGTTTCTCAATGAGGTGTTTTTACAGAAATAAAAAACGTATTTAATACATTTAAAATATGATCTCTTTGCCAATTTGTTATGATAAAAGCAAATGGGCAAAGAGGTATTATAAGCCATGAGTGTGCGTGAAGTGATCCAGTGGTTGGGCAGTCATCCTTCCTCTCTGTGGCTGTTTTTGGCACTACTGCCCGCTTCGGCGCTGGTTTTGCCGCTGTTTCATGGCAAAAATCGCGGCAATTTTGCCCCCTGGCAGTATTTTTACGCCTTGATCACCTATTTGACCTGTCTGCCCGGCATGTTGGCCTGTATTGTGGTTGCTTACAGCCTCTTTTTCAGTCGGGAGAATCTCTTGGATGCCAATGCCCTGGTCTATTTTGGCCCCCCGATTTCGATGACCATCACCCTGATGCTCATGGCCAAACAGGTCAAATTTGAAGATTTGCCCGGATTTGATCGCCTGTCGGGTCTGTTGATTTTGATGGGGGGCACCTTTGCGATTGTGCTCTTGATCAGCAAAATGTTTATTGGTGTGGTCTTTGCCGGTAGTTTCGTGCAACTTTTGGCGATTGCTGCGGCGGTCTTTTTGCTCTTAAAATGGGCGGCCCATGCCATCTTTCGTGGGCCAAGTGAAGCCCGCAAGCCACGCCCCTCACTCTTTTCTTAAATTCTTGCAAATACCACCCAGACAAGAAAAAAGACCCGCTTTACTGCAAAGCGGGTCTTTTGACTTTGGGGGCCAACTCAGGTTAATAAAAACCGGAGCTGGGCGGCCCTTTAAGCTTCGACAAACGATTCGACAAAGTGATAGAGCAAGCGGGTGCCTGTGCCCGTGCCGCCCTCTTTGGGCAGATAGGGGTTTTTGACATAGCGGGCAATTTCTTCTTCCATCAAAGAGGTGCCTGCGATATCGATGTGGGCCCAAGACTGGCCTTCGTCGACAAACTCTTTTAAGAAAACAGCTGCTGTGATGGTTCCCGCCGAGCGGCCACCGACGCTTTCAATATCTGCCACGTCGCTCACGAGCTGGGAGCGGAATTCGTCGTAGAGCGGCAATTGCCAGACGCGCTCACCACAATACTCTCCGGCATTGTAGAGGCGGGTGTAGAGGTTGTCATCGTTGGTTAAAACGGCTGAAACTGTCCGGCCCAGGGCAATGATCGCGGCCCCGGTCAGGGTCGCGATATCCACCAAGACATCGGGTTTGTGGTGTTTTTGGGTATAGGTCAGAGCGTCACAAAGCAGTAGACGGCCCTCTGCGTCGGTGTTTAAGACTTCGATCGTTTTGCCCGACATGGAAGTGAGAATATCTGAGGGCTTAAAGGCTTTGCCATTGACCAGATTTTCGGTCAGAGGCATAACTGCCACGACGTTGATCGGCAGTTTTTCCAGGGCAATGGCGTGAATCGCACCCAGGGTCGCGGCCGCACCGGCCATATCGCCGTACATGCGCAACATGCCTGAAGAGGGTTTGATATCATAGCCACCGCTGTCAAAGGTCACGCCTTTGCCCACAATCCCGATCTTTTTGGCACCGGGTTTGCCCGTGTATTCCATCACGACCATTTTGGGGGGCTCATCAGAACCTTTGGCCACAGCCAAAAATGCGCCCATGCCTTCGGCTTCGAGTTCGGCTTGATCCAAGACCTTGATGGCAATGCCGGCTTTCTCGGCCAGGGTCTGGGCCCGTTCGGCAAAGATGGTGGGAGTCATGTAATTGGCGGGTTCGTTGACCAAATCGCGTACATAATTGGCACATTCAGCCAGGTGTTTGCCTTTGTGGGCTCCGGCCTGCAGAGCTGCGACAGTCTCTTCATTGCTGGCAATCACGGTGACAAATTCCAATAATTTGGAGGGGTTTTTCTTTTTGCTTTTGTATTTGTCAAAGCGGTACATGCCCAAGAGCACGCCTTCCATAATCGCTTCGGCGCTGTCGGCGGGGTTCACATCGCAGGAGGCGAAATCGTGAATGGCCATTTCTTTGGCCTGAATCCGGCGGGCGTAGCGCGAGCTATTGGCGGCAATTGAGCGGATGCGATCGAGCGAGAAGTCTTTGCGTTTGCCCAGACCCATCATCAAAATCCGTTTGGGACCAATGCCTTCGGTGTGCAGAATGGTAAATTCGCGAAATTTCCCCTGAACTTCACCCGATTCGATAATCCGGGCAATTTTGCCCCCGAGCTTTTCGTCCAGAGCCAGGAAATAATCCTGTTTTTTTAATTCGTCTTCAAAAACGGTCAGGACCAACATTTCTGTTTCCTGTTCCTGCAACGGTTTTGCGACAACCTGTAAATCCATCATGCACTTAAAATCCTCTTTCAGTCATATAAAATTGCGGATTCATTATGCCACACTTGCCGATCCAGCGGCATTCTTTGCGCTTTCTGACTCACTTCGCAGCCACTGAAAAGTGATCCAAACCAAGGGCCCCAACCAAATCAGAAGTGTGGGGCCTTCGCGCAGGGGATTGTAAGTGCCGTGGGGGCTTGCCAGCAGGCCCCACTGGCTCAGACAAAGCACTGCCCAGATCCAGCCTGCGTGTAAGCCCATACTGGCCCCCAAATGACCCGTCACGTGGCGCATTCCCCCCAGCACAAGGCCAATCAAGAAGAGGTGCAAGGCCACCCAGCCCGAATGCCAACTCTCTCCATGCACGGCACTAAAGATCAGGGCCTGAAGCAGCAGTGTTTGGCGAGGCCCCAGTGCGGGCAGCCAGACCTGCCAGAGCCAGCCGCGAAAGAGGATTTCTTCGATCCCTGCCAGGGCCCAGGCCGAGGCCAAGCTGGACAGGCTAAACAGGCCCATCAAGCGCAAATCGGGCCCTTTTGCTGACAGCAATTGTCCCGAGCCATAGCCCCAGAGCCACAAACAGCCAAAAACCAGCAGGCCAAAGCCAAAGGCGGGAGCAACCTGTGTGTACCAGCCCTTTCCCAGTCCCCAGGCCGGCCATTTTTGCCCTGAGCGGCGCAAGCTCAATTGCAAACAGATTCCCAGCCAGAGATAGAGGCCCAGCAGATACAGATTTTGCCAGAAAGCCGGAATGGGTTGCCCCGCAAGCAGATTTTGCCAATGGAAGGGTGCCCAGCTGAGCAATAAAACCAGCCAAAGACCTGCCCCCAGAAAGACCTGCAAGAGCAGGGTGAGACTTTCTTTTCCTGCGGTCAAATAGGGGGTTGTTACTTGTTTTGAGGGTTTTGTCAAACGGGCCTCTTTCAAAAGATCACAGACGCCTGATGCCAGACTCCTGATATAATGATAACAGGCTCCGTGTAAGCCTCTAGAGAAGGGTGTCCGATCTATGTCGCAAGAAAAATCCGATCTGGAAATCAGCGCCAAGCTGGTCGAAAAGGGTCTGATTACACAAAACCAATTGACCCAGGCCTTGGAGTACCAGTGCCGTTTGCCTCTCGGCCAATACACGACTTTGCCCCAGATCTTGATTGATTTTGAATTTGTCACCGAAGCCCAGATTCGCACGGCATTGGGTGAAGCTTATAATGCCATGGAAGATCCGATTGCCCAGATCCTGATCCAGGAGGGCATTCTCTCGGCTCAGCAATTGCACCATGCCAAGGACATACTCAATGCCTTTCCGACCCAACATATCGTGGATATTTTGGTCGATTTGGGGCTGGTGTCCAATGCCCAGATTGAACAGACGATTTCCAATTATCAGCTCAAACAGAGTCAGATTTTTGTGCGCTCAGATGCCTCTCTGCAGGGCCTGCAACCAGCCATCGTGGATAAAGAAGAGGTCTATCAAGAAGAGGCCCGCTCTCCTGAGCCCACTGTGCACATGCCTTTGGGGCGAATTTTGGTGGCCAAAGGCTGGATTACCCAGAGCGAATTGGATCATGTGCTCGAATACCAGCGCCGCCTGCCCAAGGTTTTGCACAAACACCTGGGCGAAATTTTGATCGAACAGGGCTATCTCGATCAAGCGCAATTGGACGAAGCCCTGGCCAGTCAGCCGCAAAAGCAGCCGAATCGGATTGGTGAGCTTTTGGTCAAAGCTGGGGTGATCAACGAAGGTCAATTGGCCCATGCCTTGAGTTTGCAGTTCAGCCCCGAACACGCCCACAAAAAATTGGGCCATTTGCTTTTGGAATTGGGGTACAGCACCCGCGAGCGGATTGAGGCTGCCTTGGCACCGGCCCAAGCGCCAGCCCAAGCGCCAGCCCAAGCACCGCCTCAGGTTTCTCCCCCACCCCCGACTCCACAAACACCCGAAACACCTGCCAAAAAGCCTTTGGGTCAAATTTTGCGCGACAAAGGTTATATCACCGAGGCTCAGTTGCAAGCCGCTTTGAACTTTCAAAAGAGTGGGGGTAGCCAAGATTACCGTCCATTGGGAGATATCTTGGTGCTGACAGGTGCGATCACCGAAGCCCAATTGCAAGAGGCCCTGACGGCCCAGCCTGAGTTTAAACAGATGCCGATTGGCCAAATTTTGGTGAAATACGGTCTGATTGCCGAATGGCAACTCGCCCACGCACTTTGTGTGCAATTTGAACCCGGACGCCCCCATATTACTTTGGGCGCTCTTTTGGTGGAATTGGGCTATACTAATCAAGATGCTATTGAAGAAACCATGTTAAAGCATTTTCGCCAAAGCCAAGGGGTGGGCTAATGTTTCTAGATAAAACCGAGAAGGATCGTTTCCGTGTTTCCCAAACGCACTGAGTCCATTGATAAAATTCTGATTGAAAAAGGCCTCTTAACGCCGCAGCAATTGACAGAGGCCTTGCAGTATCAGTGCCGTTTGCCAAGTGGACAAGAGATGACTTTGCCAGAAGTGATTGTGGCGCTTGAATTTGTCAGCGAAGACGATATGCAAGTGGCCCTCGGAGAAAAACCCCCGATCGAAGATGTGCTTTTGCAGCAATTGATCAAAGACGGGGTGATCCAAGAGGGGCAATTGGCGGATGCTCTTCAAAACCGCGAGTCCAGTGGTGAAGAAAAGCGCATGGGCACTGTTTTGCTCGAAATGGGTTATACCACCAAAGAGATGATCGAAGCCGCTCTGCAGCATTATTATAAAAAGCAGAACCCCACCGGACAATTGCCCTCTTATCAAGAGATGGCAGGCTCAGCCCCCGCTCAACAAAACCAGGCTCAAAAAATGCCGGTCGCAGGGGCCTCCAATGCAGAGGGGGACGGCGATCCCGTGGGCCAATTGCTGATTCGCAAGGGCTTCATTACCCAAGACGAATTGCAAGACGCCATGGACTATCAGTTCCGCTTGCCGCGCATTTTGCATAAACCGATTGGGGAGATCCTGGTGCTGTTGGGGTATATCACCCAACAGCAATTAGAAGAAGTTCTGAAAGAACAGCAGGCCCCTCCCAGTGATTCACTTGGATTGGTTTTGGTCAATATGGGTCTGATTCAACAATGGCAGCTCTCCCATGTCTTGACTTTAAAATACCAGCCCGAACATGCCCATAAAAAAATAGGCACCCTTTTGGTTGAGATGGGGTATGCCCGCCGCCATGAAATTGAAGCAGCGATGAAAGAATATACTGAACGGCAAAAACACCATCTTTCATAAGCTTGTTTCCTGGGCTTGTTTAAAATCTCGTACAAGCGGGTAGAAAAAAAATGGACCCTCATTCCTGCGACAAGAGGTAATCTCGCTTAAATGGCAACCATGGCCCGCTCACAAGCCCTCTCCGACGATCAGGTCGATGAATTACTCAACGCCCTTTTGGATTTTCACAGCCTTTTAACGGGGCTTTCGAATAGCTTTCAGTCCCGTTTGGCCCAAATAGAACAGCAATTCTCCCAAGAGCGTGCAGCGGCACCTGTGCTGGGTCAGCCTGTGGCCAATGCAACCATGACAATGCGACTCGGGGAAAAGCCCATCGAAGAAAAACCGCTTTCCCAAGCCAATTCGATCTCGCTTTTAAAAGAACTTGAAGATGAGGTCTTTGAACCTGAGTCGGGTGAAGAATTTGCGATTGTGGACTTTGAAGACGACGAAGACTTTTAGCCAGAGCTGCGAGACCAGAGCCGCGAGACCAGAGCCGCGACGTTTCTGTCTCCCGAAAAACACCCAAGAAAATACCCAATAAAAAAGCCCCGAATTTATCGGGGCTTTTGTTTGCCTTGTTTTTTTAGAGGACGGCTTTGGCGAAACGGCTTTCGTTCCACTGGGTCTCGGGGCGATAGCCATTGACCGGAGCGGGCTGAGAGTCATTGCCTTTGGTGCCTTTGTGGGTCACGAAACCAGCGACCAGACCGACAGCTGCGCCAGCGCCAGCACCGATCATCCAGCCTTTGGTGCCTGCGAATTTGCCACCGAGTTTGCTGCCGATGTCAAAACCCATTTTGGCAGCGATACCGCCGACAGCTGCGCCGAACATCCCGCCACCGAGGGTGGCAGAGGCAACGTGTTCAAATTTGGAGGTGCCTTCGCCGATGGCGGGAGAAGAGCCGATGGCGCTTTGCAGTTCTTGTTCAACCAGCCAGCCGTCATTGTTGGCGTCGAAGATGCGCAGTTCGTTGCCCAGACCGATACCACCTGTCTGTTGATCCACCATTGCAATGTTGAGTTGGTCTGCCGAAATAACAAAGTGACCCCGAGCCCGATCCTGAATGACAACTTCCACACGCCCATTGTTCTGAAAACTTTGCATTTGGCCAGAGCTGGTCAGCTGTTCTACACGCATATTGCCGGGCATGGCAGGCTGTTGCTGCACAGGCTGAGGCTGAGGTTGATACTGGGGCTGTACAGGCTGGGGCTGATACTGAGGTTGTTGGGGCATGATTTCGTTGAGGGGTCTCAGGCTTTGCATGGTCGGGGTTCCTCCAGGGGTTCTTGGCAAACTTTACACAATTATTGTCGTGAAACAGGCTTTGGATCTTGTGGTATCCCTTTTAAGCTTAGAGCAAATTTAAAGATCACTTAATGATCTCATTCTAAAAAGCCTATCTTTAACTATATCAGAAGCGGGGCGAGATCTCCAGAGGGGCACACGATTTGACATGAAAGTTCTGTACAACTGCGTGCTATAATCTCTGCATGAATCTCAAACCCGCTCTTGGCCCCGCAAATTATGGCTTGGAAGTGGCTCCCGAACTGCGCAAGCAGTCCGTGGGGCGCATTCAATCTGCGCCAGATCCCGAACGCCGGGCCGCCGAAAAACTGCTGCCAGCGGGCCGCCTGGAAAAAGAGGGAAGTTTTGTCCACTCTCTGGGTTTTGTCGAAAACGAGCCACCTCCGCCGCCCAAAGAGTTTAAACACGGGGTCGCTCTGGTTCAGCGCCTGAGTGTCAACTGGCTCTAGCGGAAAATCCACCCTCTTCACGGGCTATTTGGCTGAGATAATCACCTTCATGCCGACCCTGAAAATCTGAAAGAGCTGCTCCACATCGCCATTGTGCATGCGCACACAACCGCCGGAGATGGCTTTGCCAACCAGATTGGGTTCGTCGGTGCCGTGCAAGCCAATGGCCACTCCCGTTTTAAAGTGCCCGACATTGAGCTGCATCCAGCGTGTGCCCAGCGGGTTATTGGGGTGTTTGGAGGGGTAAGAGCGGCGACCCAGATGGGGACTGCCATAATACGAGGGAAAGGGCACTTTGGAAATAATCCGAAAGGTCCCTTCGGGGGTGTCTTTGCTGCCCAGGCCTGTCGACACAGGGACTGAGGCCACGACCCGGTTCTGATCGATCACCTGCAAGAGCTGTGTTTTTTTGCTGACGCGGATATACGCCTGTTTGGAGAGGCTTTTGGGCAAACTGAGCTTGCCCGCTTGGTAGGGCGTTGCCGTTGGCATGGGGGTGGGAATAGGTGTGGCTCTCGGGGTGGGTGTGGCCAGAATGATCGGAGTGGGGGTGGGCTCTGGCGTGGGTTCGGGGGGAGCCGGGGTGGGCAAAGGACTGGGGGTGGGGCCCAAGAGCCACCAGCGCCTTTTGGGGGCTGGAAGAGGGTTGAGTGGAGACAGTTCCCGTGAGGCCAGAGAGAGCAAGGTCGGGGAGGCCAGCGGCAATGGGCTGATGGCGGGGCTGGCCGTTGGACTGGTCGTTGGGCTTGGAGCCTGGCTGGGAGGTCTACTTGGGAGGGGGCTGGGCAGTGGCGTGGGCGTCGCACTGGGCAGAGCTGGCGGTTCCAACTGGGGATTGGGGTATTGTAAGAGCGCCAAAAGGGTTGTGCGGTAGCGGGACCAGGCTTTTTCGGGGGATTCATAACCTGTCTCAAAGGTAATCACAGGAATACCGTGTTCTTTGCCATAAAAAGTGCCAAATGAGCCTGGGGTGGCGTAACCGATGCTGCCGCTGATCGGCAATTTGCTCTGAGCGGAAAGCACTTTGGCCAAAGCCAAGGCCGGACCGTCGTAATTGACCACGGCCAGAGGACCGTGAATGCTCAAGATTTTCAGATTTTTTTTATCGCCACTGAGATAGGGTTTGATCAATTCATAGACCAAACGGCTTTCGGGTTCGGAGAGGGCCTGGGCACCAGCATAATAACGTGTGCCTGCATTGAGGTTGGGTTTGTAATCGCGGGTCGGAAAATTGCGGTTGAGATCGACTTTACGGCCATTGGTACGACTATTGGCCTGATAGCCGTCTGGATTGACCAAAGGAACACAAAAAATGGTCTTATTGGCGTAATATTGTGGTTTTGCTGCCAGCTCTTTCATCAGTTGTTCGAGCATGTACACGCCCTGTCGCTCATCGCCATGAAAGGCTGCAAAGAGAAAGATCGTCTCGGCACTGCCCTGACCAAAGCGGTAAACGGGAATTGCGCGTTTTTGGTGGCTTTCGGCTTTGCTTGGCAGTTCCAATAGTTGGTGGGGGCTGAGCCCTTTCTGGGCCAGGGCTGGACCTGTCAAACTTAAGACGAGCGCCAAACCCGCGATTAGTGTGCTTAGTGCACTTAAATGGAGTCGAAACATGCAGCTACCTCCGCTTACGGTTTTTGACGCAAACCCTGTCGGATGGTGTGCATATTGGCTTCACCCGGATCAATCTTGTGGTAGGGTTTGTCGTCGATTAAATCTTTGACTTCTGGCACTTCTTGGGGATTCATGCGTGCCACGGCTTGGTGTGAATAGAGCTTGCTCTGATCGAGTTGGTAATGTCGCATCAAGCAGCGAACCAATTCAGTGGCCGTTTTGAGCGTGCTTTTGCGTTTTGCCAAATCGGCAGCATCCCGCGCCACCATTTCGATGCTAATGGCGCGGTGATTGATCCCATAGGTTGCTCTGGAGCGCACCGAAGGTGGCAGCAATTCCCAAATCTGATTGCCATCAACCACATAATGTGAGGCCAGACCTGGCTTTTCGCCCGCAAAATCTTTGCTGTTGACCAAATTCCAGGGGAAAGTCTCTCCGGCAGTATAATGCATGACAATTGCCGCTGGCTGCAGTTCCCAGGTTTGTTCGCCATAGTGGCGCAGACTGTATTGGCTCATTGCGGGTTTCCATTCACTCAGTGACCGTGCGCGGTCGGTTTTAACTTGAATCCCACAGCTCGGGTAATTGGGGTTGCCGCTCCGGTTACTATTCTGGTTACCGTTTTGGGCGGGAGCCTGGGCAACTTGAACCAGGCCCAATCCGATCATGATGGCGGGCACACACCACTTGAACATACTCTCTAACTCCTGCTTAAGCACACACGTTTTCAGGCATGATACCTGTTGTGCTGCTGTTTTGTCGGTGATATATGTTCCAGTCTGGTATTATGAAGGCGGTGAATAAGTCGATGGAGGTCAGCATGGATCTGGACAGCAACGAATATTTGCTTAAGCCTCACTGTGTGCCGGGTGTGTTTACCCCGGAAGAATGTCAGAAAATTATTGCACTGCAAGGCTATACGGGGCATTCTCTGGTCACAGATGATGGGGTGGCCGAGGGCCGAATTCGCAATTCGACCAGTACCTTTGTGCCACCTGACCCAGATAATCAATGGATCGCCGATCGTCTGATCGCCAAACTCACCGAAGTCAATGATTATTATTACCATTTTCGCCTCACGATGCTCTCTCCTTTGCAAATTGTGGCCTATGAAGAAAACGGCTTCTATGATTGGCATATCGACATCGGGGGCAAAGAGTATTCTTCGCGCAAGCTCAGCACCGTGACATTTTTGTCCGATACCTCAGAATATGATGGGGGCTCGCTCAAGCTGATCGTGGGAGCCAATGCCCGGGCCGTGCCGGATCAATTGCAGGGCACAACGGCCTTTTTTCCCTCGTATATTTTGCACAAGGTTGAACCTGTGCGTCGGGGACTGCGCCGCACGCTGGTGATGTGGGCCCACGGCCCCTGTTTTCAATAGCCATGCCGATTCAATCCGATTGGAAAAACAACTATCTCTTTAATACCTGTTTTTATCCCCAGGTCTTCAGTCCGGCTGAATGTGAGCAATTGATTGCCCTGCAGGGCCAGACCAAAAAATCAGGGCTCGCGGGCAAACCCGAACCGCTTGATAGTGTGCGCAATTCGACCTCCACCTATTTGCCCCTGGATGACAGCACCCGCTGGATTCATGAGCGGATTTATCCCTTGGTGTCATTTCTGAATGAGAATTATTATCACTTCAAAATTGAATTGCTCTCCCCGGCCCAGGTGATTGCATACCCGGTGGGGGGCTTCTACGATTGGCATGTGGATCTGGGTTATGACGATCTCTCGGCCCGCAAGCTGAGTGTGGTGGCTTTTTTGACCCCCCGCAACGATTATCAGGGGGGGCAACTCAAATTGGTCAGCGGGCTGCGCATGGAAGAAGACATCAACCAAGAACAGGGCACCGTGGTTTTTTTTCCCTCGTATATGTTGCACAGGGTTGAGCCCGTGACTGCAGGGCTGCGCCACAGCCTGGTGATGTGGGCCTACGGGCCGAGTTTTTGTTAAGCGTAAGGAATTCCCTAAAAATGATGAATAAATCCTATCAAAAGCTGAAAACTCCACCGGCTCAGCGCTCTTTTTTTAAACATGGTTTGCTCTATACCCTGATGATTGGCCTCTGTTTGCTGCTGATCGGGGGGGTGCTTTCGCTGGGGCCACTGCTTGAACAGGGACATTTGGTCTCGGCTGCAGCCCGATCTGATGCGGCTCCGCTTTTTTCGCTGGCTGAGCAGTTGCAACACCCACTGGCGCTGTTTTTTTTGCAGGTCTTGGTGGTGGTTACAGCCAGCCGGGTGGTGGGCCTTTTGGCCCTGCGGCTGGGCCAGCCCGCAGTGATGGGGGAAATTCTGGCGGGTATTTTGTTGGGGCCATCGCTGCTGGGCCTGATTTGGCCTGAATTTAACCAATTTTTGTTTCCTGTTGCCTCGCTCAAACCCCTGCAATTGATCAGTCAGCTTGGGCTGATCTTTTTTATGTTTATTATTGGCTTGGAATTGGACCAAGAATTGCTCAAAGACAAGACCCAGGCTGCTGTCTTGATCAGCCATGTCAGCATTGTCTTTCCCTTTTTATTGGGCGTTGGCTTGGCGGCTGTGCTCTACCGCAGTTTTTCCCCTACACAGGTTTCGTTTGTTTCGTTTGCGCTGTTTATGGGCATTTCGATGAGCATTACGGCCTTCCCCGTTTTGGCCCGCATTATTCAGGAGCGCCGCTTGCAAAAAACCAGTTACGGCTCACTCGCGTTGACCTGTGCTGCGGTTGATGATGTCTCGGCCTGGTGTCTGTTGGCCCTGGTGGTGGCCATTGCCAGCGCCCGCTCGCCACTTGCGGCGGGTCTAACCCTGGCGCTTTCAGCGGTGTATATTCTGACCATGTTGTACCTGATCAAACCCTGGATGGCCCACCGCATCTCCAAACAAATTGATGCCAAGGGCGAGGTGCCCCACGCCGTGGTGGCAGGGGTGCTGATCTTTGTGCTGTTTTCGGCGCTGACTACCGAGCTGATTGGCATTCACGCCCTGTTTGGGGCTTTTTTAGCTGGAGCGATCATGCCCAACGACAAGGCCTTTCGCCATGTCTTTATTGAGCGGATTGAATACCTGAGCGTGCTGGTTCTGCTGCCGCTCTTTTTTACCTTTACCGGTTTGCGCACCCAGATTGGCCTGCTCAATCAGCCTGCGCTCTGGGGGACAGCTTTGATCATTGTCTTGGTTGCCATGGCCGGAAAACTCGGCGGTGCGGTCTTTGCTGCCCGCCTGTCCAAACAGGGCTGGGCGGAGTCTTTGCGCATCGGCGTGTTGATGAATACCCGTGGCCTGATGGAGCTGATTGTGCTCAATATTGGCTACGATTTGGGTATTCTCTCCGCTGAAATGTTCACCATGTTGGTTTTGATGGCCCTGGTAACGACGTTTATGACGGGACCCGCCCTGAGCCTGATTGACCGTGTCTTTAAAGATGCACAAGATCATCCTCTGCGAGTCCCGCAGAGTTGAATTTTTAAGCTGGGCCGTTATAATAGGGATATATGTCAGAAAACAGCACAACCACCACTACTTCCGGCAAAACTGCCGTCCGCGATCGCCACGAAGAGAGCTTCGAGCAGTATTCCCGTGGTATGGAGTGCCTGCTGCTCTCAGAAGAAGACGGATTTCGCAACAAACGCCTTTTGCAAGAGGCGGCCGACTGTTTGATGGAGGCGATTCGTTATAATCGCCGCTCGGTTGAGCCGCATATTGCGATGGGTTATTTGCTCTGGCGTTTTAATGATCCCGTTTGGGCCATGCACTATCTCGAAGAGGCCCTGCGTTTAGAGCCCACCCACGAAGATGTGCATATTCTGATTGCTCAAATCAAAGGGGCGCGTCTCAAACCCGAAGAGATCGAGCGCATTGCCTTTGCCGACGAACCTGCCCCAGCGATCTCCCTGGACACCCAGATTCGCGAGGCCCTGAGTGAATTGGGGGAAGAAAAAACCAGTGCCATTACGCCCACCATCAATGGCCCGATGTTGGCCCGTTTAGAAGAAAAACAGGTCTATTGGTTCAACCGCTACGAAGAGTTGCAGGTGCAGGCCAATCGCAGCCGCGACTTACAGACCAAAAACCGCTTGCGCGAGCAAATCCAGCCCATGCGCGAACGTACCCAGCAATACCGCGATGCCTTGCGGGTTTCGCGCGAGATGCTGGCGCTGAGCGATGAGATTTTGGAAAATGACCAGCTCGTACAACAGTACCTCGAAATAACGGCCAAGCCGATCAATTCCGCCCAATGGCAGGAGATGCAGGGCCATGTTGATACCCTGCTCGACAATTGTGATCAATTTGCAGATACCCTGGATGAGTTGGAAGGGCGAGGGGTGCCCCTGCGGGCCCTCTCAACCCAATATGATCATTTGAGTGAGCGGATTCAAGAGTTGCAGGCGGCTTTGGCCCGCCAAACCGGCTAAGCGCCAATACACAGGCCAAAATACAGGGAGAAAAACAAAATGCCATCGATTCAAGGCGGCGGGGGAGCCCAGTTTCAGAACCTGCGCCCGATCCAAGGGCCCCAGGCCCCGCAGGTTCAAAAAGCGGCAGAAACCCAGCAGGCTCCCAAAGACACGGTCCGTGTCTCTCAAACCCCCACGGGCACGACCCAAAACGTGCAGCGTCAGCAGCTTTTGACCTCAGAAACCACCCAGGTACGTATCCACCAACTCTTGCAAAACGGCCAGCCCAATCAGGCTGAGCGCCCGGCGGGTTTGAGCTTTTTACAGCGCAGCTCGATGGCTTCAGCCCTGGCTGAAACACTGGCTGGCAAACATGTCCCCGATCCCCCTCAGAGCCAAAATACCCAGGCCCAAAATGCCGCAGGTCAGCAGGCGGCCGTCACCTATTACCGCCAAACGGGCGCCAATGAGGCCCAAGATACAGCTTGGCAGCGCTCAGCCCAGTCTGGGCGCAAGCTCAAAAAAGACGACCACGAAGAAGGGGAGTTCTCGATGTTCGACGACTCCTCGGGGCAGGGCATGTCGCAGCAGCAATCGGGGGATGACAAACACTCGGGCCAACAGAAGCGCCGTCTGCTGGTGGACGAAAAGCGCCGACAGGATCAAGAAAAAGCTGAACATGCCGCTTTTGGCGATAAAAAGGTTAAACTTCCCCCTGTGCCGCCGCGCAACCCGCTCGAAGCCTCCAAATCCCTCACAGGCAAGACCGCTGAATTAAAAAAGCCCGAGCTTAAAAAAATCGAAGCCCCCAAAGCCGAGATTAAAAAGCCCGAAATTAAAAAAGTTGAAATTAAACGCATCAATACTATGCAACCACCGTCACCGCCCAAAAAAGCCAAGGCCGACGAGTGGGATTTTTAAAGCGCGTTTGAACGTTATTTATGCTTAGCCAAATTGAACAGGTTCTGCTTTTCATTTCCTTTTTCTGCCTGATGGTGGGGGTCGGTTGCTCGATTGAAAAGGCCCAATTGCAAAGTGTTTGGAACGACCGCCGCGCGTTTTTTTGGGGCCTCGCCCAGCAGTATTTTCTCTTGCCCAGTTTGGCCTGTCTGCTGATTCTCGGCTTTGGGCTCGATCCGCTGGCGGGCGGCACCTTGCTCTTGATTGCCTGTTGCCCTGGTGGCACGACCTCGAATATGTTCACGTATTTTGCGCGCGGCAATGTCAGCCTGAGTGTCTTTTTAACCTTTACCACCACCCTGGCGGCTTTTGTGGTCACGCCGCTCTTGCTGATGCTCTTTGGCTCTCAGCTTTTGAGCCAGAGCCAGCAAATTCAAATTCCGCTCCAGAACCTGATGGTGACCCTGATTGCCTCTTTGATTCCGGTGGCTGTGGGTTTTGCAATTCGGCTTAAATCCGAATCTTTGGCGCTCTTGACTGAAAAATGGGGCGCGCGAATTGGCTATTTGAGTATTGTCTTGATGGTGCTGATCTGGTATCCCAAAATCTATGAAATTCTGCAAAAACAAGATCTCAAGGTCTTTGCTGTCACGGGGCTTTTGAGTTTTTCGGGGATTCTCTTTTCTTTTGCCTTTAGCCGCTGGGTCGCGCGTTTGAGCCCTGAGGTGGCGCGTACCCTCTCCTTCGAAACTGGGATTCAAAACGCCCCATTGGCCTTTGCCATGATCACCCTCAATTTGCCCAAAGAGACCGCTTTGGCCGTGGGCTGGATCCCTTTGCTCTATGGCGCACTTTCGGTGGGCAATGCCGCTTTGTTTACAGGGCTGTATCTCTGGGCCCAGAAACGCCAAACCACATGAAAGCCACCACCTCACGCGCCTTTCGCAAAAGATATATCAACGTCTACAGCTATGCCGACTTCGACAATTTTGAGGACTTTTTCCTGTATTTGCACCTCAATCGCCTCGTGCTCTGGATGCACTTTTTCGGGGCCTTTGTCTCAATTCCCATGCTGCCTTGGGCGCTGTACATGGCCTGTTTTAAGCAGACTTTTTGGCCTGTGTTGCTGTATTTGGGTCTGTATTATGGCTGCGGTTTTTCCAGCCATTTTCTCAACGACGGGCGTATCTCGCGCACCACCCCCGATTACGGCCCCTCGTATTTTTACGTGATCAATATTAATTTTCGTATTCTCACTGGCAAAATGCGTGAATACGAACAGAATTATGTCAAAAAATACCCACATACCCTGTGGCTCCACGACAAAAACCTGTCTCCTCCTCAATGGGTCCAAGAGCGTGAACAAAACGTGGGAGGGCGGCGATGAGACAGATCCGCTATGCTCCTTGGGTTAAACCCTTTTTGACTTCTCTGGTGCTGCTGGGCGCGCTCTGCTGTTTCTTTGACCCCGTGCGCTATCTCGGTTGGGGCCTGCTTTTGCAGTCGGCTTATCTGGCCGTGGGCTATGTCTGTATTTATGTGGCCGAGGTTGAAAGCGACCTGATGACCGAGGCCAAACGTGAGGCCGGGGACTGGAACCGCCTGATTGTCGCCCTCTCGATCTACCGCCATGCCCACCCGGCCCAGGCCGAAGTCACCCAGCGCCTGCAGGATCTCAACCGCCGCTTTTGGCGCGAATACATGAGCAGTCGCCGCTACCTGCTGCGCAGCGAATTGCAGCCCAACAGCGATTTTGAAGCCCGCTTTGAAGCGTGTAATGCCTTGGCCCGGCAGTGGTTGGCGCGGGTACATGCCAAAGTCGCCCAGGGGCAGGTAGAGCCAGAGGCCGAGCAGCAGGAGTGGATCGCGGAAATGGTCAGTTTTCGGCAGGAGCACTAGGTGTTAGGGTGCTGCCGCAGGTGTTAGGGTGCTGCCGCAGGTGTTAGGGTGCTGCCGCAGGTGTTAGGGTGCTGCCGCTTTGCCTAAAATCTATAACCGAACCCCTAAAATCTGCTTATTCAGGCGCTTCATCAAAAAGCGAAACAGACCATAGGGCAAAAGCCGCTCACACAAGGCGATCAGTTTGGCGTCTTTGCCCACGACCACGCAGCGCGGCAGCTGGGGGAGTTGGCTGAGTTGAAGAATCACGTCGGCCACCTCTTGGGGGTGAGGGGCCTTGGGGCGCTCGGCCAGGCGTTGCATAAAGCCCTGAAAGTGTTGGCCCATGGCGCTGTAGGGCGAGTCGGAGGAAAAGCTCTTTTCGCCCCAGACCAGCGAGCTGTAAAAGGGGGTACGGTAGCCGCCTGGTTGTACGGTGCAAAGCTGAATGCCAAGCTGGGCGACTTCTTGGCGCAGACCTTCGCTGAGGCCTTCCATGGCGTATTTGCTGGCGGAGTACAGGGTCACCAAAGGCATGGCGTAGCGGGCCATGATCGAGGTGACGGTAATAATCCGTCCTTGCGAACGTTCCAAAGCGGGCAACAGCGCGCGGGTCAGCAGCAGGGGGCCAAAGAAATTGACCTCCATTTGCAGGCGGATCTGGGCCTCGCTCAGGTCTTGGACCGCGCCATAGGTGCCAAAACCGGCGTTATTGACCAATAAATCCAGGCCCTTTTCGGCCACCTGCAGCTCTGCAAGCAAAGCGGGCAAGGCTTCCAAACGGGTCAGGTCGAGTTCAACCAATTGCAGGGCCTGGGGGTATTTTGTGAGGGCCTCAGCAAAGGCCGGGCTCTCTTGCCTGAGATCTTTGAGCGAGGCAATCACCTGCCAGCCCTGGGCGAGCAGCGAGAGCACCGTATAATAGCCAAATCCTGTGGAAGCACCTGTGACCCAGGCCCTTTTGCTTTGCGACTTCACGTGAGCGACTTAAAAATTCTGGGCAATTTTTTCATTTAATTGAATGATCTTGGCGGGGGCCTGAGCGGCACCAACTTTGTCTGGCACCATTTTGAGTTGTTTTTCACTTGAATCGTAAGTGCCGAAACCCCAGAGCGCGGTCTTTTGTTTTTCCAGGTGCTGAATAAACTTAATAATCGAGAAGTCTTCTTTGATTGGGCGCTTGAACTTAAACTTGATGGTCTGAAAGAGCTTGGTATCCCCCGTGGCGAAATAATTGCCAACCAGCATCGTGGCAAAGAGAATGATCGGATTAAAGGCATTGAGCCAGCCCAATTTGGTCTTGTGGGCCGTTTTGGGTGTGATCAAAATTGTCAAACCTTGGGTTTTGCCTTCGGCGGTGGGGCGCAGGGCAAAGATAATATGGCAATGCAAAAAGTCGGGGCCAACGGTGACTGAGCCCGTACTGCCAGAGGTGTAACAGAGCGAATAGGTCAGGGGGCCTTTGTAAAAACGGCTGAAAAAGCGCAGGTACCACTTGGTCTGGGGCATGGCGGTGGTATTGTTAAATTGAATCATATTTGGCCCCTGGGGTTGGCAGTCAAACTCCACGCGCACGGGCAGGTTGTGGACCGAATTAAAGTGGTGGGCATCGATGGCGTTGACCAGCACCACACTGGGGTGGCAGCCCTTCTCAAATTGATTGCCAAAGGCATGGGCGACTTCGACCCCTTCGAGTTCGGGCACATAATGCACGGGGTGGCTGGGGTTTTCGCCGGTATAAATCCAGATTACGCCGTACTGTTCGCAGACCGGGTGGTGTTTGATCTCGGCCTGGATACCGGGCGTTTGGCGGCAGGGAATATCTTCGAGCTGCCCTTTTTCGTCGAATTTCCAGGCATGGAAAAAACAGCGCAACCCTTTGCCATCGACTTTGCCTTCGGCCAAATGGGCCCCCATATGTGGGCAGAAGGCATCTACGGCCCTGACCACTCCATCTTCACCGCGGTAGACAGCCAATTCCCGGCCCAAAAAGTTCAGGGGTTTGACCTGGCCTTTTTTCAGGTCCGAAGATTTAAAGGCCCAATACCAAGATTCTACAACAGAACTGGGCTGATTAAAAATCTGGGTGTCTACAAGCGAGGCCATTGTATCTCCTTGAATGGCATTTTGATGCAAATGGGGGTTGTTTTTCAATTATACACGCCAAAGCTTCAAAACCGATCATCAGCATTGGGGTGCTCGGGGTAAGGGGGCTCGGGGTAAGATAGAGAACATGTATCTGAGTGAATTTGTTCAAAGTCTGCAATTTTTGCATTTTCAGCCCCTGGATATTATCATGGGGCTGGATTTTGATTCTGAGATCGCAAATACTGTCCTGCCACCAAAATATGCCCATTTGGCTGAACAGGCGCGGCCTTTGGCCGGACTCAAACGCATGTCTACCTTTCCGATTGCAGCCCTGATCGGCGTGATTCTCAAACATCTGCCGCGGGGTCAAATTTACCTGAATATTGGCGTCTGGCATGGTTTTACACTCTTTGCGGGCATGCTTTTGGCCCCTGAGGTTCCCTGTGTGGGGGTCGATAATTTTTCTGAATTTGGTGGCCCGCGTGAATTGTTCTACCAAAACTGGCAGCGCTTTTGCTCTGGACCGCATCAGCAATTTTATGAACTGGATTACCAGGTCTATTTCCAGACGCAGCTTCAAACCCAGCTTCAACCCCAGACTGCGCCAATTGGCCTGTATTTTTACGATGGCGCCCACGACTATGCCAATCAATACCAATCCCTGGTCTTGGCCGACCCATTTTTGGCCCCCGGTGCCTTGATTCTGGTCGACGATACCAATTTCGAAGAGCCCCGCCAAGCCACTTTGGATTTTTTGCGCGCCACCCCTGGTTATCGTCTCTTGGGGGATTTACCCACAGCCATGATGCACCATCCGACCTTCTGGAATGGGCTGATGATTCTGCAGAAGCAGCCCTAATTCCCGCATTCCCTTTTCGCCCTGAAAAACTCTGTGTTATACTTTCTCACTAGTATTGGCTTAACGGCAACCAGTGTGCCAACCAGTGCGCCTCAGGAGAGGTACCGAAGTGGTCATAACGGGGCCGTCTCGAAAGCGGTTAGACCCGCAAGGGTCACGTGGGTTCGAATCCCACCCTCTCCGTTGTGATTTTACACATCTCTGGGCAGATGTGAGAGTGGTTGATTCAGCAGACCTGGAAAGTCTGTAAGCGGTGATGAGCTGCTTCGAGGGTTCGAATCCCTCTCTGCCCGCCTTTTTTCTTTGATAACTTCCCCTGGGGAAGTTATTATTTTTTGCAGCGAGGTTCGCTCACTTCATGCGCAAGCCCCCGATTTCAAGCTGGGTACTTCTGGCTCTGATTCCGCTGTACTTTCTTTTGCTTGAAAGCTATCCAGGCTTTTTGAGCCTTTTGGCCCATCTCAGTCATTTGCCTCCACGTTTGCAGATGGTCTTGCCCATGCGTTTGCCTGCCCAAACCCCGTATAGCCTTTATGGCAGTGTGAGTGACCCGCTCAGCCATCGGCCCCTGCAAGTGGCTATGCGCCTTTCTCTCAGCTCTCCCGCGGCAAGAGATGCGTATTTATTGCCTGTGCAGAGCCAAAAAAATGGCAGTTGGAAACTCGACTTGCCCGAATTGACACCGGGCCCCTGGAAATTTAAATTGACCAGCGACGATGGGCATTTGCTCTTGCCCGAGTCCCAATTGCGGGTTGAGAATGCATTGCTAGCCAAGCTCAGGCCCGATCGGCAGGTCTTGCAGCCCGGAGAGAGCGTTGTTGTACAGGCCGAATTGACTCAGACCAAACAGCTTTGGGCGAATATTCCGCTCGAGTTGCGGCTGGTCTGGGGGCAGCAGATCTTGCTGCGCCAGCAGGTCAAAACCAATTCCCTGGGCCAGGCTTCGGCCTCTTTACAGATTCCGCCCCAGAGTTTGCCTGGGCGCTACCACTTGCAACTGCACTTGCCCCGGCGGCTTTTGGCGCAAAGTGCCTTACAGGTACAGACCCTGCCGCCGGCTCCAGCCAGTCCAGATTTAAATCTCAGGGCCCTGATGCCCCAATTGCAAAAAGGGCTGGCTCAGACCTTGCTCTTGAGTCTGCGCGATGGCCAGGGCCGTGCCGTCCAAGGGGGGTGGCTGCGCTACCAAGGCAAGGCGGTGCCGCTCAAAGGTGCCTATGCCGAGATTGCCTTGAAGGCCCCAGACATTCACGCCGAGCTGGAGTTGACCGCTGGAGATGCCCAGGGCCATTTGCAAAAGATCCAATTGCCGCTGGAGATCTTGCGCAAAGGCATCAGTCTGCAGCCACAGGTCAACCCCCAAGGGCATTTGCTCTCTGAATGGCAGGTATATAGCCCTGAAGACGATCTCCTGACCTATGCCTGGGGCCAGGGTAACCAGGTTTTGGGCCAGGGGCAATTGGCTTTAAAAAAAGGGGCTCAGCGCCTGAGCCTGCCTGCGGCCAGCAACCCCGATTCGCACTGGCTTTTGCTCTTGCTGGCTTCAGACCCCGAACCCCAGTGGCTGAACTTTGCTGGGCGGGTGGGGCCTTCTCCACTGGACTTGAGCCCCGCTTCACCTGATGCCCTCAGTTCGTTGATTGTGCGTTTGCCGGCTTTGGCAGGGGCCGCCTTGAAAGCGGGAACAGGCCCTTTCGAACTGAGTGCCCTGCAAATGAGCGTGGGCCCCCCCCTGCCTGAAGACCTTGGGCAGCCCTTTGAGAGGCCATTTTTATTGCCCGCCGAGGCAGGTGGCACAGAAGCTCCGTTGCTCTATCTGGGCAGTGTCTGTTTTTATGTGTTTTTGGGCATCTTGGCCTTTGCACCGCTGCTGTGGTTTTTAAGTCTGCTCAAGCGGATGCGTGAGCAGCAGCCGACGGTGCCTTTTCCCTCGCAACAGCGGGTGCGCCGTCTCAAACGCGCGCTGCTCATGGCCCAAAGCAGCAGTTTGGTTTTGCTCTTTTGTTTGGTTTTGAGTTGGTTGACAGCCTTGCAATTGCTCCCGAGCGGAGCGTTTGCACCAACTTGGCTCTCTGCTTTGGCCATTTTGGCTTTTTGGTTGACCTTGTTTTGGAGTTTGGCCCCAGAATGGAACAAGATCCATCTCGATGGTGCCTTTGGGCTCAGTCTCTGGGGGCCGCTGCAAATCATGTTGGGCATTTCGCTGAGCATTTACCAGCCTGCGCTTTTGCCTGCGCATTGGCTGGCTCTGGCTCTGTCTTGTTGGGTTTTGGGGCAGGCGCTGCGTTCCAGCTTTTTCCCCCCGAATCTGCGCAACGAAGATCTGCGTCAGGCCTGGTTGCTCAGTGGCCTGCTGGTTTTGAGTCTCTTGCACCCGCTGGTGCTCTTGACACGGGGGGCCGTGTATTTTGAATCCCTGACCTCTGACTTGGCTTTGGCCGCTCAAACCCGCTCAGAGCTGGACAGTCCCCTTCAGCAAAGCCAGCCATTGCAATACACGCAAAAGCGCTTGGCGCAATTGCCAGGCGAGATCTTGCTGCCCCCGACCTTTCACATGGGTCCACAGCATTTGCGTGTGAGCCTGCGTGATAGCCTGGGGCATAGCCAGAGCTGGCAAGAATCCTTGAACTTGCGCCCAGCGGTGATTCCCCAACTCTATGCGCCCAGATACGCTTTGTCTGGCGATCAATTGCAATTGGCGCTCGACTTTCACAACCAAACAGGTCAGCCCCAGGACCTGAATTACCGCTTTGCCGGCCAGAATTGGCAAAAAATCGGCTTGGCTGCCGGGGAAACCCGCCGCCTTTGGCAACCGTTTGAAGCCGGTTATGGCGGCAAATACCCGCTCAGCCTAGAACAGGAATGGCAGGGGCGAACCGTGTCCCGCGAGCAGGAATTGTACGTCTTGGAGCAGCGTTACCGCCAGACCCATCCCCAGATTCAATTGGCTTTAGAAGCCCCGGCCCATGAGGGCTTGGTGCCCGACGAAGAGGTGCCTGTTTTACTCAAAATCAGTCACAGTCATGCGCAGCCTCAGCGTCTCGGGATTCAATTGGGCATTCCCAGTGGTTTTTTGCCCTTGCTCGACACCTTGCAAGACAATCGCTGGCTGGAGTCGATTCAGCAGGCCCCAGGCTATATTAATTTACAGACACGGCCCCTGCCGCCCGGTGAGGAATTGTCTTTTCATTACCGCTTGCGCAGCCAATACCCCGGACGGGTTCAAATGCCTCCGGCCCAGGTCTTTTTTATGGCCAATCCCCAATTGCGCTTGGTCGAAACAGAGACTCCCGTCTTTGATACCCGCCAAAAATAATCCCAGGATCCTGTTCAGATTGGCAGGTCTTTGGGTATAACTAAAATAACTGTCACTATGTACAAAGGAGTATCCCCATGGGGAATGTCAATTTAAAACCCACTCAGCCCTCCACCATTCCAGGTCAACGTGTCTCACAAGAGGCCCAAAAGGCTCAAAAAAAAGACGAAGCCATTCAGGCTGTAAAAGCTGGTATGAAAGCCATGGG
>JBIKWL010000140.1:0-13580 GCA_044356335.1 Candidatus Sericytochromatia bacterium
CTGATGGGTATCCATTGGATTCAGGGCCAGCCACAATTTTTAGCTTCAGTTCTTGCTTTTGGCGTTTGCTTAACTTGGCTTTTCGGCCTTTGGGAGATTTGGGTTTTAAGCCTTTGATGCCTTTTGTAATGAACAGTTGCAACCAGGTATACAGGGTGCGGAGGGTATGCCTCAAAAATTCGGCTACTTCTGCCAGAGAGAGACGTAAATCCAGCAATAAAAAGGCTTGAAGGCGGTTGTAATATCTCATTTCACCCTTGATCTGGGCCTGCTTCATTTCACATTTGACCTTTTTTCGGCTATCCTGATTCAGAGTTATTTGGTTCATTGGGACCTCCTTAACGGGTGGGACTGATGAACTTTATCTCTTTTTGGGGGCTTTTGTCTGCTCTTAAACCGCAACAAAACTGACTCTCAGGCTTTTGAAATTTATTTTCTGGATGACTCTAAGTAATCTGCCACCCCAAATAATCTTCTCTAAATTTGTGATAGTAGTAATATGATAAAGAAATTTATTTTTTGTTAAAACGTCCATTTTTCTCTGTGATACCAAAGATTTGACTGCTCAATCTTATGATTAGGATGGACATTTAATATCTTGAATTCTTCAGGAATTGTTAACCATTCAATTCTAAAGTCTTCAGTTATCACAAAGGCCCCCAAATCAAATAAAACATGATGATTAGGACATAAGCAAAGAATATTATCTAAAGTATCAGCACCTAGATCTTCACCACCCAGTAAAAATGAGAACTTCAAATTCATCTAAAAGCATTGACTGTATTGATTTATGAGATAAACTGGAGTTTGTTTTTCCCCTCCAAACAAGAACATTATCTTCCCAGTAGTTATCATAATCATGACCTGTTCTTCCTGGTGTACCTACATTAGCAAAAATGAACCATGTATTTTCTTCTCGGTGATAACCGTTTAACCAATCGCCATTTTGCTTGTCCTCAGGAATTTTTAATAGTTCATAAATATCTTTTCTGCTATAAAAAGATCCTATTTGAAACAGAGAATCTATTTCTTTATTTACTGAATTATGAATATTCAAATCTTTTTTATAATCATTTACCAACAGACCCAAGTCTGAAAGAATATATATCAAATGGTCTTCGCTAAGAGATGAATTAGGTTCGATATTTTTTAAATAGTTGTTTCTAGCTTGAATTAATCTGGTTTCAATATCATGTTTATTTCCACTACTGTATACAGAAAAGTAAACATTTTTTAATTGCTCAAGCCAATTACCAGCTAATAAATCAACAGAAGTATTTAATTCCTTAAGTTCATTATATTTTTTGTCGCTGACATATCTACTATTGAGTATTTTTTGAGTTCTGTTTTCATAGGAATTAGACATATTAAAGTTCTCCAATAACACCACTTGCGTCAGTCAAGTGGGTGCAGCTGTTGGCAGGTAAACAGAGCCTTTTAGTCATTGATGCCTCAATGCGCTTGATTTTGGGTTAACCTAACTGTATACTATTCAGAGCTTAAAATCAAGGCAAGCAAAAAGCGCATGAATATTGAGTTTTGCTCTGTTTATCCTGCCAACTAATGATTATCCTGATCAGGATAATTCCAAATCTGACCCCTTCCCCCAAAACCGCCTTTCCCCCATTTTTTCCCCGAACTTCTGACTATCCTGCCAAAAAAACGAGATAGCCTGACAGGTTAACACCCCAAAAAACAAAATAGCCTGTCAGGATAACACGCATATTTGAATGTTAGCCTGACAGCTGATCCTGCCAAAAATCAGAAAAGCCTGATCTGGATAAGAACACCCAGCCCGCCAAAACCTCCCCATCATACAAAAAGAATCCAAAAATGGCAAGATCCCGATCTCTCACAAATTATTCATCACAAAACTCCCTTATACCTCCCCAAAAACACAAATCCTTTAAAAACCCTTCACAAATTAAGAACAAGTTAAACCCATGCAAAAAGCCCCCGACATCTGCCGGGGGCTTTTAAGTGAGAAATAAAGCTTATTTTTTCTGCAGGTTTTCGAGGGTTTTGTCGTAGATCCGGCCAGCGCGGACAGATTCAGCAGCGCCACCAGCAACGGCTCCGACGGCATCCCAGCCATCATCGGCGGTCAAGAGGCCGAGCACAGCCGAGCCCACACCCAAGCGGGTCATAGCAGAGGCTTTGTCGGGAGAGCTGCCGACCACGGTGCCCACAGCCAAGGCGTCTACGGCAGAGATGCCAGCGCCAGCAGCAGCGGTGTAGTGCATGTACTTGGCGCCGACTTTGGCACCTTCGATTGCAAATTTACCGGCATTGCCGGAGAAGAGGCCAATAAAGCCGCCGAACACAGCGCCTGTTGCGGGAGCGGCCAAAGCGCCACCGATGGTGTAAGGGATAATGGTGGATTTAAAGGTGGTGGCAATTGCGGTTTTGACACGATCAGAGGTGGGAACGCTTTTCCATTCCAGATTGTCTTTTTGAATGCCTGCGGTTTTGGGGGCTTCCTGGGCGGGAGCGGCAGGAGCAGGAGCTGCTTTGGGAGCGGAGACGGGAGTCAGAACCTGATTGGACTGGACAGATAAGTTACCCATTTTGATTGATTCCTTTTTAACACTATTGAGATACTGTTCTTATCTGGGAATATGCCCCAGATCATTCTTGTCTTTTGGTTAAGATAGAGATAAAAAATGTTAAAGTTAAGAGCTTATTTTTGCGCCAAGATCCATTTCAAAACGTCTTGATCGTGTCTCTTGGTGGTCACTTTGGCCATAATATGTACCAAAACTCCCTCGGGGTTGATCACAAAGGTCGTGCGGTGAATGCCATCAAATTCGCGGCCCATGAATTTTTTCAGGCCCCAAACCCCATATTGCTCAGCCACCACATGCTCAGGATCTGAGAGCAATGTGAAGTTGATACTTTCTTTGGCTTCAAACTTTTTCAGGCGGGCCACCGAATCGGGGCTGATCCCCAACACGGCGATATTTTCTGCGGCATAAGCGGCTTGGCTGTCGCGCAGCCCACAGGCCTGTATTGTGCAGCCGGGAGTCATGGCTTTGGGGTAAAAATACAGCACCACTGTTTTGCCGCGCAGGTCAGAGAGTGAGACAGTCTGTCCATTTTGGTCAAAGAGGCTGAATTCAGGGGCTGTTTGGTTAAGTTCAGGTTTTTGCATGGTTTCAGCTTTCTGCGTGTTGATAGTCTATACTATCACGCCGGCCGCGTCCCCACTATCACCGGCTGATAATACCCATCGCGAAATTGTTGTACCTGTTTAAAACCTGCTTGCACCATCAAATCACAGAGTTTACCCAGGCCCACGGCATAATATTGAGCTGACATGACTGATGTCGTCAAGTCCTCTGTGCCAGTGCCTGTGCCTGTGCATGCGTCTTTGACAAAATACATTTTCAGATCATAAATCTCGCCTTTAAACTCCCAGGTCTGAAAGATCAAATAGCGCACACCATCGACCACCCGCACGCCATAGGGTTTGACCTGAATGCCATCTCGGCTTTCACGCTCATAATCCCGCACCGTGATCAGGCAGCCTCCACCGGGTTTGAGCCGGGCATAAAAAGCTTCAAAGGCCTGCAAGATCTCAGCGTCGCTGAGCAGATGGGGCACGGAGTTATCGCAGGCGATCAGCAGATCAAAGGTCTCGGTCTGGTCGGGGTTGGCATCACGCATATCTGCCACTTCAAAGGCGATCTCCAGGCCTCTTGCTGCCGCTTCGCTGCGGGCGCGTGCAATCGCGCCGGGAGAGAGGTCGGAGGCTGTTAGGGTATAACCCAATTGGGCCAGCCCCAAAGTCTGGGTGCCAATTCCACAGGCCACATCGAGGATCTGTTCGACGCGGCCTGGCCAATGGCTTTGAATCAGGTGATGCAGGCTTTGAGCTTGGCGCTGAATGCTGGCCTCCCAATCTGGGAAGATCAGGTGGTAATACGGGGAGAGTTGGTCGTAAAAGGCTTGGTTCATACTGCGATTATAACGGCAACTTTTGCAAGCATCAACTGCGCAGCTTAAAGGCCAGCCGCCCGGATCAATTGCTGCATGCGGGCCAGCAGGGCCGCATCCCCGAAGCGGGGGCCGTGGATCTGCAGACCGACGGGCAGGCCGGAGAGGGTCTTGCCAATGGGCAGGGCCAAGGCGGGTGTACCAAGCATGGCCGTTGAGCAGAGTGGGCGGCCGATATACTCGGTGTAAGGCACGGAGCCGAGATGGGTCTTGAGCAAGGTGCCGCACTCACTCAGGCGCAGGGCGGGGGAGGGCGAGGTCGGAAGCACCCAGGCGTCGTAACGACTAAAAAACTGATCGGCAGCGTCTTGGGCCGCTTGGTAACGGGCCAAAGTTGCGAGGTATTCGGGCTGTTTGATGCGCATGCCGTCGAGCAGGCCAGGGCGCATCCAGCCCGGCCCCAAGCGTTTGAGTACCATGGCATCGAGCAGTCGTCTACCCAGGGCACGCGGCAGAGCCGGTGGCAGGTTCGAAACGAGTTCATAACCCACCAATAGGCACCAGTCGTTATCTAAGCTGGCAAAGTCAAGCGCGGGCAGGTCTTCGCTGATCTTCGCCCCGGCCTGGTTTAGGCCTTCAAGCCAGCGCTGCATCAGGGCACGGGTTTCGGGTTCGGGGTCGAGCCCCTGAACACCCCAGCTATACGCGATTCGGCTGGGCCCCGTGGGCGTGAAGGGCTTTAGGCGCGGGTCTGGAAAAGCCTTTCCGAAAAGCTCCAGCAGCAAGGTCAGGTCATCCAGATGATTTGCCATTGGGCCGCAGACCGCGAGATGGCTGAAGCCGCGCTTGGGATCCGGGCCGATGTCGGACATGGGCAGCCAGCCATCGGTGCTGCGCAGACCATAGACGCCGCAGCAATGGGCCGGATAACGGATTGAGCCCGCCACATCCGAGCCGAGTTCGAGGGGTGTCAGGCCTGCCGCCAGGGCCGCTGCCGCCCCACCAGAAGACCCTCCGGGGGTCCGGGCTGAATCGTGGGGGTTGAGGCATTCAGCAAAGACTTGATTGCGGCAATTCCAGTCGAAGCTGGCAGTCGGAATCGCTGAGCGGCCGAGTAAAACCAGGCCAGCCTCGCGCAGTGTGCTGACGATTTTGCAGTCCTGCCGGGGGCGGTTGCGGGAGAAGAGCTGGGTACCGTAGGTACTGCGCAGGCCTTTTACAGCAAAAGCGTCTTTGAGGCTCATCGGCAGACCGGCCAGGGGCCCGAGGGTTTCACCTGCGGCACGGCGGGCATCAATCGCCTTGGCTTCGTCGCGGGCCTTGTCATTGAGGCTGTGTATGGCGTGAAGACTGGGATTAATCGCCTGAATCCGATTGAGGAAATAGCAGGTGAGTTCCTCGCTGCTCCATCGGCCAGCGGTCAGACCGGCGGATAGTTCTCGGGCACTGAGACGATGATAAGCGATTTGATCGCTAATGGCTGACATGGTCTTGCTCCTGATGCTCTTTGACATGCGACAGAATCAGGCTGCGCACCATTTCTGCGGTCTCTTCCACGCTCAGTTGGGCAAAGTCGGCGTAGGGAATCGGGTCGAGCACCTGCAGGTGAATGTCATGAAAACCCTGGATATTCAGGCTCTTTTTCGGCAGGGCGTCTTTATTGCCATTGATCACCAGCGGCTGAATCGGCACCTGCATTTCGTGGGCCAGCACAAAGGCACCGGGTTTAAACTCTTTGAGCAGGCCTGTGGCCGAGCGTGTGCCCTCGGGAAAGAGATAAACAGCGGTGCCCAGATTCAGGGCCTTTTTGCAGGCCTCCAGCATCGTGCGGCCACTTTCGCGGTCACCGCGCACCAGCGGGATATACTGGTTGAGGTACATATTCCAGCCAATCAAAGGCATTTTAAAGTTTTCAATTTTGGAGACCCATTTAAACGGAAAAAACAGCCCAAAGATCACCAGGATATCCAAGAGCGATTGGTGGTTCGAGACCATCACCATCGGCCGGTCGATCAATTTCTCGCGCCCGGTGATCGTGACCGACCAGGGCGGCATAATCCAAATATACGGCTGGGCCCAGAGGCACGAGTACTGGTGCAATACCAGCAAACGCCGATCCCACCAAAAGGTCAACGCCCAGATCAGCAGCGCCAGACAAAAACACACCGCCGAGGAGAGGACCAAGAAGCTGAGAAACAGGGCTGAAAGGATTTGACTCTGCACAGGCCTAAACGCCTGTTGAGCCGTAGCCCCCAGCGCCGCGCACGGTTTCACTCAAACTCTCGCGCTCGTCCCAGCGCACACGGGTATACGGCGCAATCACCATCTGGGCGATGCGCATGTGGCGGGTCACTTCAAAGGGGTCGCTGCCATGGTTGATCAGAATCACGGCGATTTCGCCCCGGTAATCTGCATCGATCGTGCCAGGGCTATTGAGAACGGTCAGGCCATGTTTGAGCGCCAAACCACTGCGGGGCCGCACCTGGGCCTCAAAACCGTGGGGCAGAGCGATGGCCAGTCCGGTTGGCACCAGTGTATATGCCCCAGGGGCAATCACAATCGGCTCACGCAGCGCCGCGTGCAAATCCATACCGGCAGAATCGGGGGTTTGGTAAGCGGGCATCGCCACAGGATCGGGTCCAAGCCCGCCATTGACGCGAATAATACTGACTATCTGTGTTTCTTCCATCTGTGTCTCCAGTTGCAATCTGTTAAGGCATAATAGCAGATATTTCACCCAGGATATACGCAGCAACGGCCTCGGGTCGGCAAGTGAGCCGGTAATTGTCCAGGGTCTTTTGCTGCATTTCAGCCATCAGGGCTGGGTCTTGCCAGAGTTGGCTGAGCACAGGGCCGAGATTGTGCCAATCGGGGGGCATTACCACCCGTGGGCAATCGCGCAAATACCAGGCGGGAGGCAGGTCTTCGCAGAGCGGCAGACAGCCTGCCCGCATGGCCTCAAACAGGCGGTAGGTCATGGCGCTGTGGCCACGGGGAATCAAGGCAACTTTGCTGCGGGCCAAATAGCTGGCATAGGTGGCCGGGTCGAGTCCGGCACGAAAACGGCTGCTCCAGATAGCCAGGGCGGCGAGTTCTTTGCCACCGGGCTTAAACTGCAGCAGCACCTCTTGCAGGGCCTGATACAAACCTGTGCGGTATTTGTGGGCATGGCCGCTGTAGAAGAGGTCCAGATCGCGCTCGGCCCAGGGCAAAGGCGGGACTTCGGGCACCTCTCCATTGCAGCCCAGCGGCAAGGCGCGCAAATTGTCTGCGGGCTGGCCAGGCCACCAATAGGGGGTAAAGAGCATTCCCAAGGCCGATATATATGTCGGAATGCGAAAATCTTCGTTGCTAAAGTACAGCATGATCGTCGAGCGGTTCAAGGGGGTCTGAAACTGCTCGGGCCGATCGGCGTAGATATGCCCAAGCACCCAATTGAAGCGGTCAAACAAGGGGCTCTGTTGCAAAATCCCGAAGACCACTTTCAGCCAGGGCAATTCGCTGTAGACATGGGGCAGTGTCATTTCTACATTGGGCAAGGCCGCCAGCCAATCCCGCTCGGCCGAAAAATCCGGAAAGCGCTTCATTGCTTATGCTGTTTGGGTTTCGACCTGCTGGATCCAGTCCATCACCTGGGTCTGCATCTGCGCCAGCGGAATCGAGCCTTCGCTCAGCAAGACATCGTGGAAGTCGCTCAGGCAGAATTTGTCTCCCAGGCGGGCTTCGGCTTCGCGGCGCAGCTTCCAAATCGCGAGATCGCCGACTTTGTAAGACAGCGCTTGGCCGGGCAGCACCAGATAGCGGTCGATTTCAGACCAGGTGTCGTGGGCGGAATTGGCCGTGTATTGGGTCATAAATGCGAAGGCCTGTTCGCGGGTCCAGCGTTTGGCGTGTAAACCCGTATCCACGACCAGGCGGCAGGCCCGCCAGATCTCAAAGCTCAACGCGCCATAATGGTCAAAGGGGTCTGCATAAAAGCCCATTTCGTGGCCCAGGCTCTCGGTATACAAAGCCCAGCCCTCGATAAACGCGGTGCAGTCGAGGTGGTAGCGAAAATCTGGCAGGTTTTCGATCTCTTGGGCCAGGGCCAATTGCAAATGGTGGCCGGGCACGGCTTCGTGCAGCGAGAGTGCCGCCATGGTGTATTTGGGCCGCGAGGGCAAATCGTGGGTGTTCACGTAATAGACGCCGGGGCGGGAGCGGTCCATCGGCGGGGGGTAATAATACGCTTGCGGGGCTGCGGCGGCCCGGTAGTCTTCGATCTCTTTTAAGACACAGGGTGAGAGCGGCAATTTGCCAAAGAGGGTGGGCATCAGGGACTGGGCCTTCTCCAAAAAGGCCTGGTAGTCGGCCATCATCACGGCTTTGTCTGTGTAATAAAAGCGCGGATCGCTGCGCAAAAAGGCATGAAAGCCCTCGGCGTCGTCGGCATCAAAGCCACATTTGACACGCACCTGGGCCATTTCTTCGGAGATCCGTTTGACCTCGTCGAGGCCCATTTGGTGGATCTCGTCGGCACTTAAACCGGGATAGGTGTATTTGTCGATCAGGTATTGGTAGCGGGCTTGGCCGTCGGGCAGGGCCCAAAGACCGGGTCCCTGGTGGCAAAAAGGGGCATATTCGTCTTTGACGAAATCGTAGAGTTTTTGGTAATGGGGGCGAATCACCGTTTCTATAATCGTGCGAATGACTTCGCGCACCTTGGCCTGAACGGGCTCAGAGAGCTGGCTGGCGTTGACTTTGAAGGGCTGGTAGAGTGGCATTTCTTCTAAAGGCAATTCTTTGAAATGGGCCAATTGCTCAAGCGTATGCCCAATCACGGCCTGGGGCAAAAGAATGCCGTGGCGCAGGCCAATGCGCAAATTGCCAATCGTGTCGTCGGCCTGTTTGGCAAAGTCGCGCAGGCGGGCAAAATAGCGCTCGTATTGGTCAAAGGTGCTCAGGGGCTGGATTTCGACCAATTGCGGAAAGGTCAGGTGAATGCCTTCCTGCTGGTCGATTTGCAAATAATGGCTGCCAAATTCGTAGGCCTGAATTTCCTGTTTGAGCATCAATTCAAACAGATCGTAATGGGTCTGGTCGGCTTTTTCGAGCACCTCGCGGTCGAGGGCCTGCAGATCAAGCAAAAACTGGCGGTTTTTCTGGTTGCGGCTGGCGGCGGCTTCTTCGGAGAGATCGGTGAGCTGGTCGTCGAAGCGGTGGTCGCCGTCGTAGGTCGCCCATTCAGGATAATTGCGGCGTTTGAACTCGTGTTGTTGTTTAAACAGGGCCCAGAGTTCGTTGTGGACGCGAATCCGTTCCGGCAGGGTGTTCGAGGGGCGATTCATAGGCATACCTTCAGGCTTTGATGCCCTCACCTTACATCAAAGCCCTGAACATGCAAAGCAGAATCGTGGCAGATGTACCAGCATCGTCTGCGGTGCTGGGTTAAGATAGAGGAGAAATACATTCACTCAACGAAAGAAATGCCGCCATGAAAATTCATGCCAAAGCCCCCAACCGCATCGATCTTAGCGGAGGAACCCTGGATATTTATCCCCTCTATGTCTTTGTCGATGGGGGGTATACCCTCAATGCTGCCATTGATCTCTACAGCGAAGTTACCCTCACCCCGCGCAGCGACGAGCGCTTTGTCTTTGTCTCCGAAGATCTGGATCTTCATTTGGAACTCAGCCGTGCAGAATTGCAAGCGGGGGTGCCCCAGGGGGATATTTTTCAGCTCTTGGTTGAAATTGTGCGTTTTTATGAGCCGGCCACAGGCCTGGAGATCCGAACCCGCAATCAAGCCCCCAAGGGCTCAGGTCTGGGGGCCTCTTCTTCGCTTTTGATCGCCTTAAGTGGCGCCCTCAACCAATACAACCGCACATATATGGACGGCGAAAGCCTGATCCGCTTTGGCGCCGATCTCGAAGCCCGCTCGCTCGGCATTCCCACGGGCAAACAGGATTATTACGCGGCTCTGTATGGCGGTCTGAGCGCGATTCACTTTGGCATCGAGGGCGTCGAGCACCAAAACCTCGATCTCGATGGTTCTTTTGTGGATAAACTCAATGCGTCCCTTTTGGTTTCGTTTACGGGCCAGAGCCATTTTTCGGGCACCAATAATTGGGGCATGCTCAAGGCCTATGTCGAAAACCAGGGCCAGACCCGTGAACATTTACACGCCATTCGTCAGACCTCTGAAAAAATGCTGGATGCCCTGATCTGCGAAGACCTGGAGCAATTGGTGCATTTGATCAACGAAGAGTGGCACAACCGCAAATCTCTGGCAGAAGGGGTGAGTACGCCCCAGATTGACGCAATGATGGCGGCGGCTCAGGCTGCTGGCGCTTGGGCCAGCAAAATCTGTGGCGCTGGGGGAGGCGGTTGCATGTTGACCCTCTGCCCAGCAGGGCTAAAAGAGCAGGTGGCAAAAGCCTTAGAATCTCAGGGAGCCCAGGTTATGCACCACACGATTGCGAGCCAGGGTTTGCAGGTCAGTGTCTTGGTCGATTAATTGGGTCGACTAACTATGACTGCCATTGACGAGCAGGGCGACGTGCCGCAGCCACGCCGGGGCCATTCTGGGGGATTACTGGTTCTCGTGGGTGGTGATCCGCACCAAAGAGGGGGCGGGTTCGGGTTGTGCAGGCTGGTTATTGGCGATCAGCCAAAAAATCATGCCGCCGGTGAGGAGAAAGAACGTGACCTCGGATACGTGATACAGGGTGTCCATTGAGGAGAGTTCCTTTCTTAACTGCTACTTTGTTCTGGTTTACACGGTCTATCTTAATTCTAGGTCTTTGGGAATCTTTGCAATAGGAGCCAAGCAACAGCAAATCTGTGCGCTGGATCATATGACGCAAGGCAATTTCAAAAGTTTCATTTTGAAACCTGAAACGGATCCCAAACGGGCTTAAGAACACATTCTCAATTCTGCATTCTTTAAATTGTATTCTCAAACATACATATACTATCTGTATGTATTTGTATTATACACAAAAGCGATTCAGAATTGCAAGCCCTGTTTTGCGCGTAAAGCCTGTTTTTGGGATACAATACGATCCACAGCAATGCCTGTATGGAGGAATCATCATGGAATACCGTTATTTGGGGAAATCCGGGCTGAAAGTCTCGGCCCTCTCGTTTGGATCGTGGGTGACCTTTGGTACCCAAATGGATGTGGACTTTGCCCTGAGCTGCATGAAAGCCGCTTATGATGCTGGGGTGAATTTCTTTGACAATGCCGAAGTTTATGCCAGTGGTCAGTCCGAAGAGATCATGGGCCACGTCTTCAAAAAAGCCGGTTGGAAGCGTTCAGATCTGGTCATTTCGACCAAACTCTTCTGGGGTGGCCCAGGGCCCAATGATCGCGGGCTATCGCGCAAACACATTGTCGAAGGCACCGATGCAGCCCTCAAGCGCATGCAACTCGACTATGTCGATCTGATCTTCTGTCATCGCCCAGATTTGCATACACCGCTCGAAGAGACAGTCAGGGCCATGAACCATGTGATCAACCAAGGCAAAGCGCTCTATTGGGGCACCAGTGAGTGGAGTGCCGATCAGATTCGCGAAGCCACGTATATTGCCCGCCGTGAGCATTTGATTGCCCCCACAATGGAGCAGCCCGAATACAATATGTTTCACCGCGAACGGGTCGAAAAAGAATACGCCTCGCTCTACCACGAGCATGGCCTGGGCACCACGATTTGGAGCCCCTTGGCCAGTGGCTTATTAACCGGCAAATACAATCAGGGCATTCCCGCAGGCAGCCGCATGTCTTTGGACAATTTCTCTTGGCTGCGCAGCAAGCTCGAATCCGAAGAGGGCAGACAACGGCTTGAAAAAGTGCAAGCCCTTGCGCCCCTGGCTTCGGAATTGGGCATTTCCCTGGCCCAGATGGCGCTGGCCTGGTGTCTCAAGAACCCCTATGTCAGCACCGTGATCACAGGGGCCTCCAAACCTGAACAGGTGGTCGAAAACATGAAAGCCCTCGATCATGTGGCTTTGCTGACCCCGGATGTGCTCGCCAAAATTGAGACCGTGCTTCAGAATCGGCCCCAACCCGACCAGGACTTTAGAGGCTAACGATTGCCGGTGCGCCTGTAAAGCTTAGAAATAAGGGGTGTCTTTGTTCCAGGTTTTGAAGAAGACCTGGGTATTGTTGGTATCGACATACGCGACAGAGGCACCCTCCCCATTGGAATAGTCTTTGCTGCGCGATTGGTTAAAAAAGAACAGATCACTGATGCTGCGGCCCGCGCCCTTTTGGGTTTCGCCGTTGACATTTGCGGCCAGCCGGTTTGTGCCTGCAAAAATATCTTTGGCCACTTCGTAAGCCATGCTCATGGCATTGTGGGAATTGCCCCCGGCCTTGAGTTTGCCATTGAGAAAGGCCTGGTTCTGGGCTTCGTTGAATTGGTAAAAGGTTTTGCCGCCGCTGTTGGGCATGGGCCGCCAGACAATTTCAAACTGGCCCTCTTCGCGGATAATGTCTTTCATGCTGACGGGTTTAAACTGATCTGCCGGTTTGCCTTGGGCCGACATCATCGCGGCTTTTTTCAGGTTTCGGCCCAGGGCGCGGTTCATCATCACCGAGCCCACTGCCAGGTAGCTGTTGTAATCAATTTGACTGCTGGCCATTCCGGCTTCGCCTGTAATAGCAGGCACCAAGGCCTGTAAATTGGCTTCGCTGTTGAGCTTGAATTTTTCCACCAGACGGCGGCGGGCCACCGGGTCGTCGAGCAGTTTGTAGACCTTTTCTTCAAACTCTTTGGGTTTGGTCAGGGTGCCTTTGCTGTTAAAGTAGCTGCCCAGGTCTTTGATCAGTTCATCTGCCGATTGCGTGGTGGTGGCCCGTTGCAAGTCAGCGGGGTCCATTTGCAATTGCACAGGGATCTGTTTGTGTTTGTGGGCAGCGGTGTGGGCCAGGTAATTGAGTTTGTCGCTGCTCAGGTTAAAATCGTCTTTGACGCTGGCCAGGTCAATCGTTTTCGGCGCGTTTTTGTGCTCGGTGTAATAGGGATCGTTTTTGATATTAAAAGCCACATCATCCAGGGCCAAGAGCGTGTTGACAAAGCCCACCCCAAATTTTTCACCAAATTCTTTTTTGACGGCTTCGTATTCACCGGCTTTGACGCGGCGACTCAGTTCTGTAAAAAAGCGGCTGTCCACGGTGGTGCCAGTGCCATCGGCTGTGGGCAATTTGATACTCGCTTTGTTTTCTGCCAAAACCGTTGCCAAATTGTCTGCCCAGCCCGGCAATTGGGTTTTGAAGTTTTTTAAGGTCATACCGGGCTGTAGATCAAAGGTTTTATTGACCTTGACTGCGTCATCGTGTTCGATCAGATTCTGGCCCCCGGCCAACAAGCGGTCGGGTGATTCCAAAAAATGCTCAAAACTGCGTGGAGGAGCAGGGGGGCCAAAGGGTTCGGGAAAAGGGCTGGGTTTTTCTTTGACTGGTTTTTCTTTGCCACCGAGGGTGATATACGAAAGGGGATTTTCTTGGCGGTAGGCATTGAGAGAGGGGCCTGTGGGAACAGGGCTGCGGCCTTGATCTTTGGCTGCGGGAAAGAGATCCGCTGGCAATTTGAGCGTCATACCTGCGTGCAGGGAATTGGGGTGGCTGAGAATATCGCGGTTGGCTGTGTAAAGCGCCATAT
>JBIKWL010000111.1:0-17638 GCA_044356335.1 Candidatus Sericytochromatia bacterium
TATACAGATTCGAATTGCCAAAGTACTTATTGGCGATGGTACTGAGCGATTCGCCCGGCTTGACTGTGTGGGTGCTGGGTTGGGTGAGCGTTTCAAAGGAAAACTGAGTCAGGGCACTGCCTTGGGGGCTGCTTTGAAGCGCATTTACGCTGGGCTGTAAACTGTTGTTTGTAGGCTGGAGGGGAGCGCTGGCGGCCGTGCCCGTGGCTTGTGCGGGAGAGAGTGAAGGGGATGTTTTTCCTGTTGGGGGTGTTGGTGGGGTTACGGGGCGACCATCAATGCGGCTCATGGGGGATAAAGCCCTTTCTTTCAAATAGACAGACAGAAAGCTGTAATTAATTATAGAATAGGCAATGTGCTTTCTTGTTTCGCACCCAGCTTATTTGTCATTTTGGAGAAAACTGCGGTTCAATTTATGGGAATCTGTATCGATCGCTGCCTCTGCTTTAACCGGTCCTTTGCTGAATTGCAAAAAATTGCCCAAGAAATGAACCCAACACAGGATGCCAAAAGCCTGGAAGACTTACAAAAGCAGGTGGTCTTTGGGCTCAAGTGCAAACTCTGTCATCCCTATGTGCGCAGGATGCTGCGCACAGGTGAAACGGTTTTTTACCAGATTTTGACGGACTAGGCGCTGACTAGGCGCTGGTGAATAGATTCCAGCTCTCAGCCAGGGCAAAGCTGGGCAGCTTTTTTAATTCGGACGAGAGGCGCAGCAATACATCAAGATCCACTTCGGCGCGCACATAATCCGCTTCTTCGCTCTCTCCGTCTTCAAGCAACTCACCTTCTCCGTCAGAGCCCTCTTCACTTTCTTCGCTCTCTTCGACCTCGGCTTCGGTTGACACCTCAGATTCTGCCGATTCGACTTCCCCTTCGGCTTCTGGGGCCTCGGCCTCTTGGGTCTCTTCTGTTTCGGGTGCAGCCTGTGCCTCTTGAGGGGCTTCGGTCTCTTCGGGGGCTTCGGCCTCCATCAATTTGCCAATTTCTTTGACAGCATCCATAGAGGCCACATGGCTCTTGGAAAAAGAGGTGCTGCTCACATCCCGCATGGGGGTTTCGTTAAAGGATTTGGCTTTGTTTTCGTCTTTGGGTGTGGGCGCTTTTTCTTGGGTGGCAGGGGCGGCTTCGGCTTTAGCAGGTTGGGCCGCGGCTTTTTGCGCAGGCTGCGACATCTGCACGGGGGTCATGGGGGTGTTCATCGAAGCGCGGATCATGGCGGCACCATCCTGTTTTTTTTATTCTAGCAAAACGATCAGCATTAAATCCAGCCCCAGGTCAACTCTTAGGCTTACTCTCAGGCCTACTCTCAGGCCAGACCCGACAATTGGTGCAATTTGCGGTAGCTGTGCCAAGACTCAGCGCGGCTGGGGTTTTCTTTGACCAGACGCTCGCTGAAATACAGGGCGGTGGTGGGTTGCCCGGCCTGTTCATAGGCTTGGGCCAGCTTTTCCAGCAATTGGCTGCGCGCAGGGCGCAGGCTGTAAATATCTGGCTGATTGGCAATGCGTTCCAAAACAGCCAAAGCCAATTCATAGCCGCGCAGGGCCTCTTCACGCAGGCCCATCTGTTGACAGGCTTCGGCCCAGAGCAACAGGGCTTCGGGGTCTTGGCAGGAATGGGGTTCTATCGCCTGATACACAGGACGTGGATCGCCTTTGCGCAATTCGACCCGCCAGACGCCTTTTTGCAGGGTATCGTGAATCGGGGAAGCCTCTCCAATTTGGGACAAACCCAAGCGGTAATAGTCGAGGGCCTTGTCCCAATTTTCGGCTTTTTCTTGGCTCTGGCCGAGAATCAGGTACATGCGTTCGGTTTCGGGGGCCTGGGGAGATTCGGCAATCATGCGCTCCATCAGACCCGTATCGCGTTGCAATTTGTTTTTGTCCTGGCGAATTTGCATTTGGTAGCCCTGGTGGTAAATGGGCAGGCCCTGAATGTGCACGTAGACCATGCGGGGCTTGTCTTGGTGCATCAGCAATTCATGGACCCGTCCGCGAAAGCGGTAGAGCGGATCATTGGCAAAGAGCCGGGGCACTGGCAGACTGTCGGCATTGACTTCGACCCCGTCTTCGTCGAGGGCCACAACTGAAAAGACATAGGCATCAACATTTTTACGGTGGTGGGCCAGGTATTGTTTGGCACTGGCAATAAAACCCGCAGGCAGATATTCGTCGGCATCGAGCATCAAAATCCAGGGGCAGCCTGCCTGTTCCAGGGCTGCGTTGCGGGCCTCGGCAAAGTCGTCGTTCCAGGCCCTTTCAAAAATTTTGACCTTTTCAAAGCCACGGGCAATTTCCAGGGTGCGGTCGGTCGAGCCGGTATCTACCAATATGATCTCATCGGCATCTGCCGAGACACTCTCCAGGCACCGTCCCAGCAAAGCTGCTTCGTTGCGCACAATCAGGCAGACCGAGACACGCAGGGCAGAGGCATCTTGGTTGGGCGGCACCACCCGCTCCGCCAAAGTGACCAACTCCGCTGCCACAGTGGCTTTGGCCTGTAATGAATGGGTGTTCCAATCACGGGGGTCTGAATCGCCCACTTCGGTGTGCAAAAAGCCTTCAACCGCCAGTCGCATCTGGTTTTTTAAGACCTCACCTTCGATTTCCCACCACAGGCGCGCCTGGGAATCTGGACTGATCTCCGTGCTGTCGCTGTGAACGTGGCTGGGCAAAAATCCCATTGGCAAATGGCTTTGGGGCATGCCTGTCACCAGCGCGGGGAAAGGGGACTCAGCCAAGGCTTCCAACAGCGCTGGGGCTGGGGGAACGCGGCAGGGCAGTAACCAACAGCTTTGGTTGGGGGGCAGGGGCAGGGGCTGCTCTAAGAGCACCACGGGGGGCAAAAGATCGGAGGTAAAACGCTGTTCGGCCCAGGCCCTTGCCCGTTCTACTTCGGGGCCCGCCTGATTCTGCGCCAATGCGAGGATCACATGATCTCCGGCCACAAATTCTTCGTAATAGGCTTTGAGGGCAATGTCGATGCCGTTTTCCCAATTGGCTTCGAGCGGAAAAACAAACACAAAAGGCGTTTCGGGCTCTGTCTCTGCGGCCACAGATGGAGCCGGGGTGGGAATGCTGACGGGGATGTTTTCGCCCCGCAATTGGGCCAACGCCCGACGGGCCAGTTGGTTTTGGGGTTGAAGTTCGAGAATTTTTTCAAACTCATCACAGGCCGCTTCGATTTTGCCCTGCATCACCAGCACTTTGCCGAGATCAAAGCGACTTTCGACAAAATCCGGCTGGGCCATGAGGGCTTGGCGGTAATAGGTCTCTGCCTGGCTGTAATCTTTGCAGGCAAAAAAGCTAAAGGCCAAATTGTGCCAGAGCATGGCTTGCATGGGCAGACGCAGGGTGAGATGTTGCAAAAGGGGCCGGGCAATCAGCGGGGCCTGGTGCTGAAGCAGCAACAGGGCAAACTCCAAGGCCACCGAGAGCAAAAAGGGCTGGCTGGTGGAATTCAGGGCCGAAAGACTGTCCTGTTTGAGTTCTACCAATAATTTTTCAGCCAGCGGGCCCATTTCATTTGCCTGAAAAGGTCCTTCTTCGGTACTGGCCAAGGCTTTGAGGGCCTGGTGTAAGGGCGCCGAAAAACCTGGCAGATCAGGAAATTGGAGCAAAACAGGGGCCAGAACAGGATAATTGTGGTTTAAAAAAGCCGCTTTGACAAATTGTTCTGCCAAATAGGGATGATCGGGCAGGGTTTGCCGGGCCGAGGCAAATGCATGGTAAGCCTGGGTAAAAAGGCCTTCTTCGAGAAAGACCTCACCCAGGCCAATCCAGGGCTTCCAGGAGATATCTGGCAATTGCAGCAGCGGATTAAACAGGTTCAGACTTTCACTCTGGCTCAGTTCCAGGGCCTGTTGAAAACATTCTTGGGCCAATTCTGTTTCTTTGACATGGCGGGCCATGACACCACGCAAGACCCAAAGAGCGGGTTGTTTTTCAATCGTGGCTTGGGTATGACGGAAGCGGTCGAGTTGTTCAAAGGCCATTTGGTGTTTGCCCATTTCCCAAAGGGTTTTGAGCAGGTAGAGGCGTGTCGCCAAAAGGGTAAAACCCGTGTCTGCGGAACGGGCAGCCAAATGTTGCAGCTCTTCAAAAATGTCTTTGGCCTGCTGATCGTTTTGGCGCTCAAAGGCACGAATGCCAAGCAATAATTTGACCCCCGTTGGGGTATTCGACTGGGTTTGAGCGGCATCGAGCAGGGGGCCCGTGACCTCTGGGCTGCGCAGCCAGCAGGTCTCTTTTGCTGTCAGGGCCAGGCCTGCGGCAAAACCCACTTCGGGCCTGCGGCTCAGGCTCTCGCGAAAGAGCGGAAAATACACCTGGCTGTCGTGTTCAGCGGCTGTGCGTTTAAAGAAGCGGCTTTCACTGCGAATATCCTGGTTTGACCGGCAAACGACTTCCATTTCGATCAGGTCCGTTTGGGCCAAACATTTTTCCAAATCCTTCCAAAAGCCTGCTGCCGGGATTTCGCCTGGAAAAACCAGGCCCAGCCAATCCTTTTCAGCGGCCTGCCGGGCAGCAGCCCAAATCTCACCCATGTGATTCTGCCACTGCAAGGGCAGGATTTTTGCGCCAAAGGCTTTGGCCACCTGCAAGGTTGCCTGATCGGCGCCCAGATCCAAGACCAGGATTTCACTGACTTGGCCGTTGAGGGCATCCAGGCTCTGTTTGAGCGCTTTTTCATCGGAGCGAACAGGCAGACAGACACTGATCTGAAGCATGGGAGGATCCTTTAGAATTTATTTATCTGGAAATTATTTATCTGAGGTTATTTATCTGGAAATTATTTATCTTGGGCATCAAATTCAGCGACCAAAGGCAAATGGTCAGAAGCCCAATAGGCTTCGGGGTTTTGCTGAATATGCACCGAGCGTGGGCGGTACTCTGGCATCATGCTGGGAGAGACCAAGATATAGTCGATGCGCGAGCGGTATTTTTTGGGGTGGTAGGTAAAAACCGAGGGTTTGATGCCCAGGTCTTGGGCTGCGATGTCGACGAGCCCGAGGGGGTTTTGGGGGCCGAGCAGGGGTTTGAGGGGGGCCGAGGTGGGTTCGTCGTTAAAATCGCCCATCACGACAAAATTGGCTTTGGGATTTTGACTCTGGTAAGTCTTGAGCAGACCCTGAATCGCTTTGGCTTCGGCCTCGCGCACAGCATCTGAGTCTTTTTTATCGCCGAGTTTGGATTTGAGATGGACGGCAAAGACGGTCAGGGTATAGCCGCTGGGGGTTTTGATAGTGACCTGGAGCAAATCGCGGCCAAAGCCCCGCTTGCGTCCCTTGAGTTCAAATTTAAAGTCTTTGTGGCTTTTGACTGAAACAATCGGGAATTTGCTCATGACGGCCACGTCAATCCCGCGTGGGTCGTTGCCATCAATCACAATCGGCTCTTGGTAATTCATGTCTTTGAGGTATTTGTCGCGGAAGTCTTTGAGGGTCTTTTGCGACTCCACTTCTTGCATGGCGACCACATCGGGCTGTTCCATATGAAAAATATCCGAGAGGGCCCGCAGTTCTTTTTTGGGTTTGGCTCTTTCTTTTTTGTTGCGGGAATTGTCGGGAATGCCATCAAAGAGGTTTTCGACATTGTAAGTGGCAATTTTGAGGGTGGCGGGTGCAGAGTTGACGTCACGGGGAGCACAGGCCAAACAGGTGGCCAAAAACACACCCGTGGCCAAGGGGGCCCTGAAAAGCGCAAAACGGGGCAGGAGTCTGAGACGCAAAGATGGGTCAAACATAGGAGCTTACCTCAAAATTAGGGCTTCTGTATGATACCATACAGCATGCGCCAATTTTTGATTGCAATACAGGGCCAAAACCGAACCGGCATCGTGGCAGAAGCCACAGGGCTGCTCTATCGCCATGGGGTCAATATTACGGATTCGTTTATGACCACCCTGCGCTCGGAATTCACAATGATGATGATTGTGCAATTGCCCGAAGGCCTGGATTTTCAGACCTTTGAAAATGACTTGAATGCCTTGGGGAATCAGGCTTTGGGCGTGTTTCTGCGCCCCCTTTTGCCCTCGGAGACCTTACACGGCAATGCTGAGAGTGTTCCCAATTATTCTCTGTCGGTGCTCGGGCGCGACCAAGCCGGGATGATCTTTAAATTCTCGCAGCGCTTGGCGCAGCAAAAAGTGAATATCACAGACGTGAATACCCGCCTGCTTGATGGCAGCCAACCCCCGCTCTATGCCATGATCATGGAGACGTATGTGCCCCCAAACCTTGATCTGGTGGCCTTAAAACAGGCCTTGCAAGCCGTGGCTGCTGAAATGGGTGTCGATGCCCATTTCCACCCGCTTGAACAGCTCGAAATCTAGACATGGCGATCCGGGAGGTCTTGGTCTATCCCCATCCATTGCTGCGCCAGGTCGCTTTGGCGGTGGAAGATTTTAGCGCAGCCCAGCCCGTGATTCAAGATCTTTGCGATACCATGAATGCCTCGGGCCATTCCGTGGGCATTGCCGCTCCTCAGTTGGGTTCGCTCTTGCGCATTATCGTGATCGACTGCTCAAAACATGTCAAAAAGAGCCAAGGCCCATTGGTGCTGGTCAATCCCGTGATACTGGAGCGCGAAGAGCATTACAGCATGCGCGAAGGCTGTATGTCGCTGCCCGATTACCTCGGCCCTGTCAGCCGGGCCCGTCGGATTCGGGTCAGGGCCCAAGACCCGACGGGCATGGCCTTTGAAATTCAAGCTGCCAAATTTGAAGCCGTGGTGATTCAACACGAAATTGACCACCTCGATGGCATTTTGTTTATCGACCGGGTGGCTTCGCCCCGCACTGAGCTGATGCGCCGCAGCCAGATGCTGCAACGCCAGCCATCAGAGGAAAGCTAAGTCCGTTATTTGAGCTCAGCCATGACTTTTTGCAATTTGCCCATCAAAGGCATAAAAGACACCATTTGGGCCATCAATTCGGTGTCGTTAAAAAGTTCGCTAAACAGCACCAATGGGTTTTGCTTGGTCGCATCAGAGCCCGTGCTGAATTTTTGGAGCATAAAATCCAAAATGCGGTTCTGTAGGCTTTGGGCCAAGCTCAAACCTGTGTAGAGTGTCAAATGCGCAGATTGTAATTCATCTGGTGGATGTAAGGCTGCAAATTCATTCCGCAGGGTTTGCAATTGATCTTTGTATTTCTGAACCTGAACCTTCAGATCCTGGCCTTGGGTATCCCCCGCTCCACTGCCACTGCGGCCGCCGGAGAGGAGCATCGTCGGAAAGAGAAACGACATGGGATTGCCCAGCTTGTTTTTGGCAAAAAGCGCTTTAAGCTTCTCTTGGTAAGCGGCGCGATCCAAACTTGCCCCCTGTTGTTTGCCCAGGCTCTCGGCCCGATAACTTTCCAGGGTAAAATCCGCGAAGATCTCCATCACGGCTGGGGCCTGCTTTTCCAGCGATTCAAATTCACTTTTGTGGTTCTTGCGAAAGCTTTCAAGTCCCTGTTTGAAAGTGGCAATCGTTGAGAAATCGACTTCTTTTTGCATTTTTTCGGTGAGGGCATCATTGAGGCTAAAAAATTGCAGGATTTGGGCGTGTTTTTCGGCGGCTTCTGGAGGCGGAATCAAGCTCTGCAATTTGTTCTTGAGGTTTTTAAGCGCTTTGAGGCTGCCTTCGAGCGATTTCTTCTGGAGTTCGCTGTTGTCCATCAAGCTGCTTTTCGCTGAATCCGAAAGTACGCTCGGAACCGTTAAGCTGCTGGTGGGCAAGGCGGGAGTGGTCGTGGAGAGCCCTGCACCCAAAGCCATGGAGAGAGCGATTGAACTGGTATTGACGCCTTCGAGATTGGTTTTGCCATAGTCTTTAAACAGGCTGGCAACTTGGCGGCTGTAGTCTCCCTGGCTGAGTTTGGCTGGGGCCTGAGCGATTTGTGACACTGGCTGACAGGCAAACGCTGTTAAAAGGCAGAGAGAGACAAGGCCGTTCTGGATTTTAGACATGGCAACACACCCACTTTAAATATTTGACTACACTTTAGTTTCAGTATAAAGCCTGATTTCAAAAATACAACTCAAGCCAACGCTTAAGTCGAAACTTAATTTATTCATTGAGTTCAATCTGAGGCATGGCCAGACGTTTAAACACCGGTCGGTAGAGATCATTCCTGCGCAGCAAGGTCTCAAAATTAAGCGAATTACAGGCATAACCCAGCCAGAGTTCTTCCCCCCGTTTACCCGCCTCTGAAAAAGCCGGATGGGCTTTGGCGGCATAACAAAAAGTATCTGTGTCAAAGTTGGGGCTTTCGGGCCTCATTTCGCTGTAAAGGGGGATTTGCTTGACCTGCGCTGTCCAGGGCCCTGTGATTTGCGGGGCTGTGCGGATCACCACCTCGCGACTCAAAAATGCCGGATGGGTATGCACCATCACCCATTTTTGGCTGTGTGGGTCGAAGTGCAGCGAGGCCTCAGTTGCGCCTTCGGGAACCAAAACCTGTGCATCAGGCCCATCCAGGCCCGGCTTCCAGCGCTGATCTTGGCTCAAATAATGCAATGGCCAGGGAGATTGGCCCAGATCACGGAGCGCGACCCGGTTTAGAATCAGGGGGTATTTTTTGCTTGGATCTTCGCGAAAGCTCAGCAGGTAAAGGGAGTCCCCAGATGTGACCACGGCGATGCCAGGTATGGTGGTGGCACTCTGACTCAGGGGGCGGTAGCTGATCTGCCAACGCAAAGGATGATCGCTGTAATTGACGATTTCTGCCACAGTTACGCCTTTGATTGCAAAATTAAAGCCATTTTCAGGCCCTGAGGTCGTCTCGACCTCTTCCAGCAAGAAATAGAGTTTGCCCCCCTGCTCAAAACCATGGATCGGCCAGTATTTGTGCTTGTGTGAGGCCTGAGGAGGGGGCAGAAAAAAGGCGGCAGGCAAGTGTTCAACACGGCGTCCGATCTGAGCAGTACTTTGGCGAAAAAAATAATCGACCTCAAAGCCCTCTGGCCCACATTCTGAAATCCCCAGACTGTTGGCCACCATAGTGGCTTTGGTGCGGTTGGGGCCCGCTTCTTTGTTGTCAAAATCCAAAACAAAGCTGTCTCCAAAGAGCCAGACTGTTTTGCCAGACAGCAGAGGCACAGAAAAGATCCCATCGCCGCCCCGCCAATTTTGCTTTAAAGGAAAATAGGGCCTACATGGAACCTCTGCCCGTGCAGGTAGAGGCAAGGCAGCCAGTGGAGCCGCCAGTGAAGCTGCAAGTGAAGCAGCCAGGAGCAGGGCTGAGCAGGCGCGCTTACAGAACCGGGCTGTCATTGCCCAAGAGCTTTTTGCGAATCAGGCTGATCGGCGGCAGGCCTTCGCTCAAAAAGGCATCGTGAAATTCGCGCAGCGAGAAATCTTGGCCTTTGAGGGCCTGGTAATCCACGCGCAGTTTTTGCAGCATGAGTTTGCCCAAGGTGTAGTAGAGATAGGTCGGATCTGAGGTGCCACGCCGGGTTTCGAGCAGGGCGTTGGTGCGCGATTGGTAGCCCTCTTTGACAAAGAATTCAACGCCTTCTTCAAAGCTCATCTGGCCGGTGTGCATTTGAATGCCGACAATATAACGGGCATTGCGCAGCAGGGCGTCTTGCAATTGGCCCAGCCGCAGCTTCAGATCGCCTTCACCGTAGCCCTCATCGAGCATCATCTGCTCACAATAATGGGCCCAGCCTTCAAAATTGCTGGCCGCAGAGAGAATCTGTCGCACCTTGCTTGGGGCCTTTTGGGCCCAGAGAAACTGGATATAATGGCCGGGATAGGCCTCATGAATGGCGGTTGAAATAATCACACCATAGTTAAACCCCGCCATATACTCCGCAATATCTGCTGCTGGCCAAGTGGGATCGGGCAGGGTCACGTTAAAATACGCTTCGGTGGCTTTGGCTTCAAAGGGGCCGGGTGTGTCCATTGAGGCAAAGGTCATGGCCCGCATAAACGACGGGGTCTCAGCAATCAGGGGCGGCACCTTGGAGGGAATGGTGAGGATCTGCTTTTGCTCAATAAAGTCCTGAATGCCGCCCAGCACATCTCTGAAGCTCTGTAAGAGCTTTTCAGGGGCTGGATGGTCTTTGCCCAGCGCGGCCAAGACTTCTTCGGGGCTGCTTTTGGGATCCAGCTGAGCGGCCACAGCTTTAAATTGGGCCTGGTTTTTGCGCAAATCTGCGTAGCCAATTTCCAACAGGCGTGGCAAAGGCAAATCCACCTTTTCATCAAAGAGCAGTTTTTGGCGGTAATTCTCAGCCCCAATGCGAAAATCCCCGTTGGAACGGGGCAATAAATCGCTTTTGAGCCAATCCAAATAGGCTTTGAGTTCGGCAATCACCTTCTGGTTAGTCGCCTGAAATTGGGCCCATAAAACAGGATCTTTAACATCTTTGAACGCTGCGGGCACATCGTTTTCAAAGAAGGGAATCATGTCGGGGATTTGCTCAATCGCGACCTCGGTGAAGATTTTGGGCGGGTTCTTGAGATTGGCACGGGCGGCGGCAAAAATGGCGGGAATTTTCTGCTGACGGGCAATCACCGCTTTTAAGCGCTGCTCAGGCGGCGCAAAACTGCGTGAGATCAAGGTGTAAATGGTCTCGCTGGCCCCACTTGCATAGCTGTCGGGGTTCTTTTCCCAGCCCCGGATCTGTTCGGCTTCGAGCAATTGCGCGTTTAAATGGGAGATCAGCAATTCGCGATCTTCGGCTTCGAGTGGGTTGAGTTGTGCCTGCGAAAATGCCGCCAATTCTTTCAGATAGCGTCGGTTTTCGCGGATATCTGCCTCGACTCCGGCCCGGCTATAATCCTCCAAAGCGTGGTCAAAGTCGTGTTTGCCGAGATAGGTTGCATACGTGGGGTTGCTTTGCAGATAATCATCAAAATAGCGCTCGACCCAGGCTTGCCATTGGGGGTTTGTGGAAGGCTTTGCCGCGGGGCTGGTGACTTTGCTGGCCATGCGCCAAGGCTGAGTGACCTGCAGAGTCGGGGGCGCATGTCTCTGGAATGTGTTTTCCACTAAGGTGTTTTCCCGCGCAGCCAAGGGAAGTGTTAAAGTGCATAAAAATAGGCTGAAAGCCCAGACAAGGGGCCTGTTTTTTTGTTTCTGGAACATCTTATTGCTCAACTTTGACTGTTTTGGGGATAAATTCGGCGCTCAATGCTGGAATCACCAATTTCGGGCATTGATCACGTGATCAGCGGGGTTGAAGACTTCATTATTCCCTTCTTTCACAAAAGTATGGGTTCCCCCGACGCCACGGGCATAGTCCCTTAAATAGTCTTCTTTGGTCGTGATAGAGGCTGAGTCGGTCCGTTGACTGCCCCAAGGATCAATGTAAAAGGTCTCTGAGGCATCTGTTTTAACAAAGACAAAATTATGTTGAAATCCTGTCATTGCCTGGGTTTGCATGCTTCCCACTTCGAGTTTAAAGGGCTTTCCTGCGTTTTCAGGACGAGCGCTCCATTCTGCTTTGAACTGGTTGAAAACGCTCTGAACGCGCGACTGGCACTCAATACAGGCACCAAAGTCGCTGTCAATACTGCCAGAACCCAATTTGTGACTGCTGAAAGTCTGAAACAGATTCGTCATGGCCCCTCCACGATCAATACTGCGATTGTCTGAAACAGCCATAAATACTGGATCCGTCATATACGTCATCAGGAATTCTTTCATTTGTTCGCGGGTTGCCGGATCCTTGATGGTAGACAGAACGGGGTGGCCCGCAGCATCTGAGGTACGTTGTTCTAAAAGACGAATACGCGCTGGATTCATCAGGTCTTTTACACTTTGGTTATTGGGGACCAAATTGCCATTTTCAGTCGTGCTGTTTTTTTTAATCAGCTCGAGGGTATTCACTGCCCACGCTTTTTTGATCGGATCTTTGATTTTAGCTATTTGAGTATTCAAAGCAGCCAAATCTTGAGTTGAAAGGCTGCCATCTTGGATTTTTTCTGCATAAATTTCAATACTTCGGGCAAAATCATCCTGAGTGGCGGCTGTATCGGCGCGTTGTGCCGCTGACAAAATTTCGGCATTGTTGGTGCGGATATTATCGGCTTGCTCTGGGAGTGCTTTGGTCAATAAATCCACATCTTTGCGAATATCCCCGCTCATTCGGCTGAGGAGCGTTTTGCCTTGCGGGGTGGCTCCCAGGCGATCCAGATCTTCACTAGATAAGCATTTGAGTATTTCAACAGAAACTTCGCGTTGGTTTTCTGGGCTGAGTCTGTCAAGCACTTTGCTGACAAGAGAGACACTGCTGACCCGGTTTTTTAATTGCTCTGCCAGCTTGCTACCCAAGCCGCTTTCACTGAGATTTCCCCAACTGGTCTGTTCGCTAATCACAGCATCCGCTTTGGCTGTCTGAACATCATCTGTGTGTCTGGGCACCGGAAAAGACACAGAGTTGGGTTCCATGGTCAGACTGTTGCTACCATCTGTGACGGTAAAGCTCACTTCGTTTGCGAGGTTGCTCAGGATCGCGTCTTTGGTTTTGGCATCAACCCCATTGCGGCCCATTTCTTCTGTGAGCAATTTGAGATCTGTTCGTGAGAAGTTTTTGTCACGAACAAAGTCCTGGATTCGACTGAAAGTCGAACTATCTACGCGAATAGAACCCATCGAAAATCTCCCCATCTGGAATGAAAGTAAGCTCTGATCTCTTTATACCATTTTAAAGCGCTTTTTTATCATTCGCTATCCTCTGCAACACGCTCACGCCAAATGCCGCTGAGCGGTTATACTTAAAACAGGGTTCAAAGCCATTTGCCCAAAACAGACAGGAGCACGGTGTATGACAGATTTGCCCACAACCCAGCGCCATGATCTCGAAATCGAAGAGATCGAAAAAGACCGCCTGAGCAGCAAGGTGCGCAAAATTCGCGCCCAAGGATCCCCCGTCGACAATTTTGAAGCCCTGGTGCAAAAAGCCGAAGACCTGGCCAAAAAAATCACCTATCTCGACGAAGACCTGCGTGTGGTTGAAACCGATTCTGCCCATGAAGTGGTCATCTTGCGCAGTGACGAACCCCAAAGCAACCCGCAAGAGCTGGAGTATTTCCAAATGGAACTCCACACAGACGGCCAGACCCAGCTGGAACGCAAACGCTACAAACGCGAAGAGACCGAAACCGAAAAAGTAGATTTTGTTGTAACAGAAAAGACTCTTGAGCGCCTGGGCAAAGACCTCAAAGGGAAATAGCTCTTGCCCTGGGAGCCTCTTGAACAGGGCTATTTATTAATAAATAAATTCCTGCAGATGATACGGCACACACTTGGCGGGCAGGCCATTTAAGGCCGCTCGCCAGCGTTGAATCTCGTGCTGTAATTCCGTTTCAGACAAGGGAATCAGCCCGGCTTGCAAAGCCTGTTCAAAGTAAGGCTGATCCGGGTGAGGCACAAATTCAGACAGAAAAATGAAATCCTGACTGTCGAGGGGCAAGGCCTGCAGAAGTGCTGTGGAGGCCTTGAAATGCGCCTGGGCGTATTGCTGACCGCCCGCCCCGATCATGAAGATCAAACCCAAATTCAGTCCTGCCGCTTTGAGCTTTTGGCATTCACTCAACATCAGCTCTGGGCTGCCAGGTTTGTTCAGAAATGCGAGTAAGTCAGGATCTGCGGTTTCGATGCCCAGGTAGACGCGGTTCAGACCCAAGGCTTGCAGCTCACGCCACTGTTCTGGACTTTTGGCTTGGGGGCGAAATGCGTCCATAAAACTGTATATCGGTAAACCTGGCCAGGTCTGGCGCAGGAGCCTCATGGCTTGCAAGAGCAAGGGTTGGGGTGTCATCAATGCATCGCCGTCGGCCAAAAATAGGCCTTTGCGCATCGCCGCAGAAGGCCCCAGAAAAGCCTGTACTGCCTGTAAGTGCTTGGCAAAAGCCTCAGTGCTGCGCACCTGGAATTTGCGGTCTTTGTAAAAGTTGCAGAAGTTGCAGGCGTTATACGAGCAACCCTGAGCACCTATTTACCAACGATATTAATCAAAAGATAAACTCTTGCAGATGGTAAGGTACACACTTGGCTGGCAGGTCTTTTAAAGCTTCTCGCCAACGCATAATCTCCTGCGCTAACTCCAATTCAGATAAAGGGATGAGTCCTGCTTGCTTTGCTTGCTCAAAGTAGGGCTGATCCGGGTGCGGGATAAATTCAGATAGAAAAATGAAATCATTTTTGTCGAGGGACAAAGCGTGTAGAAGGTCGGTAGAGGCTTTGAAATGTGCCTGGGCATATGGTTGGCCACCCGCCCCAACCATAAAAATCAAACCCAAGTTGAGTCCAGCTTCTTTGATCTTGTGGCACTCGCTTAGCATCAACTCAGGATTGCCAGGTTTGTTCAGAAACGCGAGCAGATCGGGATCTGCAGTTTCTAGCCCCAGGTAAACCCGGTTGAGTCCCCCTCTTTGCAACTCTCGCCATTGTTCTAGGCTTTTTGCCTGGGGGCGAAAAGCATCCATAAAACTGTATATCGGTAAGTCTGGCCAAGCCTGACTAAGAAGTTGCATCGCTTTCAAGAGTAGGGGCTGGGGTGTCATCAAGGCATCACCGTCAGCCAAAAATATGCCTTTACGGATTGCAGCAGATTCCCCTAGAAAAGTCTTTACTGCCTCTAGGTGTTTGGCAAAAGTATCTGTGCTTCGCACCTGGAATTTGCGGTCTTTAAAGAAGTTGCAGAAGTTGCAAGAATTAAACGAACAACCAACTGTTAATTGGGCTACGATTGCAAGGTACTGATCCGGTGGCAAAATGCTGATGGGCTGGTATATTTCCGCAAATTGTTCACCTTGTTTCCGTAACAGTTCAGGTGTCCATTGCAGTATTTTGTTTACGGCAGGTGCTTGGTCAGGACTGAACCCATCCCCAGATAATTGGGAACTGAGATCTGCGTGAATTTGAATTAAACGCGCTTCCGCCTGCTCTAATGGAAGCGAACGGCGAAAACGGTGGACATCCCCAGCCACAGACTCACGGCCTTTGTGTAACCAGGCATTGCTCAGACCCCGCTGGTAAAAATCCCCACCGTCAAATAGACTGATGGGCCTGCCATCGTGCGCAAAGACATTCACCTGCTCCCGCTCGTGAATGCGTCGAGAGAGAGCCATACTGTCACGGTTGATGCGCAGACGAAATTCAGAACCCATGGAATACCTTTATGTCCCTGTCTTTGGCTGAGGTATTCTAACCTTCGCTTGAGTGGATGCCAACCCGATGCAGTTATGAAGCATACCTCAATACTTGTGAAAGACTGACAAGACTCAGCCCTAATTTTAATACTTTGTTGTTAATCCTAAAACGGGTAAATCCGTAAAGGGAATTGCGGTTTTAATGGGCTTGGGTGTAGCGGATGATTTTGGTTTGGATGATGCTGATACAGATAAATTTATTACCTTTGACGTAATCGAGCAAAAAGGATGAAATGATTTGCTGGAGTTTGTATAAACCACCAATAATTTGATTGAAGTTGACGCCTCATAACCGGGGACAACTTGGCTATAATTATTGCTTACGTCTGCTTCAAACTGCCAATACTCATCGTTTTGGTTATTACCCAGTATTTGAACAAACGGGTAATTTATTTCGGCTGCAATTTCTTTGTTGGCTTTTTGGGATAAAGATTTTTTGATATCTGTCAAACATTCGAGCCCCTTCTCCACAATCATTTTGTCAGTTGGAACTCTACCGCCAAAGGGAGGGGAAGCATATGCCACTGGACGATTTGAGTTATCAAAGCGTGGTGTTTCTGAGGTTGATTCTTGAGAAGGACTGTTGGAGTTAATTGGACGGGGCGCAGGCGTTGGCAGCGAATATGAGTCAACAAAATCCACATTTGCCCCAACAAGCTCAGTATTTTGAGGGGAAGAATTACACGCAGACAAGAGACACATTAAAATTAAAGCAGCAATTTTCATAAATGACATCTTATCAATAAGATTGAAAATTAAAAATGATCCCATAACTACTCTTATGGGCATCAACAAAAGTTGGGTGGACATAGATTATAAATCAAAATTGTATTCTGAATTCGCCCCAAAACCAAAACCATTTTCATTCCCAAGGAGAAAAACAAATTTTCAAGTCAGCAACTTTTTCAGATGATCGGGTTTATCGCTATACCTTAACCCGTAGCTGGAGCTCAAATCTTGGGGTTTGCACATTCATTGGACTGAACCCCTCTACCGCCGATGAGTACAGTGATGATCCAACAATTCGGCGCTGCATTGAATTTACAAAAGCCTGGGGATACGGTGAGCTGAAAATGCTCAATCTCTTTGCCTACCGGGCCACTGACCCCAGAGTGATGAAAGCGACAACGGATCCAGTTGGGCCCCAAAACATGGAAATTCTTGAAACCTTTTGCCGTCTTTCAGATATGGTCATTGCCGCCTGGAGCACCCATGGGAAATTTCTGGGGCAAGGGGAGGCTGTAAAAAAGCTGATCCCAGATTTGCACTATCTTCGACTCAACAAAGACGGATCTCCAGCACATCCGCTTTACTTGCCTAAAACACTTAAGCCAATTAAATTTGAAGCTCAATGACTTTCCTGCAAACACTAAAGCCATTGCTGAAATGGGCTGGAGGTAAACGCCAATTGCTTCCACAGCTTAGAGATAGCTTGCCTAGTGAATTTGGCTGTTACTTTGAGCCTTTTGTGGGCGCTGTGGCTCTGCTGTTTGACCTGCAGCCCACCCGGTTTGTGATCAGCGATTTGAATGAAGATCTGATGGTCTGCTATCAGGCTTTACAGCAAGACGTTGGGGGTCTAATTGCCAGACTTCAGGGTATGGAAAACACCAAGGAAAATTACCTGCAGATCCGCGCCCTGGATCGGCATCCAGATTATAAGCGCTTGCCAGTACTTGACCGAGCCGCCCGCTTCATCTACCTGAACCGCACTTGCTTCAATGGTTTGCATCGCGTGAATCGCCAGGGCTTCTTTAATGTCGCGTTTGGCGGCTATAAAAATCCCAGGATCTGCGACGATTGGGGACTGGTGGCAGTGCATACCTACCTGCGCGGGCCGGGGATTTCGTTTACCTGGATCCGCCCTACGATGGCACATGGAATGAGTACCAGGCCGGTGGGTTTGGGCCTGCCGATCAGGAAACCTTGGCCAATCTGGTTGGGGATCTGACGCGGGCCGGTGTGCTGGTCATGCTCTCGAACTCAAACACAGAGCGGATCCGTGATTTTTATTCCTGGTACCAGGTGCAAGTTGTCAAAGCTACTCGCTCTATTTCATGCGATGGCAACCGCGACAAGGCCGAAGAGGTGAGCGTTACCAATTATGTGCCTGGGCTATGCCAGGTTATTGAATTAAAAAAGGGCGTGGTTTGGGTCTGACGCCAATCAAAGACAAGTGTAGGAAATGGAACAGTATAGATTTTAAGAAATATCTGGAATTTTTTGAGATTGAAATTCAGAAATTTTCTCATTGTACATTTGTGGAAAAAGACTCGCAAATGAACCTCTTAAATTATTATGAACGAATAAAGGATCTAATAAGTAATATTTCTTTGCTAAAGTATGCAGATCTCTATTCATTTGAGCGCATAAATAAAATGATAAAAAAATTAACTCATGTAAAGATATATTTGCAAGTAAAATATTATAGAATGTTTTTTTGTCTTCGTCTTCAACTATATTTAGATCAATAAAAGTCAAAA
>JBIKWL010000181.1:0-9178 GCA_044356335.1 Candidatus Sericytochromatia bacterium
AAGAGGCTGGCCGCAAAGCCACTGGGGGTAAACATGCGGGTGCCATTGGCCTTGTCGCTTTTGAGCAATGGGCGAATGTCGGCAATGCCAAAACCCCGGGCCAGCTCTTCGTACATGCCTTTGCGGCGCTCGCCCCGGCTTTCGATATCGAGTGCGCGCAGATAATAGCGTTCGACCAAGGTGAGTTCACGCCAGAGCAGCTCCAAGCCTTTGGGAATCAAGGTGTCGCAGGCAATGGTCAGAGCCCGTTCAATCACCTTTTGAAACTCACTTTTCTGCTGATTAGTTCTTTCAGCAAAGACCTCATGCTCGACGTCGCGCCCATCGAGCGAACTGTACTGGGTGAGCACCTTGAGCGCCGCCGCATAGGCCGCCAATTGGTAATCGGCATCGTTAAAATTGGGCTCGCCGCCTTCATCCAAGGCCTGCATGGACGCCAATTGGTGGCGCACTTCGTCTTCGACCAAGGGATAGACCTCATCGAGAAAACCCGGTTCTTGACCGAGGCGCTTGCGCAGCACCAGACAGACTGTACCTTGCACATAATTACCTTTTTTAAGGCCAGCTGAAGTTTCGGTGCTGATCGTCCAAGCAGCGGTGGCTTTGAGCCCTGATGCCCAGAGAATCATGCCCAAATCGGCCCAGACAGAAGGGTCTTGGTGGGTAAACATGACCATTTGCAAACCGTTGTCGGGCATGTGTTTAGACAGATTGCGGTAGATTTCGACCATCGAGCGGCGGAAGTGCTCGCCATTGCCACGCACTGCCAACTCAGAGCGTGAAAGCGCTGTCCATTCAGGAAATAATTGAGTGATTTGCTTGTTGTACCAAGCCAGAAAAAAATCACCGAGTTCATGGTAATTGACGGCATCTGCGTAGGGAGGATCAGTGATCCAAAGATCGCAATAGTTTTGAATATCACGGGCATCTGATTGCACAATGTTTCTCTTGCCTGAAATTGAGCTGTATTTTAATTCCGAAAGCAATGAGCCTTGCAATGCGCCAAAGGAGCGTGTTCCGTAATTATAAAGGGGATTGAGTGCTTGATTGGCAAAAGTTTGTTCAGAATAGCCTGCGCCCCCCCCTTTGCCTAAATTGGAATTCCAAACATTCAGCTTGGAATTCCAATTGGTTTGAGTTGCTATATTTAAACACATACTTACAGCCACTTCTTTTACAGCATTTTTAGCTACATTAGAAAGATAAAGCCCATATATCAGCAACTGTCTTTGGGTAAACAAATGATGCCAGTGCGTCCAGCCACGTTCTCGAGGTAATCTTGCTGTTTCCACACCATCTTTGGGAATTAATGCAAAAGGCATAAATCCTAATTTTTGCCAATCTAGAAACCTTTCTTGAAGCAGAGAAAAGACCTTTTCTTCATTTTCAAGATCATAACTGGTTGGTGCAGCATAGCGCCGATGCCCCGTTGAATCGACCCAACGAATGCAGTAGAGCCGCTCCTGAAAAACGTCTTCCGGGCGGGGAGCCAGATCGTTTTGTGTCCAATGTCTGAGGCCCTGAGGCCCTCGCAAAGCCTCTATCGACCAAGAACGACTGGGGTCAAACGGATCGACCACACGACTATCGATGACTGTTGAACCTTTTTTTTCTTTGTATAATTTGAGTTCTTGTTCAGATACTGCGATAACTTCAGGATGAAGACGGTCAGAATTTTCAATTCGTATCCATTTCACAACAATTCGGTATTTTTCAGAGATAACCCAACTGGGTGCCAGGGGAATATAATAATCACAGCCTTCGGGCTTGACTTCGACACAGTAGAGATAAGCATCTGCGCGTTCCCCTTCCGCGCTATGCTCAATTCCCCAGGCACATATTTGGCGATCTGTTTCATCAAATACAGCTTCTTGTACCCGTTGCACTTCGCTCTGAATTTCCTGGGAAGCCCCTAACAAATCAATGCTTGCCCAGGTGAGTAAAGCAGCAACGGGGTTTAAATCTGAACCAAAGGCCTCACAGCCCATGCGCGCCGCTTCAAAGGGGATCGAGCCCCCACCACAGAAACTGTCCCCCACCCGTGGGGAATGGCCAAATTGGCGTTGGCCCAGCTGCTCCACCAATTCAGGCAGGGAGTGGGCCGTGGTGCCCAAATGGGCGTTGATATCCGCCCAGGCCACGACACTCGGCCCCATGACATTTTCAGGTCGCTCGCAGTGTACAATACGTTCGGAATAAGGTAAGTGGTCAAATTGCAGACGTTCCTTCACGGGTCGGCGTTTTTGGCGATCCAGTTCTGCTTTCTGGGTTTCGTCTAAAATCGCCCAAATCTGGGCACAGACCTGCGCTTTTTCGTCTTCGCTCAGACCTTTGCGAAAACCTCTGGCACTGAAATAAGCCGCCTGGACCTCGGGGGGAGCCACTTCACGCCAAGCAAAGGCAGGAATTTCGCCCTTGCAGCGCAACCATGCCCCCTCATCATCCATGGTCAGAATTTTGAGAAAGATCTCACGGTCTTTTTGAGGGTCATCGGAAGCAGGCATCAACATACCTAAAATCGAAGCTCTGACGAGGATCAGGGGTTTACGTCCCCACCATTTGCCAAGGCCCGTCAAAGTCTGGCCAGCTCCTGATTTACGCTCTTTATAGGCCTCAGCTGATAGGCGGGCAATCGGAAACTGGGTTTCAATCAGGCTTTTCATGGGGGGCTCTCTCCTCTTTCGGGATTATAAAGGCAGGCTGAGTTGGGCATGGCCGAGCAATTCACGGCGCGTGCGGGGCGGCAGGCCTTCGCCTTTGACAAAGGGGTTGTCTGCCAGAGCGGCGCGCAGGGCTTTGCGCCAGCCCAGCCCTTTTTGCATGGCCTGGCCCGTGGTGGCCACAGTCATGGTGTAGAGCCACCAGCGCTCTTCGGGGGCCAGGGCTTCCCAGTTGCGCAGGGCATTGGGGATATCGTCGGGGGGGGCTTCTTCGACCGCCCAACACAAAATGCAGAGTTCTTTGCCCAGTGAGGCATGAACCGGCACCGGCTTGCTGGGGTTTTTCTGAAAACGGGCGGTCGCCAGACCATTGGCCCGCAAGCGTCGGTTGGCCTCGTCCCAAAAGGCGGGGGCCAGCGCCAGCCAACGCCCCCGGCTGATAATCACCCGCATCGCAGGGTCGGTGGGAGCAGGAACAGGCAAAGATGTTGATTCAAAAGCCTCACCGGAGCGGCCCCGGTATTCGCTCAGACAAACCAGATCATGGGCGCTGTCTCCCTTGGGCACAAAAACCAAAAAACCATGATGCGCCTCCAAGGGCAAAAATCCCAGCCCCAGGGTTTTGCGTACAGCAGCGGCCATTATTGCTGCACTTTCACGGCATCAAAAGCCTGCTGACTGACTTTGAGCCAATCCAGCAGCTCCTGACCCGTGGCAAAGAGCAAAGAGCCGACCGTCATGCGCAAACTGGCCTGGGGCAAAATCAGCTGCAATTGATCCACCACATTTTTGAGGCCCGGCGCATCATAACCCTCAGCGAGCGAGCCGGTAAAGTCCAGCAATTGTCCACCTGCGTCGCTTTCCAAGGCGATGCTGATATCGTAGGCCCGCATCTCTGGCTGTTGTGCTAGGCGTGCCAGAAAATCCCAAACCGCCCCAGTATCATCCAGGCGTGTGGTCTGCTTCCAGCGGGCTGGAAGCTTGAGATCCAGGCGGGGCCCTGTGTTGCCCCGAACTGGGATCTGCACCGTCAGCATCTCCGAACGTATCTCCGGGTAACGCTCCGAAAACGCCATGGCACAGACCACCCGGCAGCCTTCGGCCACCCGAAAAGGCCCATCATAGCGGGCATCGGTCTGCCCATTGGGCCGGGAGCCATCCGTGGTATAGCCAATGACTAAGCCCTGATGCTGTGGCAGAACCCGCAATTCCAGGTCTTGGTGGTCCCCGCGATCATGCAGGTTGTATTTGAGGTTGGGTCGGGCTTGCCAATCCTTGATGGAACTGACCCGCTCAGGCTGTTCAGGATCAAAGGCCAGAAAACGATAGCGCAGCCCCGATGCTTCAAAACGGGTCGGATTGGGAACAGGGCTGGAAGCGGGGGTGGGCTCGGCATCACCGGTTTCATAAACCAGCTTGCTGTCATGCAGGGGATCCAGTTTGAGATAGGTCACCCCCGTTTCTTCGTCCCGTGACAGCTCTCGCAGAGAGACTTCGGGAGTCGGTGGAGGAAAAGGCCCGCGCCGGATATAATGGCCTTCTTCACGCCAAAGCCCCCGGCGCAGACATTCTGCCTTGAGTTCATCCAAGGCAGAAGGTTTGTGTAAAGGCCAAAGCGTATTCACCGCAGCGGCCCGCTTGAAGTCCGACCAGAGCACGGATTTGGTCTCTGCCGAGCCAAAGAGACGGGCTTCGGCTTTGGTGCGAAAAGTCTCATGGTCAATTTGGGTGGTAAACTTTTTAGCCTCATCGAGGGTTTTGCGTAGGGTGGCTTCACCGCTGTGGTTGTCGGCAAAAGCCAAAACCACATTGGTTGCACGCAAGGCCGTCTCAAGCGAAGGATAAATCACCTGATCAAAGGCCTCTTTGAGGGCTGAGCTGAACTGGAGCCCCACGCGGTCTTTGAGTGCATCCAGGGCTTGCCACTGCGGATCGGTGGCCACGATGTTCTCGGACCTGAGTTCATCTTCGATGCTCTGCAGGGCACGCATTTGCCGGGCAGTGTCCAACACATTCTGAAAGGTATCCCGCGACCCCGAGAGAAAGACAACCCGGTTTTTGTAGGGCTGTTGCTGCCACCAGGCCTGCCAGTCGGCAGAAATGGGCAAAGACTGGACCTGCCCACTGGGCCGCACAATCACCAAGGTGGTCTTGTCCTGTTCAAGCCGGACTTCATCCAGTGGGGCCAAAACCTTGACTGTCTGATAACAATCCCGCAGTGAGGGGGCAAAATAGTCCTGCAAGCGTTCACGCAACATGCGTTCGACAATTTCAGTGTGCAGGGAGTTTGCCGTAGCCCGCAGCTTGGCGGCCAGATTCTGCTGATTTTTGAAGAAAAAGCGGCCATCGGCAGACTGGTGCAAATACCAGGCCCGCATGGCGAGTTTATCAAGCACATTGAGTTTGAAGCCCGAAAGGTCACGACCAGGGCGTTGCAAGCAATCAATCAACTGGTATTCATGTAAACCATTGATCGCACCCGGTGTGGTCGCCAGCGAGGCAACCAGAACCAGACGGGCGGCGTCAGAGGCATCGGTATTTTTATTATCCTTATCGATCTGTTCGACTTCAGCATCGCCTCCGTGGGCGATATCGTGGGCAATCGCTTCACTGAGGGCCGGATTGATCACGCGAATCTGGGAGGCAATTTCATCGTCGTTGAGATCCACATCATAAGGGTGAACCAGTTGTAAGCGTTTGGCTGTGCCTGATTTCCAGAGATTGGAGACCACCATCTGCATCAAGCGAATCACACCCCGGGTCTGCTGAAAGCCCTCGTTTTCTTTGAATTTGCCCACCAGTTCGCGCCAATCCGGGTGAAAGGGGTAAGACTCCAGAATCCGGGTGTAGAGCGCTTCGGGAACCGTGGTGGTCAACTGCATGTCCCGTGCTTCTTTGAGCGCGTCTCGGTAGGCCTCAGCGACGTTTTTGACCTCGGCCTCAGTGGCCACCCGCTCAAAAAGACGTTTGCGCAGAATATGGTACAACTCATCCCCGTTGGGATTGACAGGCGTAATGGGCACGGCGTGGCGCTGGGCTTCATCAGAAATATCTTTGAAGGCACTCAGCAAGGCATTTTCGAGGTTCGCTTGGCCAACCCTGTAATTATTGCCCGCCAGATCGGAAAGTACCAAACAGACATTGGCCATATCCGCCACAGCAACAAAGAGATTGGCCAAGGCAGTGGTTGTCACCCGGCTCAGATCGGAGCTGCCAACAGGGGTCGCAATCACCGCATCCAAGTAAGGGGGAATTTCGTCCAGAAATATAATCAGCGGTTCATGTCCGAGCATCTGCCGCCAGGCTTCAGGCCCCGGCGCTCTGAGCAGCGGGCTGACGTATTCACTGAACGGATTGGCCTTGCCCAATTGTTCTGCCAGCGAGCCCCAGATGCCACCAGGGGCATCTGAATTTCGGCCATTAAAACCCACCACACGGCAAGGGCCTAGCCGAGGAGCGGGGTCTTTGTCTCCCAAAACCGCATTGCGCAGGTCAGGCTCCTGAGCGAGCAGCCCCAAAGCAATCATGCTGTGGGTTTTACCGCCCCCCATGGCCTGAGAGAGCTGAAAAATCGAAGAACCGGCCTGCCCGCCACTCAAATGGCGAAAGGCCCGATCTACCAGCAGCAACATGCCATTGGTAAAATAATTCTCTTCAAAAAAAGCAGGGCCGTTGACCTGCCCCTTGAGAAAGGTATCCAGGCTCAGAACCGTGGCTCTGCGATCGGCTTCAAAGACAGAGGGGCGGGGGTGACAGAGATCGTGAATAGACATCAAGGGTAATACCTCAAGCGTATTGGTGCAGGGGGTAGGTCATCGGTCCATGCGAAAAAAGGGTTTTAGAAACTCAAGCTGGGAGACAATCCCAAAAGCACTCAATGAGCGGTTTCATTGAGCGGGGCAAAGCCCAAATTTTACATTTCATTTTATAGGTTAACACCTATAATGTCTATTCTGCTTTTACCGCCACAATGGGGGCATGGCAAAGAAAGCTTCTTCGGGTCACCCCAATCTGGTTGCATTTGGCAAGCGCCTCCGTGCTTGGCGCAAAGCCAAAAACTTTTCCCAGGAAAAACTGGCTCTGGAAGCTGGATTGGACTATTCCTACGTCAATGAGATCGAAAATGGCAAAATCAATCCGGGTCTGATCACGATCATGGCTTTGGCAGAAGCCTTAAAAGTAACACCTGCGGTTTTTTTGGTTTCAGCAAAATTGGCAAAACAATTGGAAGCCTCAGCGGTCCGCTTGGAGGAACAAGAAGAAGCCCAACTCAGAGCGTGTCTACAACAGCCTGAATGGCTGCCAAACTACGGCAAGCTGATCGAAGATTTTTTGCGCCACGGCCAGACTGAAACAGCTCAAATTTGGCTGAAAACTTTGGCTCAATACCACCGTGAAAACTGGCGTTTGGATTATATTCTAGCCCGTTATCATGTACTCAGAGCGTTTCCCAAACGTTCCGGGGTACAAAAATTGGCAGTTGCAGAACCCATCTCCACTTATAAAGAAGATCCTGCGTCCGATATTGCCGCAGCCTGGGAAGCCCTGGAGCGGGCACTGAGCAACAATGCGCCGGATAACCAGTCCCGCAGCCGAGCGTTGAAGGACAAGGAGCTGCAGCAACTCCAACAATCGGATCCAAACAGGTGGAGCACGCTGTTACAAGATTTTTAAAAAGTGCTAAGACCGCCTGAGTGGACGCCCTCTGCGGAGAAATGGCCAAAGCTTTAGCGCACGATGCCTGCCGCCACACCCACAGACACATCTCTTGCATTGGCTCCCTGAGCGGTGGTGCGATGTGGTGAGGTTGTCGGGGACGCGAAGGAAGCCACCCGCCCCCCCAAACTGGTCTGGCGCATATGCCGCAATTCACGCTGCAAATAGCGCTCGGCCAGGGGTGCAAAGGTCGAAGGACAGGCCGTGGTATAACCGTGAAAAATCGGCTTGGGATCGCGATTGAGCAGGCGTCGCTGGGTGAGTTCTCCTGCCACTTGAACAGCCAAACGTTCAGCCGGATCGAGCAATTGTACCTCGGCCCCCAAAGCCGCTTGAATCGCTTTGTGTAAATAGGGAAAATGTGAGCACCCCAGTATCACCGCATCCAAGCCACGCTGTTTTAAAGGGGCCAAACGGGCAGCCACGACATCAAAGGCCTCAGCACTCTCCCACTTGCCACTTTCCACCAAGGGCACAAAATCCGGGCAGGCCACTTCTACCAGTTCCACGAGCGGGTGATGCAATTGCAAGAGCCGTTTGTATTGCCCACTGCGCACCGTCGCTTCGGTGGCCAAAAGCGCAACACGCTTGAGTCCGGCAGGCAAATGTGCGCCGGCCTGGGCCAAGCCAAACACGGGTACATTGCGGTGCTTTTTACTGGCAGGCAGAACCAAGACTGAGGAGGTATTGCAAGCCACAGCAATCATTTTCACGCCTTGCTCCACCAAAAAATCGAGAATTTCGTAGCTAAAGCTGCGGATTTCCTCGGGGCTGCGGTTGCCATAAGGCACACGGGCGGTGTCTGCGACATAGAGCAGCGATTCTTGGGGCAGGGCCATCATGACCTGGCGCACCACCGAAAGCCCCCCCAAACCAGAATCATAAATGCCAATCGGAGCCTGGGGGTGGTGCATTATTTTCTCCTTGTGGTCGCCCTGTGCTAGAAAGAAAGTGGAAAAAGGGCTAAAACTATTATGCACCGTTCCAAAGGGCTTTAATCAGCGACCCCAATCACAAATTCCACTTCGACTGAGGCATTCAGGGGCAGCTCATTGACCCCCACGGCAGCGCGGGCATGGCGGCCTTTTTCGCCGAAGATCTCACCGAGCAATTCCGAGGCGCCATTGATCACCTTGGGCTGATCGCTGAAGCCATCGGCGCTCTGGACAAAGCCCCCCACACGGACAATGCGGTCGATGCGGTCGAGGTCCCCCAATACGTCTTGGGCCACGCTCAGGGCATTGAGCGTGCATTGGCGGGCAGCGGCATAAGCGTCTTCAACGCTGACAACTTCGCCAACTTTGCCAACATTGCCGACTTTGCCAGTAGAGAGCAATTGGCCGTCTTTGAGTGGCAATTGGCCCGAAACAAAGAGTAAATTACCGTAATGTACGGCAGGGATATATGCAGCAACGGGTTTGGGGGCGGCGGGCAAGGTCAGTCCCAATTCATTCAGGCGATCAGTTATTTTTCCCATAATTTTTCACTTTCAATATTCACAATTGCCTTCAGACTAATGTATTCTGGTGTATGTCAGCAAGAACTCCAGCGGAACTTTAGCAAAAGCAAGTTAAACAGAAAGCCCGTCAGATGCGCATTTTAGGAATTGATCCCGGCAGCCACCGGGTGGGTTATGGTTTACTCGATTGCCAACATGGCAGTTTTAGCGTGGCCGGCTTTGGCGTGATCGAGGCCCCGCCCAAGTCTCCGGCTTCGGTCTGCCTGAGCACGATTTACAGCGATTTAAAGGAATTATTGGGCATGTACCAGCCCGAGGTAGTGGCGATAGAACAATTGTTTTT
>JBIKWL010000182.1:0-9154 GCA_044356335.1 Candidatus Sericytochromatia bacterium
TGGGCCACAGAGGCCCACCTCTATGGTTTGCAAGGCATCGACTATTGTGTCCGCGCCTTAAAAGCAGGCCAAAAAGATGGCAGTATTCGGTCGGAAATAGAGGCCAACAGCATGGCCCTGGTTTTGGTGGCCCAACTCAAAGGACTGGTCATGCTGATGCAAGTTCCCCCGCTGGGAGGGGCAGAAGAATTTAATCCAGCGGCTCTTGAGGCCGCGATGTTTGATTTGGTTCGGGCGGGTTTAAGCCGCTAAGTTTTTTTACAAAAAAAATGACTATAAGTCATAAAATAAAAAGGAGTTCAATATGAAAACAGCCTTGGTCACAGGCAGCACAGGTTTATTGGGCAGCAATTTGGTTCAGACCTTGCTGAAAGAGGGTTGGGAGGTCAAGGCCCTGGTGCGTTCCCGCAGCAAGGCCCAAAAAGTTTTTGGAGATACAAAGCTCACCCTGTTAACAGGAGATATGGAAGATGTCAGCAGCTTTGCCCAGGCCCTGCAAGGGGTAGACGTGGTGTTTCACACAGCGGCCTATTTCCGCGAATATTACCAGCCGGGAGATCACTGGCAAAAGATGGAAAAGATCAATGTAAAAGGCACATTGGATCTGTTGAATGCCGCTCAAGCGGCTGGGGTCAAGACCTTCATTTACACCAGCTCATCAGGGGTCATTGCCCCCGGCCAAGCGGGTCAAGCCGGCGATGAAAATTCAGGTGTCAGTCCCGAAGCAACCCACAACCTCTATTTTAAGAGCAAGGCAGTGGCCGAAGAAAAAGTGGCCGATTGGTGCAAACACAATTCACTTAAGGTTGTGCAAATCCTGCCAGGTTGGATGATGGGACCGGGTGACTGGGCCCCCACTGCCAGTGGCCAGATTATTCTCGATTTGCTCAACGGAAAAATGCCCGCCCTGCTCCACGGCGGCGCAAATACAGTGGATCCGCGTGATGTCGCAGAAGCCATGCTGGCAGCCGTTGAAAAAGGACAAACGGGAGAGCGCTACCTGGTGGCGGGCAGGTTTATGTCCTTAAAAGTCTTGGCACAAACACTCGAAAAAATCACAGGCAAACCCATGCCTCGCCGCGTAATGCCCAAAGGGATCGCATTGATGATAGCCGTTTTGAGTGAAGGTTATGGCCGCTTGACCCGTCAGCCCGTCTTGATGACCATCGCAGGTGTTCGCACCATGCAAGCCGCAATACAGCTTTCCTCCGCCAAAGCAGAGCAACAACTGCTAACGCGTTTTCGCCCCCTTGAAGATACCCTCAGAGACGAACTGGCCTTTTTCGAAGCCCAGGGTACCTTAAAGATCCCAAAATCAGCCTGAGCCCCTCTTGTAAGCGAAGAAATGTTCATGATATGCTAAAAAGACAATGAGACTTTAACGTCACATTCTGTTCGCTGTCACGATTGTTGGTCACGTTTTTTGTGTTTTGACTTTGTTTCGCCGGTGATAAGGATTCCGTCTGCTTCCCGCGTCCCTAAGTTCCCACTGTCTGCTGCGTTTTGATTGACGGGAGTCCCATATTTATCACTAAACAAAGGTATTTTTTTCGCAATGAATATTTACGTTGGCAATCTTTCCTATCAAACTGATGAACAGAGCCTGGGCGATCTTTTCGCACAGTATGGCGAAGTTCGCAGCGTACGTGTGATCACCGATCGCGAAACCGGTCGTCCTCGTGGTTTTGGCTTTGTCGAAATGGACTCTGCTGAAGCTGGTCAGAGCGCCATTTCTGCTCTTAACGGTAAAGATTTTATGGGCCGTCAGTTGAATATCAACGAAGCCCAACCCCGCCAAGAGCGCGGTGGTGATCGTGGCGGTTTCCGTGGCGGCAACGGCGGCGGTGGTGACCGTCGTTCTTTCAGCAATAACCGTTATTAATCCGTAGATACCTCAAAGCCCCCTGAAGTGATCAGGGGGCTTTTTTCATGGTGGTTTAGGTCAGACCTATTGAAGGTCGATCACGGCCCCACTCACCCCCATCAGTTCTTGAATATGCATCGGTTTTTCGGCAATTTTTAACAAACGCATCCAGCTTTCGCTGGAATTTTGGATCCTGCGTTGAAACAAATCCAAATGGCGCGTGCGCACAACTTTTTTTAAACTGAGTTGTTGCTCCTTTCGCAAGCTGTTTTCCATGTGCCGAAGGCCTTCATAAAAAAGTTCGGGATCATAGTAGGCAAAGGGAATGCTCTTTTCGCCCGTTTGGGCCCAACTTTGTGAGCCGAATAAAAAAGAAGTCAGGGAAACTTTTTTGACAGACTTGGGCACCCGAGATTGCGGCAGAATAGTGCTAAATGAGGGAGGAGCCTGAGAACGGCCCAGGTGTTTTTCGGCAATCTCATAATGCCTCACCCAAGCAGGCCGAAAGGGTAAATCCAGACCCGAACGCTGCAAAGCGGCATTGGCATAACTGGTACAACCTCCGCCTTGGAGTTTAAGCGGGTCCAGGGGAAAACCATAATTCCGGAAGGCCTTTGCTGTGCGGTATTCTTTGACATAATTGGCCAGATTTAAACAATTTTGAGCGGGGACTTTGAGACCCAGCCAGGAGAATTGGCCTGTTTTCACACCAATCCGCACCCGTTGTTCAACATCAGCCAAGTCCTCCAAATGTCCATCGGTAAAAACCAATTCCAACACACTCAGGCCCCAGCCCCCGAGCAGGGCTTTGAGGGCTTGGCCCGACCTTTCTCCACTTTGACCCGAAGCCCCCATTTCCCAAGCACCATCGGGTCTTTGGCAGCGCCATGCAAATTGAGCATGACCAATGGCACTGGGACGGCCCCAGACCCGTTTGTTGATGCTGCTTTGAAGTGAGGTACGTGAGAGGGTGGTGGGGCTCGACCAGTCTAAATAAGCAGAAGAAGGGTAGGCAAAGACCAGGATATAACTGTTCTTGGAGTCATTTCGCCAGACTTCCTGAAAACTGCCCCTGGGTTGGTAATAGAGAAAAGCGAAATAGAGGCCAACGCCTGCGCTCAAAGCCGCCCAAGCCAGTTTTGTTGGCGCTTTCTCAAAAAAGGGGATGCCAAAAATTTTTGCCATTGCTTGCACCTCTGGGAATGGGGGCATTTTAACATGGGCCAGAGACAGGCCAAAATCGCGTGTGGCAGGGCTCAAAATCCTCTATACTGAAACTGTCTCCGTCCCCACTAAACTGGATTGTGTTTATAGATTACAGCCCCATGACCCACCGCATTAAAAAATTAAGCCTAAAAAACAAAGCCCTAAATACCATTCATCCGGCTCATTGGCACAGGGGGCGCATACAGCGTTTGGAGATTCACTCGCGGCATCTGCACAATCACCGCCATGTGGACATCTATTTGCCACCGGGTTACGATCACACCCCCGGACGGCATTATCCGGTGCTGTACATGCATGATGGCAATAATCTTTTTTATAAACACCTCGCTTTTGGGCATCATCCCTGGCATGCCGATCAGATGCTCGATCGGCTGATCAACCACGGTCTGATTGAACCTGTCATTTTGGTCGGGGTTTTTAACACCCCTGGTCGGGTATACGAATACACCTGGACCCCCATGCCCAAAAAACGCGGCCACACAGAAGGCGGAGGCGGACATTTTTATGCCCACTTTCTCGTAGATGAGCTAAAACCCCGTATTGACCGGGAATTTCGAACCCTGACAGGCCCCGAACATACGGGCACAATGGGTTCCTCACTGGGAGGACTGATCTCCTGGTATCTGGGGCTGTATTTTCCCTTTGTCTTTCAGAAGGTGGGCCTGATTTCCCCCTCGCTGTGGTGGGGTCGGGGCCATGCCTTAAGTGAAATGCATAAACTCAGTACCGATATGCAAATCTGGCTCGATACAGGTACCCGCGAGGGCAGCTCCCGCGCTGTGGAAATGCTCAAACGGCAATTGCACCACAAGGGTTATCAAGACGGTCACAATCTGGGATTTTTGCTCGATCGCGGGGGCCGTCACCACGAGTATTCCTGGGGCCAGCGCTTGCATTTACCGCTTCTGTTTTTCTATGGACGCAAAGAGTTGCTGCGGGTGCGGGCTTAATTGCTATTCTATGTTCAATTTTGAAGACATCCTGATATGCTGTGTGCAGCGTGATATGCTGTGTGCAGCGAAACAACTTCAAAACTAAATCCAGGTTGATATGAATTCCACAAATCCGCCCCTTGCTAATGCCTCTCAATCTGTCCCAACGGTCTCAGCCTCACCCGCTCTCGGGAGATTTGCGGCGACCTGGGGCTTATTGGGCTTTTCGGCACTTTTGGGAGAGGCATTTTACAAAGTCATGCCCTTTGTGATTGAACTCTTTCAAATGTCCCTGAGCCCCTTGCACTGGGTGGCCTTGATCAGTTGGGTTGCATTTATGGCTTATAGCGAGGGCTACCGAGGCTTTCAAAAACATTATTCCCCCCGATTTGCAGCCCGGCTGCGCTGGCTGAAAGATCATGCCAGTGTAAAACAGGCCTTACTCGCCCCTCTCTTTTGTATGTGTTTCTTTGGCACCACCCGCAAACGAAAAATTGTGGCCTATTGCCTAACCAGTGGCATTGTCCTGCTCGTGGTCGCGATCAAGTTTCTGCCCCAGCCCTGGCGCGGAATCGTCGATGTGGGTGTGATTGTGGGTCTGGGCTGGGGACTGCTTTCCGTCTATGTTTATGCTTGGCAAGCCCTGGTCCTCAATCGCGAAACAAGCGACCCAGAAGTGGCCTAAACCAGAGATTTAAGTCCCTGTTTCTGGCTCCTGGCACTCAGTGAGTGCCAGGAGCCAGAAGAATCCTCAAGTCAAAATATCTGTCGTTATTCGCTCTGTCAAACCCTTTTCAACCCATTAAAACAGCGGAACAAGCGATCCAGCTCACACCGTCTTCAGGTTCAACATCACAGTTTTCATGTCAGCGCTTTGACAGATTCAGGAACAAGGATTTGTTAGACTAAATTTGTTAAGTGATTTCCTTTGGCTGGAGTTTATCCAACCAAGGAAAAAGGCAAACCCGTCGCGAGACGGGGACGCAAAGCCACGGGACTCAAGCAGTCAGCCGGGTTGCCCCTGGATGTTTAAATTCACTGCGAAAGGAGCAATTGCTATGGCCATTTTTTTTAAATATTCCTGATTTCTCTATCATTCACACCAAAGACATTGCTAGCAGAGATTTTTCTCTGATTGCTTGCTCTTGGGCATTTTTCTGGTCGTCAATCATTCATCTAAAATCAGGAGTTTACTCAATGAATATGGTTTCTTTTTCTAAAAAATGTTCCCTTTTAGCACTCTCTCTTTTGGCCGCCTGCCAACCCCCTGTGGTAGCCCCCATGACAACGGAAACACCTCAGCAGGCCAAATCAGACGTTCAAACCACAGCCCCATTCCAAATACAAGCTCTCTCAACCCCAACACAACTCAGTCCTTTGGGCGTCAATCTCGGGGTGATCAATGACTGGTCAAGGAGCTTGCCACTGGTAGACCTGGTCAAACAAGCGCGGACATTTGGGTCTGCAAATGCTCCATGGCAGGCCTTGCCTCAATCTTCCCTGCGCACATTTCCCAGTGGCGATTTTGGGGTTGTCCTCTTTGCTTTGGGTCAAGGCGCTCAAGGCGTGGGTGGCGTGTATAAATTTTCCTTTGAAGGTCAGGCCACTGTCAGATTGGTCGCCAGTCGAGGCCGAATTCAAAACACAGTGTATAACGCTCAAACCAACCTCACCACAGGCGAAATTCAACTCGAAGACGACTCTCAAAATCTCATGCTCAGTTTTACCCAAACGGGCACGGGGATTCGTGCGCTAAAAGTCTTACAACCTGGCTATGAACTGAATACCCAAGAAATCTTTAGCGAACGCTTACTGAACCATATTCGCAAATTCAAATTGCTCAGATTGGCAGATTGGAGCAAGGTAAATGGGGCTTGGAGACCAACACAGCCCAATCCAGACATTCAATGGAATCAACGGGTTCAAGTAAGTGATGTCCGTTATTCATCTTTGGCTGGGCTGCCTTGGGAAATGTTAATCACCTTGGCCAATCAAACCCGCAAAGACATATGGGTCAATATTCCCCATATGGCCAATGATGAATATGTCCGCCAATTGGCAGCTTTGCTGAAATCAGAACTCGCTCCAGGCCTTAAGGTGTATGTGGAATACAGCAATGAAGTCTGGAATTGGGGTTATGCCCAAACCCATTGGAATTTTGCTCAGGCTCAACAAGAGGCCGCCAGTCTTAATTACGATGGCATAAGCAATGCAGGTTATTTGGCTTGGCGTAGAACTGCCCGTCGAATCAAAGAAATTTCAGATATCTTCCGCTCGGTTTATGGGTCAGAAGGATTTGGCAGTCAATTTTACCCTGTTTTGGCAGCCCAGTTCGGCAATCCTGAAACACTGCGGCAAGGACTTCAATTTTTGAACTCAGTTTATGGCCCACCAGAGAATTATCTCTCAGCAACCGCTGGTGCTCCCTATTTTAACCATAATCGCCAAGCAGATACACGTACGCTCACTGCTGAGCAAATATTGGATCAATTGCGCACCTCCGCCAATCAAATGCGTCCAGACAGCAATGAAGGGATGGGCCTGTCGATGGAGCGAAACATGACTCTCAGCCGTTACTTTAACTTGCCTTATATGGCCTATGAAGGTGGGCCAGATACAGTGGGAGCCAATAATTTAGAGGCAAAACGGGTAGCACTGGCCTCTCCAGGTATGGAAAATGTCTGCATCAACTTTCTAAATCATTGGTTCAGTTGGGGAGGAGGAACCTTTTTGTGGTACCAAGCTGGGGCCACCAATCGCTATTCCCAACATGGAACCTTCGGCCTGCTGGAAAACATGAACCAGCCTGACACAGCCTTAAACCGCTGTATGGAGCAGATCAGTCAAGCAAACATGCCCAGTTTAAACGCAGGATTTGCTCTACCAGGCACTATGGATGCGCGTTTGCGGGTAGGCAAACCCACTGACTGGGCTACCCGAGAGAGAGGGCTTTCGAGCCAAACTTGGCCAGGGAGTGTGGACTATCTGCTGCGGGTTCCCAGATCAGGACGTTACCAATTCAGTTTAACCAGCAGTTCCGGTCATCGGACTTCCACTTTGCCAGTCTTGGTCAATAACCGTTCACGCGGAACATTGACCATCCCGGCAGGTCCCAATGCACGCAGTGAAATGTTAAGTCTGGATCTTTCTGAAGGTCTTCAGGTACTCAGATTGCACCTCAATGCAGGAAACAATTTGGGTTATATGATCCACAACCTACATTTTGAAGCCCTTCCGAATCAAACCCACTGATTCAAAATCACACCATAACCCCTTCGCTCTTTACCAAGCGTGAAGGGGTTATTTGTTAATAAACAGAAAAAATCTATTTTAATGGGCAACCATTGGCACTCAATCGTGAAATGGCAGACCGCAATGTCGTTGTTTGAAAAGCCCCTCCCAGAAGTCTGAGTCGTGTTATCATGCCGCCATGGAAGACTGGGAACTGAGCGCCGACGACGAATTTGAAGACGAGGAATGGCCAGCAGACGAAACGGAATCGCTGCTGCCAGATCAACCTGCCGCAGTGGAACTTGCCAAGTTGCAGTTTGAAATCCCCAATTTTGCTGAACGCACACGTATCGACAGTTTTTTGACCCGGCATCTGCGCTATGCCACACGCAACCGAATTCAAAAGGCCATCGCTGAAGGCCGGGTGACGGTCAATGGCAAAAATGTCAAAAATTCGTATGGTTTGCAGGCCAAAGATCTGGTTGAGATAACGCTCAAACGCCCTGCTGCAACAGATATGGTGGCCCAAGAAATCCCCTTGGACATCGTCTACGAAGACGATGAACTGATTGTGTTGAATAAGCCCCCAGGGATTGCGGTCCACCCCACCTACAAACACTGGGATGGAACCCTGGCCAACGGGCTGCTCTGGCATTACCGCAATCAAGTCGGAGATCCCAATGCCCCGTTTAAACCGGGTTTGATTCACCGTCTCGATAAAAACACCTCGGGCTTGCTGGTGGTGGGCAAGACTTTGCATGCCAAACGCACCCTGAGCCGCCAATTTGAACGCCGCCAAACCGGCAAAATTTACCTGGCCCTGGTCTGGGGCACACCCAAATTTGCCAAAGGCCTGCTCGAAACCAATTTGGGGATCAGCAAACGCAACCGCATGATGATTGATGTTTATCCTCTCAACGGCAAGGAGGGCAAACCCGCCAAAACCGGCTGGGAAGTGCTCGAAACGGTGGGCGGATTTTCGCTCTTACGGGTGGTTTTGTTTACAGGACGCACCCACCAAATTCGCTCCCACCTCAAACATCTGGGCCACCCGATTGTCGGCGATGGCACTTATGGTGGCCAGCTTGGAGAGCGATTTAACTACCCCGACAAAGAAAAATGGTTGCCCCAATTGCTGAGTTTGATTCCTCGCCAGGCTTTACATGCGGGTCATTTGGAATTTAACCATCCCGTCAGCAATGAGCGATGTGTCTTCCAATCACCCGTGCCAGCTGATATTCAAGCAGCCCTGGATTGGCTGAGGGACGAGTCACCCATTCCAGAGCCACTTATCCGGTCAACGCTGCCCCAGTGAGTTAGGCTGTTTCGTCTGCAGATCTCTTGGGAATATTATGCCATGCACCCATTCAGAAATGATTTGTGACCCATTGATATCTGAGCTAAAATTAAATCAGACTGAGCTGTGATGTCGACTTTTTTGGGGTTGATTATTTTTAAGCAGAATTATGCAGAAAAAGGCAGACGCAAATGATACGCGCTGAGAACCATATCGAGCTTGAGGCTGTGCGCAATTGGACCCAAACCTGGGATGAAAGTCAGTATATTGAGTATTTTGAGAGCCAAATTTCAGACCGCCAAAAGCGCCTCAAGGTACGCTCATCGATGGAAGAGAATATTGTTAAGATCAAGAAGCTCTGCCGTGATCTTGGTGAAGAACTGACCTTTTATTCTTATTTACAATTTCTCAACCGGATTATCTTTAATTGTTATTTTAAAAAGGGCAATTCAGCCCTGCAAATTGCCAATTTTTATGAAGAAATTATACTGCCAGCCGACCAAGAGACCCGCTTAAAACTCTTTGCCTATGACGGAGGCAAACGCGAAGTGGGAATTCTCGAAGTGACCGTTGATGGGCAAATTGTTGGCCAATTGGGCGAGC
>JBIKWL010000064.1:0-30937 GCA_044356335.1 Candidatus Sericytochromatia bacterium
GTGAAAACGCCAAGAGTGCAACCGGGAAACCTGAGAGGGACCTTCCCGCCGATCAACGGTGAAAACTCCATGAGACGGTCAAGGACGCACGAAGTTTAAGTTCGCCGGGGTTCTTCCCATTTTTTGCGTCAAGCTTGTGCCAGTGGAGGCACAATTTTCATGTTGTACACGTTTAATCAGGTGATTCAATCTGTGTCTGCCCGCCAGTATGAGCGGGCTTTGTTGCTTTTTTTGCCACTTTTGCCTTTGCAAGATTTGCCTCCGCTTGAAAAACGCGCGCATTTGGCTCGGGCCTGTTTTCAATTGGGACTCTTTTGTGAGCAATCCACCACCCGTGCCAATGCCCCTGCGGAAAGTGAAGCGCTCTACCGACAAGCTGTGGCGTTGGCCCCTGACTTTTTGCCTGCTTGGCTGGCCCTCACCGCCCTTTTGGCCCAACAGACCCGCAGCGCAGACGCAGCAGCAGCCTTGGCCGAGGTCGAAGCTTTGGCCCCTGACAGCCTCGAACTTTGGTTTTTAAAAGGCAATCTGGCCCAACATTCCTTGCACTTTGACTTGGCTCAGGCAGCTTATCAGCGGGTGTTGGCACAGAACCCTGCTCACGCTGGGGCCTGGAATAATCTGGGGCTGCTGCATTGTTTAAACGGCCATTGGCAAGATGCTTTGCATTGTTTTCAGAAGGCTGTGGATCTGCAGCCACACTTTGCTGAAGCCCTGTGTAATCTGGGGTTGGTGCGGCTGAATCTGGGCCAGGCAGCCTCTGCTTATGACGCGCTCCAAGCGGCGCTGAGTTTGCAACCCGAGCGTGCCGAAACCCTTGCCACACTGGGTATTTGGGCTCAGTCGCAGCAAGAACAAGGCCTGGCAGAGAGCTATTTGCTGGCCGCCCTGGACAAAGATCCCAACCAGAGTGCCGCGGCGATTCAGCTGACTTGGCTCTATTACCGTATGCAACGCTGGGCTGAGGCGCTGGCACTTTTGCCACCTTTGCTTGAAAATCAACGGCTTTTGTCCTCTTCGCGTGCCGATCTTGCTTATACCCAGGCGCGCTTACATGATTTTTTGCAGCAGCGTCCCGAAGCTGAACGCTATTATCAGACCAGTTTTGCTCTGCGTCAGCCCACACTTTTGCGCCAATTGCAGGCTGCTTTGCCCGGCCCAAGCGACCGGCTGTTTGAATCAAATGAATCCCTTTTGGCTTGGCAGGCAGATTTTCACAAGGTCACCCGGCAATTTGAGCCTGGTTCTATCTGTTTAGAGGATTATTTCCAAGAATTGATGCAGCAACCGCTGGAAACCGGTTGGGGCTTGCTCTATCAGGGAGAATGGCCGCTGGCTCTGAAAGCCGATTATACCCGTCTCTTTTCTGCCCCGGCTTATGAATTGCCTGCACGCCGCTCGGGGACACGTTTGCGTTTGGGGTATCTGGTCAGTTGGGAGCACGAGGGGATATTCCTTAAATTTTCTCAGGGCCTGATCTCTCGCTTAAACCCTGAGCAATTTGAAGTCTTTGTAATATGTGGTGCAACTGCAATTCCAAGAATGCAGCAGGCGTTTAAAGATCACTCTATTCAGTATTTGCCCCTCTCGCCTTTTTTGCCTGGTAATATTGAACGCATCCGATTCCTGGATCTGGACGTGCTCGAATATTGGGAAGTGGGTTCTGACAATACCAATTTTGCTCTGGCCTATTATCGCTTGGCGCGCTTACAGTTGACGTCTTTGGGCACACCTGTCAGTCCCTGTATTCCCGGTTTGGATCTCTATCTCACGTCACGGCACTTAGAGGCGGCGCAACCCCAGCAACATTATCTTGAACCGCTGGCCAGCTTAGAGCTAATGCCAACTTGGTTTCCAGATCTCTCTCTCAACAGGCCTTTGCGCACGCGGACTGAATTGGGCCTGTCTGAGCAAAAGCATCTCTATCTCTGTGCTCAGAATCTGCTCAAATTTCACCCGGATTTTGACCTGATCCTGGCCGGGATTTTGGACCAGGATTCAGAGGCCCAGATCGTGATTTTTAAAAGCAAAGATCCGCATCTCAATGCCGTTTGGATGCAGCGCTTTGAAACCCGTTTTCCGGGTTATCTGCCGCGTTTGACTTGGCTTGAGACCTTGCCTTACGCGGAATTTTTGAATTTATTGGCTGTGGCCGACGTGGTGCTGGATACCCTCTATTACAGTGGAGGCAATACCGCTCACGAGACCCTGGCCTTTGGCTCGCCGATTGTGACTTTGCCTGGCCAAGCTGCTCGCAGCCGTTTGACTCTGGGGCGTTATGCCCAAATGGGACTGGGACATTTGGCTGTTGAAGACAGGGATGAATATCTGGCCCGGGCTTTGCGCTGGGGGCAAGATAGAGATGCCAGAGATAAGGCAAAAGCAGAGATTTTAGCCAATAAAAATCTACTTTTTGAGTCTGATGAGTCTGTTCGGGAATATTCAAGCTTTATGCTTTCTCATGCGTTTTGAATTGGTTATTCCTATTCTGAAATTTGGTTAAAATGCAAAAAAGCTCAACAAAAGCTCAAAATAGAGCTTTAAATTCTTAAAGGCGTATAATAAAGGCGGTGGAAGACCTTCCCCCAATGTCTGCCTAAGAGGAGGCTATATGCCGTATTCTATTTTTTTCATTATTGTGGTCTTGCTGGTTGCTAGCAGTTTTCGCATTGCCCAAGAATATCAACGGGCTGTGATTTTTCGGCTCGGACGCTTTCAGGGGATCCGCGGCCCGGGCCTCTATTTTTTGATACCCCTGTTTGAATGGGATCGCAAAATTGACATTCGTACCATCACGGTCGATGTTGAACAGCAGGAAACGATCACCAAAGACAGTGTGACGGTCAAGGTCAATGCCGTACTTTGGTACAAGGTGGTGGATCCTGAACGGGCGCTGATCAGTGTTGCAAATTACGGCGAAGCGGTATACCAAGTGGCGCTGACCTGTCTGCGCAATATTATCGGCCAACACGAATTGGATGAGGTACTCAGAGGTCGTTCAGCGATCAATCAGGCCTTGCGCCAATTGGTCGATGATGCCACCGATCCCTGGGGGATTAAAGTTGAAATGGTTGAAATGAAAGACGTTGAAATTCCGACCTCGATGCAGCGGGCGATGGCCCGTGAGGCAGAAGCCGTGCGCGAAAAACGCGCCCGACAGATCAAGGCCCAAGCTGAACTCGATGCCTCGCGCCTCTTGGCTCAGGCCTCGCGTGAGATTGCCGAAAACCCTGCGGCCCTTGAATTGCGGCGCATGCAAATGATCTCGGAAGTCGGCGCTGAGAACAATACCACCACGCTGATTATGATTCCTTCGGATTTTGTGACCTTGGCAAAAAATGTCAGCACCCATTTGCAGCAAAAGGATCGGGCAGCTGAGGCCAATTAGGTCTGCCCAGTTTTTCGACTTTCCGATCTCTGGCCCGGGGTTTAAGCTCCGGGCTTTTTTACAGCGCTTGAAAAGCCTGGAAGATATTCAGGGCAATGGCTTCGGGGCTCAGCTCCCACTGTTCAAAGACATATTTGCGGTTGCCGGTTTCAGAGAAAAAGCGATCCGGTGTTCCCAGACGCAAGAGGGGGGCATGTTGGCCTCGGCTGCTCAGCCATTCTGCCACCGCCGAACCCAAGCCACCGATGGTGCTGTGCTCTTCTAAACTCACCAGCAATTCAAAATTGGCATTGAGTTGTTCCAAGCAGTGCGTGTCCAGCGGTTTAACCGTGCCAAAATGCACGACTTCTGAGTCGATCAGGTGATGTTGACTTAAACTTTCAGCGGCTTTTAAGGCCAGGTGGCTGGCGGTGCCCGTGCTCAGAATCGCTACGCGTTTGCCGACTTTTAAACGCTGAGCGACCCCAATTTGAAAGTCAAAGGGCGCAGTATGGACGGCCGGTTCACCTTTTTTGCCCAGGCGCAGATAGACCGGGCCAGGCACTGTCAGGGCCGCCGCCAAAGCCAAACCGGTTTCAAGCGGATCAGCCGGGCAGAGCAGGGTGAGATTGGGCATGGCCCGCAAAACGGCCAGATCTTCGCAGCTGTGGTGGGTGGGTCCCAGCGCCGCATAAGACAGACCCGCACCCACGGCGACAATCACCACGGGCAGATTGTAATAGCAGAGATCGACGCGGATTTGTTCCAGGCAGCGGTAGGTGGTAAACGGGGCGATTGCGTAAGTCACGGGTTTGAGCCCCGACATGGCCATGCCTGCCGAGAGCGAGATCATATTGGCTTCTGCGATGCCACAATTCAAAAATCGGCTGGGGTAAGCGGCTTTAAAATCGTCAAAGAGGCGGTTGCCGGTATCGCCTGAGAGCAAGACCAGTTCTGGATGGGCTTCTGCGAGGCGGGTAATTTCACGGGCAAAGGCGTTTCTCATATATGGCTCACCCCCAGTTCGCCTTGGGCCAAAAGCACTTCTTCGTAGGTGGGAATGCGGTAATGCCAATTGTTGTCGTCTTCCATAAAGGTCACCCCTTTGCCTTTGACCGTGTGTGCAACCACTGCCACGGGTTTGCCCGAGCCATCGGGCACATTGCGCAAAACGTCCACCAGTGCCGGTAAGTCGTGGCCATCGACTTCGTAGGCACTCCAGCCGAAGCTCTCCCACTTGGCCTTGAACGGTTCCAGGGCCATGACCTCTTTGCTGCGCCCGGTGGCTTGCCATTTGTTAAAATCGACAATTGCGACCAGATTGCGCAATTGTTGAGCCCCTGCCAACAGGGCGGCTTCCCAGACGCTGCCTTCGTTGCATTCTCCGTCACTGAGCAGGGCATAGACCCGGTAAAAGCGCTCCTGAATGCGGCCCGCGAGGGCCATACCCAGCCCCACCGAAAGGCCGTGGCCGAGCGAACCCGTGGCCAATTCCAGTCCGGGAACCGAGCCAGGACTGGGTTGTTCGGCCAAAATTGCGCCATTTTGGTTGTATGAATTGAGCAGCTCTTTGTCGAAAAAACCACTTTCAGCCAAAGTGGCATAAAGGGCCGGGGCGGCGTGGCCCTTGCTGAATATCACGCGGTCGCGCTCTGGGGCCTGGGGGTTTTGGGGATCCAAACGCAGAAATTCACCTGCGTAAAGCGCGACAAGGATGTCGATACACGAAAGGGCTGAGGCCAAATGGGGTGTGCGGGCCTGGTATGACATTTCCACTGCCCGTACCCGAATGCTGCGGGAGAGCTGATCCAATTTGCGAAAATCTGGGCCCATCTTTAGCGCCCTGCTTCCAGAGCTTGGCTGAGCGGGCTCTGTTTCATCACACGCAGATTGTAATAGCGATCGTCTGTCAGGGAGTTGGGGACCTGTCCTTCGGAAAAGGCCTGAACCAGATCGGCAATGGCATCTTCGAGGCTGTGACTGGGTGCAAAACCCAGCTCGTCGCGGATTTTTTGTGAAGAAATATGATAAGAGCGGTGATCGTCACTGGGGGTAACGACAATTTCAACATCGGGGCCAACTTTGTTTTTGACCATCTCGGCAATTTCGCGCACGGTGTGGTTTTCGTAGCCGACATTGTAGGTTTTGCCGTCGATTTGGTCATCGTCCCAGCGCAGGGCTTTGAGGTAGACCTCCACCATGTCTGCGATGTGAATATTGGGGCGCATTTGCTCGCCGCCAAAGACCGTGATCTTGCGGTTGAGATAGGCGTGGTGGGTGAGAATGTTGACTGTCAAATCCAGACGCAAGCGGGGGGACATGCCACAGACGGTGGCTGGGCGTAGAATCAGGCCCACAAAGCCGGGGCGACGCTCTTGCTGCAGGATTTCTTCACATTGGGCCTTAAATTTGGAATAGTCGGTGAGTGGGTCCAGGGGCAGATCTTCGGTCACATTGGGCACGTCTTTGATGCCATAGACACTCGAAGACGAGGCGTAAATAAAACGCCGAACACCGCTCTCACGGGCGATCTGCACCAGGGGCCGGAAGGCGTCGTAATTGATCGATTTTCCCAATTCGGGGTCGAGTTCAAAGCTGGGGTCGTTGGAGATACAGGCCAGGTGAATCACGGCATCGACCCCCGCCAGAGACCGTTTGAGCAGGGCCTGATCGCGCAGATCTCCTTGGATCACTTCCAATTGGGGGTGGGGGGCCAAGACTCGTTCGCCGTAGAGCAAAAGATCGAGCACCTTGACCTGGTAGCCGGCTGACAGCAATTCGGGCACCAAAACGGCGCCGACATAACCGGCACCCCCTGTGACGAGGATGGTTTTGAACAGAGGCTTTGAAGAAGAGGTCATGGTGAACTGCCTGCCAGGGTTAATGATGGGTAAGAATGCCCCCAGTATAACATTCTCGTGTGGGGCGATTGGCGTTGGGACGACAGAACTTGGCGGAAAGCTGTCAATCCAGCCTCTTAAGGGTTACAATGACCCTTGCTCAATTCGGGCAGGAGGAATCACAATGACCGATCTGGATGTCTTTGGCTATCCCCGTCAGGAAAAAAGTGCCTGTGGGGTGGGTTTTGTCGCAAGCCGACAGGGAGAATACTCCCACCAGATCGTCGAAGAGGCGCTGTATGCCTTGGCCTGTGTCGAACACCGGGGGGCCTGTGCGGCAGATCAAAGAACCAGCGATGGCGCCGGTCTGATGACCGACATTCCCTTTGACCTGTTGGGCTACGAACGCGGCACTGTCGCGGTCGCCACGCTCTTTGTCTCTCCCGATCCCGAACCCCAGCGCCGCCTGTTGCAACTCTTTGAAGAGACCTTTGGCTTTTGGGACATGCCCATTCTCAATTACCGCGAAGTGCCCGTTGATCTCTCTGTCTTGGGTGAGCAGGCCCGGCGCTCGCTGCCGACAATTTTGCATGCGATTATTCAGCGCCCGGTGCATGCCAATAATGATGTGGCCTTTAACCACATGCTCTACCGCGCTTTGCGCAAGACCTTTACCCGTCAGCGCCGCATGTACCCCGAGCCGCCTTTTTTTGTGGCCTCGCTCTCGGTCAATACGATTGTCTACAAGGCCCTGACCCGCTCCGAATACCTGGGCAAGTTTTACCTGGATTTGATGCGCAGCGATTATAAAAGCCGCTTTGCGGTATTTCACAGGCGTTTTAGCACCAATACCGTCACCTCCTGGGACAAGGCCCAGCCCTTTCGCCTGCTCGGTCACAATGGTGAGATCAATACCATTCAGGGGAATCGCTCTTGGGCCTATTCGCGCGAAAAAACCCTGGGCCTGCCGCGCAACGAACTGTTGACCCACGAAGGCATCAGCGACTCGGGCAGCCTCAATGAAATTGTTGAAGCCCTGATGTACCGCAGCAGTTTGCCGTATATCGAAGACGCGGTGGCGTTGATCATTCCGCCTTCGGATCTGCGCAATTCCTTTTATAAATTTTGGAGCCGGGCGATGGAGCCCTGGGACGGCCCTGCGATGGTGACCTTCTCCGATGGCGAAATTGTCGGAGCCCGGCTCGATCGCAATGGCTTTCGGCCCTGCCGCTGGATGATGACTGAATCGCGTTTTTATCTGGCTTCGGAGACGGGTATTTTTAACGTGCCTGACGCCCAAATTCTGGCACGGGGTGCCCTGCGGGCGGGTCGCGGTGTGCAGGTTGAATTGGCCAGCGGCCAGGTTGACTTTACCGATCCGAGTGAGGCCCGGCGCAATGCCAATGTGATCTTTGATCCCCGGCTCTATCCCTTGGACTATTTGCCTCCCAGCGCAGAGGCAGATGTGTCTGCTGACTGCCCGGCGCTTTTTCAATATACCCGCGAGGCCCGCGAAAAAATCCTGGCCCCGATGGTGGCATTGGGCAAAGAGCCGATTGGCTCCATGGGCGATACCGCCCGGCTGGCGGTGCTCTCAGACCAGGTGCGTTCGTTCTTTGACTTTTTCTACCAGAACTTTGCCCAGGTTACCAATCCGCCTTTGGATTATTTACGCGAAAAAATGGTCACGCAATTGTCGGTCTACCTGGGCGTGCGGCCCAATATTATCTCGCAAAAAGAGCTGATTCCCCCGCCTGTGGGTTGGGAGCTGAAAAGCCCCCTGCTCAGCCTGGGGCAATTGGACTATCTGCAACAGCAGGGCCAAAACCACGCTGGAACAGGCCTCAAGTCCGTTGTTGTCAATATGACTTTTCGCCGCTTGCACGGCCCCGTGGACTTTAACCACCGCCTCGAAGAATTGGCCCAAGAAGTGGTCGCTGCCGTTAAAAACCACGCTTCGATTGTGATTCTCTCCGACCGCGCAGCCGATTGGGAGAACCTCCCTTTGCCGGTGCTGCTGGTGCTGCGCCGGGCGATCATTGCCCTGGATAAAGCCGGTTTGCGCCTGCAGGCCTCGCTGGTGGTGGACTCTGGCCAAATCTACGAAACCCACCATGTGGCCTGTACGATTGGCTTTGGGGCCTCGGCCCTCTGCCCCTGGCTGGCGCTGCAACTGGCCCGGCAGGGCGCGTTGGGCGCAGAGGCCCTAACCCCCGAAGCGCGTGAGAAAAACCTCTTGGCGGCTTACGAAGGCGGGCTGCTCAAGGTCATGTCCAAAATGGGCATTTCGGTGGTGCAGAGCTACCAGAGTGCCAAACTCTTTACCATCATTGGCCTCGACCGCGAACTCAGCCATCTCTATTTTCGCGGGGTGCCTTCGCTGGTCAGTGGTCTGAATCTCTCAGACATCGCCACACGGCTTTTGCAAGAGGCTGATGCTGCCCAAGCCGCTTTTAAAAGTGGCCAGCCCTTGCACAATTACCTGCTGCGCGAACACAACCGCCACGAAAAAGGCGAACGCCATGCTATGACAGCTCTGCGCTCGCGCCAAATCCACAAGACCCTGGCCGCAGAAAGTGAAGCTGAGCAAAGAGCGCTGTGGCAAAGTTATCTGTCCGATTTAAAATCCGAGGCCCCCTACCATTTACGCCATTTATTGGGCTTTCAGCCCTCGGCCCAGCCCTTGCCCATCGACCAAGTGCAGAGCCGTGCTGAGATTTTGACCTGTTTTGGCTCCGGTGCAATGTCGTTTGGGGCCATCAGCGCCGAGTCCCAGCGGGATCTTATTCAGGCCATGGCCCAGATCGGCGGGCGCAGCAACAGTGGCGAAGGGGGCGAAAACCCCTATTACGAAAGCGAAGGTATCAGCGCATGCATCAAACAGGTGGCCTCGGGCCGTTTTGGCGTAACGGCTCGCTACCTGATGGCTGCCAACGAATTTCAGATCAAGGTTGCTCAGGGTGCCAAACCCGGCGAAGGCGGGCAGTTGATGGCGCCCAAAGTCGATGCCGCGATTGCCAAGGCCCGTCACTCCCTGACCCATGTGGACCTGATCTCGCCCCCACCCCTTCATGATATCTACAGCATTGAAGACCTCAAGGAGTTGATCTACGAACTCAAGCAGCTCAAACCCACGGCCTTGGTCAGTGTGAAATTGGTGGCCGGGGCGCATATTGGCACCATTGCGGTGGGTGTGGCCAAAGCCGGGGCAGATATTATCCAGATCTCCGGCAACGATGGCGGCACCGGTGCAGCTTCACTCAGCTCAATGAAACATGCGGGGCTGCCCTTTGAATTTGGTCTGGTCGAAGTGCACCAGGCTTTGTTGGACAATCAATTGCGCGATCAGATTGTTCTGCGCGTGGATGGAGGCTTGCAAACTGGCCAAGAGGTTTTGATGGCCGCTCTTTTGGGTGCCGACCAATTCGACTTTGGCAAATTGCTGTTGATTGCCGAAGGCTGTGTAATGGCAAGGGTTTGCGAAAAAAATACCTGCCCGACGGGCATTGCCAGTCACGATCCCAAATTTAAAGCCAAATACCGGGGCGGGCCCGACGCGATTGTGCGGCTGCTGCAACTCTTGGCCGAAGATCTGCGCCAAGGCTTGGCCGAACTCGGCTTGCCGAGTTTGCGTGCGGCGCGGGGACGCACAGATTTGCTGCAGATTCAGCCCCCATACCGGGCCAGGGTCAATGCCCTCAAGCTGGATTTGGGCTTTTTGTTGGGGGCGCCTCGGCTGGCTCTGCAATCCAGCCAATGGCCCGCTGCCCAGCAGGCGGTGGCCAATCCACTCAACCTCAAATTGCTCTACGACTGCATGCCCGCTCTCGACAATAACCAAAGCCTGAGCCTGAGTTACCCGATCAACAGCCGCGATCGGGCGATTCTGGCCACCCTCTCAGGGGAATTGGCCCGCCGCCAGCACTTCAACCATTTGGCCCAATGTGCACAACAACCCCTGCCTTATCCGGTTTTTGATCAGACCTTGCAGATCATTCTCACCGGCAGTGCAGGCCAGGGTTTTGGGGCCTTTTTAAGCTCGGGTTTGCAGGTTTACCTCTATGGGGAGGCCAATGACTCGGTGGCCAAATCCATGTCCGGTGGCCGCATGGTGATTATGCCGACCCCCCTGACCCGTTTACAGCCCCAAAAAGACGTGATCATTGGCAATGGGGCATTGTATGGGGCCACAGGCGGCACGCTCTATGTGCGCGGAATGGCAGGCGATCGCTTTGCTGTGCGCAACAGTGGTGCGATCAGCGTGGTTGAGGGCACGGGTTTTCATGCCTGTGAATATATGACCCATGGCTGTGTCGTGATTCTCGGCCCGGCAGGTCCCAATATTGGCAGTGGCATGACCGGCGGTCAGATCTTTTTGCTCGATGCCACAGCCGAACAGGTCAATGGTGAATATATTTCGCCCCGGCCCTGCAGCGAAGCGGATTATGCCCAATTGCGGGCCCTGCTTGAAGACTATTTTCGCGAAACCGGCAGCCAAACGGTGGAACCGCTTTTACATGCCTGGGAGCAGGAGCGGCAGCGTTTTGTGCGCTATTTGCCTGTTAATCTGCTTGAGGCCGCTCCGCTCTTATTGCCTGTGCGCAGCTGAGTTTGCACATGTCGCTGAGTTTGATTATCTCCTTTTCACCGGGGCGGCAGGCCAATTTATTGAGCTGTTTAAGGCTTTTGGCCCGGCAGAGCTTGGCGCCAGACGCGATCTGGGTAGAATCTGATGGCGAAGAAATCGCTTTGCCCGAAGGCTTTGAGGCCTTATATCCGTTGCCACTGCAATGCCACAGTCGCCCCCGCGATTATGCTGTGGCCCGCTCACGCAATCTGGGCGCATCTCGCTCGCAGCACGATCTGCTGGTCTTTCTCGACTGTGATGTGTTGCTGCAACCTGAAAGTCTGGCAATTTATACCCAATTGGCCCAATCCCACCCCCAACACGCGTTTTACGGCTCAGTTACCCACCAAGTGGAGACACTCCGACCCTCGCAGTTTTTCCCTGAACAGCAGGTCTGTGCTGAAGATTTGCGCTTTTTGTGGCGCGAGGGCCAATGGCAGATCTTGCCCACGCTCTGGCAATATCCCCAGCTCTTTGCCTGGACAGGCAATTGCTGCATTCCCCGCCTGCTTTTTGAGGCGGTGGGTGGTTTTGACGAAGGCTTTGTGGGCCCCGGCTGGGAAGACGTGGACTTTGCCAATCGCCTGATCAAAGCGGGATTTGGTCTGGCTTTTAGCCTGGAAGCCTGGGCCGAACACCTCGATCACCCCAAAGGGCCTGCTGCACCCCTGCAAAAGGCCCGCAACCGGGCGCGGGTCGGGCCGCTGGTGGAAGGCGTGCAGGCGCTGGTTTTACCTTGATTGGAACGTCTCTATACACCCAAATCCCAAACAAGATCAATGCGAAAAGACGTCAAATTAAATACTTTTTCAAGCTCCATTTTTGATTCAACATGCGGATAACTGTCCACACGGCCGAGCAAGAATAACCAAAAATGAGCTATAACTATCCAATTCATCTGTAGAAAAGGTTTGAATATGGAGCATATTACATTACGCGGTATGGATGGTTTGGGTAGCTTTCCGGAGCCTGTCAAACACCGAAAAATGAATTCCAATGTCTCACAAGAAGACCTGATCAAGATGATTACGCGCAATAACCATGATGAAGTGGTGTTTCGCAATCCCCAGGGTGACTTGATTGTCAGTTATGCCGATGAACTAAAAAACAGTTCGGGTCAAATGCCTAAAGCCGGTGATAAGGTTACCGTTGACTTTGTCGATGAACCCTTAGAAGTCGTACATGTGGATGATGAAGGCCGCCATGCCTGGCGCTATTTTAACGGTGATAGTCCAATGCTGAATGATGCCGTGGCTGTGGTTGGTGTGGTCGCAAATTCCAAACTCGTCGCCACCACTGATAAATACGGACAGATAAAAAAGGGGGCAACCGTCCATTCTCCCTATACTCCGTCTGTTCAAACTCAACCGTCTTCACCTGAAACTCAGCAAGTCCCTGTCTTATCCACACCAAAACCCAGACCAAATGTTCCACCCAAGCCTGCTTATTTGCCTCCACCCGTTGATTTAACGAAGCCTGTAAGCGAATCAGAGCTTGCCTGGGCCTCGCAATTAGAGAAAAAAATAACAAATGCCTCCTACTCTCCAACCCGGTCTGAAATGATGGATTATCAGCATATTTTTCAACGTTTAGAGCATCAAAAAGCGAAATGATTTTAGCTTAGGGATTGTTTTTAAACATCCTAAGCTCTTGTCGATGAAGCATTCGGTTTGTCTTCATTTCTTGGTTGCATCTAGGTAAACTCAGGCCAGCCTTTGATCCGGCAATGGGTCTCATTCAAGCGATAGATGGGTTACTTATGCTTTCTCATCCAGCACTTCTTGCAAAATGCGCACCAGGCCCAGGAGATCGTGATACGTTGTCTCAAGCAGCTGGATAGAGACCTTGCGGGTTTCAAAATCGTCCAGTTGATCGGCCAAAGCATCACAGGCGTCGAGCAGGAGATCAAAGCCCTGACCGACTTCTTGCCGTTGATTGGCTGCCTGGATCAGTCTGCAGGTCTCTTGTTTTAAACCTGCGATCTCTGTTTGCAGGCGCAGGAACTCAGCGCTGGTTTTGAGTGCCTTTTGATACCGGCGCAGGAGCACCTCCAGCGGGTGCAATTGAAAATACAGGGGCGTTGTATCCAGATCGTCTTCCAAAAGCTCAATCTGCTTTTCAATGCCCGCTTTGAGTTCACGCAATTCTTCGGATTGTGCCTGGAATTGGGCCAAGGCCTCTGGTTCGAGTACAGGCTCTGCCTGGTGGGGGACAGACATGACCTGTTTGAGGGTTGTGGCTATCATCTTTTCCAGGCTTTGGTATTGCAGATCGGGATCGTCTGGGGTTTGAAAACGCTCAAAGCGTTGCAGGGTATCCTGGGCCTGCAATTCAATCTCAGCAGCTTCTGCCATGCTATCCAGAAAATTCTGGGCCGTCTCATTCTGGGGATCCAGTTTTAAGGCGGCGAGGAAATAGCGCTTGGCTCTGTTGCGGTCGGCGCTGATCATCAAAAGATAGCCCATGGCAATATAGGGCGGGGGGTGTTGCGGTTTTTTTGCAGGGCCGACATCAGGCGTTCGCAGGCCAGCTTGAGCAGGGATTTGTCTTGAAAACCATCAGCCTTGGCCTGAGCCAGAGCCTGAATACCCGCTTGGTAATCCTCTTCTGAGCGGTGATGCCGGTTTTGTGTCAGGGCATTCAGCTGATGCTCAAATCCTGCCATTGCTTTAAGTTGGGGCACCCTGCATTTTCCTTTGCGCCAGATTCAATCAGGGCTTCATGCGCCCTGTCTGCATTATGTTAACAGGTGTTGAATCAGATGGGAATTGTTCCGCTCGGAGAGGGCTCTTTCTCTGCTTTTGTTTCTGTGTTACGCTATTGCGCATCTTTAGCAAAACAAGCGGGAGCCGTGATTATGCAGGTCAATCAACCGAAGGTTTCAATTCCTACCCCAATTACCCCCACTACGCAAAAACAGATGGTGGTCAGCCCCCAGCCCACTGTGTCAGAATCTCCTCCCCAGCAGACCAAACCCAAGGAACAATCTTCTGAAACCGTTCCTTTGGGCAGTTCCCAAGAAGGCCAGCAAATCCAGTCCCAGCTTTCCAGCACCCCCCCCCGAGACGATCCAGACAGAGGTTCAGACCCTGGAAAAAACCGAAAAATTTAAAAAAGGCGAAGAATCTATTTTCAGCGAGGTCAAACTCGAAGAACAGCCCAAAAAATTGGGAGATATCATCGCCAAAAAGACCCAGCAGACCGTTCCCCCAGAAATGCTGGGGCAACAACCGCAAGATCCTTCCACGCTGCCACCGGGGCAGCAGCCCTCGGATCAGGTTGGGGTGGGTGGTGTCTTGATTCCCACAGCCAATGGGGTGATGGCCCGTTTCCGCCTCACGGACAAGAATATCGCCAACACGGGTCTGACAGCCGTGCTCAGTGGCGGTTTTGCGGTGATCAACCAAGAGAACCACCTCGACGACGGGCGGGTCTTGCTGGTGCGGGCCCGGCAGGTGGATGTCAATGTCGGGGTCAAACTCAAGGGCGCAGAAGATGCCCTGCCCGTGGGCGGCTCGTTGAATATTGGGGTGGAGGGCAGCTCCGATGTCGCTTATGCCCGCAAACTCCAAGAGGGAGAAACCCTGATTCAGGTCAGAGAGACCGATCCGCCCAGCAAAAAAGAGATTCAAAAAGACCCGGTCGGCAGCTTGGCACCTGGGGATGAAATTGCCTACCGGGGCATGCTCAAGGTCTCGGTCAAAGCGGGGGTGGTGGAGCCCCACAGCCATGTCAAATTTTCAGTCGGGGGCAGTGTCGAAAATGAGTTTATCACCTCGATCAAGCGCATGGAGGGAGACCCGCCCAAATTCCTGTTACACATTGAGCCCGGCAACCGCAAGGTCGACGTCAATGCCAGTGTCGGTTGGGGCCCTTTTTCTGTGACCGGCGGCGGCGGTTTTGCCTCAACTGTACATTACCAGTTTGAGATGACCCCTGAAGCCCTTTCCAAGTTTATGAAAGATGGCAAATTACCCCAAGTACCCGATCCCAACAAATACCTGCGTTCAATGGATTCTCTCAGCCAACGCAAACAGGAAAAACTCTTGGAAGCGTTTAAACAGGAGACCAATGGCGTTAAATTGGTGACCTTTGGGGCGACCAAATCCATGGAAGGCTATCTCGAAGCCAGCGCCACCGTGGCCAAGGCCAAAACCAGTTCGACCCGCATGGAAGCCATCTATATCCGCAATGGAGATATCTTACACGAAGATATTCACACCATGGTGGCTTCCCATTCTGCTTGGTTTCATGGCGAACTCAAAACCTCACTCAGCCTCAATCAGGCCAATCGCTTTACGATCGAAGAGGGCAAAGATCCGGTAAAGACTTATCAGGGCTTGGATGTCGGTTTTAAAATTGGGGATACCAAAACCAACGACAAAGATTTGCGCAAGCGCATCGAACAGTTCAATACCCTGCTCGGGCCAGTCAAGGATTCCAAGGGACAAACGGGAGATGCCTTGGTTCTGCCCACTCGCTCAGATAGCAGTTGGGGGGAATCTTCGGTTTCGATGAAGGCCAATATCACCCCCGAGATTCTGGGTAAATTGGAAGAATTGGGTTCCGAGCTGATTGCCAGAGAATCCCAACCGAGCACTATCAGTGGTACGCGTTCGGTGACCTCCACAATTGAACACCTCAAAGAACAGCATGGCATTTCTCGCACCGAGCTCAAGTCTCTGCTCAAAGATTTGCGGGAGATCAGCGAAAAACCCGAGTTGCAGGGCAATCAAGACGAAATCCGGCGTGAGCAAGGCGTGCGGGTGGCTGCGTTTTTGGCCAGCGGAATCACCTCCCATGTGGGCGATGAAGAAATGAAGCGCGTGGCAGCCTTGCAACGCTTGCTCGGGCCAGATACTTCGCTGGTGGAACTCAAGTTCAGCAGCGATATCCACACCCGCCGGATTGATGGCTTGGCGATTGAGGGGTTTCTCGCGCCCGAGCGTTCCGATCAGCTCTCAGAAATGACCCACACCCTGCCGACCAGCTCAGATGGTCTGCAGGATCTCAAATCGCGGATCACGGGAGACCCCTGGGATCGCTTCAATGTGGGCGCCCAAAAGCTCAAGGCCCTCGAACAAATTCGGGTAGATCTGGTGGCCGACACCACCCTCGATCCCGAAGAGAAAACCAATCTACTCAAAAAAGTGGATGAATTCCTCGATGGCCTTGATTCCGCAATTACACGCCAGCTCGATACGCCAGAGGGCCGTTTGGCGGTAACCAAGGGTCTGATGGCCGCTGGGCCGATCTTGCCCAAAGAGTTGAAGAAGCTCTACAGCTCGCCTGAAAAAATGTATGAAGACTCCTCGGTCAGAAGTGAATTCCTCGATATGGTGCTGCTGACCACCCTGCGGGATATGTCACCGAGCAATACCTCTGAAGTGGCGAATTTGATCAAAGAAATCGCAGGCGAAGACAAAGGAACCATCGGCATGGAGCATGCTTTTAAGCTGCTCAACAGTGTCAAAGAGTTCAGCCCCGAATTGCAGGGCGATGTGATTCGGCAGGTGGGGGTCAAAACCTTTGCCAGCATGGTGCCACGCATGACCGATGATCAGAAGTGGAGCCTGCGCAATGAAATTATTCCTGCGGGCTTTCCTGATCCAACCAAAGCCCTGGAGACGATTGATAAAGCGATTATTTCTGCCAGTGAGTCCGGGGCCAAACGCTTTAAAGAACTCGATGGCCGCCTTGATAAGATTGAACACGAAATAGATAAACTGACAGATAAACAGAACAAATTATTGGGCCGGACCTCGGGCATGACCGCGCTGAGTTCATCCAAAAGTGAAGATCTGCTGGAATTGGTCAAAAATAATTACAAAGAGACCCAGATTCCGCTCGAATCGGTCAAAGAAAAGATTGCCGAAGACTTCTTTGTCTTGGGTGGGGTGCGCCATTTGCAATTGGTGAACCGGTCTGAGCAATTGACCCAGGAAGTTGAGACCCTGATCGGGGGCATTGACCGCATGGAGACCGGGCAGCGCAAGGCCCTGTTCTCAGAAGTGCTCAAGCAGGACATCATGGGGGATGTCAGCCAGTCGATTCTCAAGCGCCTGATTGGCAGCAGCCAGGATCAGGGGGAGCTGATTGGCTTTGCCCGCGCGATTGAAGAAAAAATTCGCAAAACCAATACCACCACCGGCGATAAAATTTCTTCGCCTTTCCGCAATTACAGCAAGAGTGAAACGCGGGAAGGGCTGCAGCAGCGCCTCTTGGAGATTCAGCTGATGGTGGGCTAAACCAACCCTGACAAGGCTGCTTCAATTTCAGCAAAAGAAGACCAATTGTAGTAGTGCCGGGTTTCACTCTCTTCACCGAGGTTGAAGTGAATCCCTTTGCCCAAGGGAAAGGTGTGTTGAATTTCTTGGATATTTTCGGATGTAAAATCCAGAGCCAGGGTTACAGGTAACTCTTCCGTCGCTCTTTGTACTTTTTCAATCTGTAAAACATCAGTCACGTCTTTGAGATGACTCCATTCTTTAAGTTGTTCCCATTGTCTGCTGCGTTGAAGCCATCCAATATCGGAGAGAACCTCGAGCTGATACCAAGCAATGCACTGGGCAAAGGGATTTTTTTCTGCCCAGGCCTGACGATAATTTTCCAAAATAATAGTGGGGTCATCATGATCAAGATGGCAGCAGGAAACGATCACCTTTAAGTGAGGGGCCTGGTTCAATAAATTCAAATAGCTGGATTTGCTAAGGACTGAATGGAAATATATATAATTCTCTGAAAACTGGAGATAGTCAAACAGGTTTAATATCTCTGGGTCTAAATATTCAAGGTCTTCTTCCTCTTCGATGATGAGACTGAATTTTGGGGTATCCTTTTGCGATGTGTTTTTAATCAAAATCAATTCTTCTGGTTCAACTGGAATATTATAAACATAATCATTTGGATTAAAAGGAAATCCAAAGATATTGACGCCTTTATTTATGAATAATAAGAGGTCATTGTATTCAGTGATGAAATCGATCTTTTTTATCATAATTAATATTTGTAGTAAAAAAGTGTTCCATGTTTATCTGGGTCAGCTGTGAATTTATAGTCATCACCCACAACCTTTACGGAGCTTTGGCCCTTGGTTTCTATTTTGTAATAAGAACCACCGTGAACGCCTCCTCCTGGGTGATATTGAACTTTGTTTATATCTGAATGCCCACTTACCTCATAAACAATTGCTTTCTCCGATGTTCCTTTATCAGGTGCTTTTAATGTCATTTTATAGCCATTATCCTCGAATAACTTTTTGATCTGATCCACAGATTTTCCCCAAATGGATTTGGGATCTTTTAATAATTTTACGGTGTCATCTGTTGTTTTCCAGTTCTTCTTCAACCAACTGGATTGGCATTTTAAACCACATATTCCAAATATTTGGTTGTGGAGAATATCTATTTTGTGTTGTGCTTTTTGGCTGTTTGCATCAACTTTTTTTAACTGATCTATTTCATTCTTGATTTTATGCTTTTCGTTTGTGAGGTCTTGTTTTCTTTTTAATAATTGTGGGTCTTTTGGTTTTAATTTGAGAGCGTTATTTGTGTCTTGAATGGCTTTCCCAATCGATTTATCACGTGATTGTTTCAGACTTATTTGACGAGAAGCATCTGTTCTCAACTTTACACTTCTTGCAAGACGTTGTTGTAGTCTTTCAGCCTGTCTGAGTCCTGAACCTGCATTCCAACGCATCATGCCCGGATTGCCAGCTCCTGCTATTTCTTCAGGATGGCTTAAAATCGAGAAGGAACTCTCATCTTCCACAGGAATACTTGCAAGTTCAGCTTCAAGTTCGCTTAATTCTTGATCTAAAGCATCTACTTCCGAAAATAAAGCTGTAACTTCATTTTTAATTTTTTCGTGTTTTTGATAAATACGCTCCCTTTGCTGGTTCAATCGATTTGAAAGAAACCGAATCAGGGTTCTGGGCTGTGTAATCAGCCCTATTTTTTCGTTTTCATAATCATAGGAAAATTCATCTTCGGAGCTATTCTCTGGGATTTGAGCAAATTTTTGCTCCAAATAATCTTGAACCAGTAATTTATGTATTTTCAATTCATTGGAGAGGATTTGAATGCATTTGAGCAGAGAAACGGTATTCTCATCATCCAAATACGCATCAAATTTAAATTTAAGGGCATCGATATCTCGTTTATAATCCTCAAAAGAAACAGGTCTTGCAGCACCTTCAAACACAAAATTTTCAAAAGTAATATTTTCAGTTTGTGCATTTTGAGCTTCAATAGCAGTGATTGTGCTATCTACCTGCTGCATTTGTGATTGAATATTGGCTGTGTAATTTTCTCTTGCAGTTACAGCCTGTGCGTATTTGGGCAAGAGATTTTCAATTTTCCGTTTGATTTGATTGGAAGCTGGGGGAGGGTTATCTGTTCGCGATACATCATAACCAGCTTCTTGTAGCTGTTCGGTTAAACTTTTAATTTTTTTGTCTTGATTTTCATGGCCAGATAAATTGCTCTGTAAAGAAGAGTCAATAATTCTCCCTGGCAATGCGTTGACAGCTGGTTCTACCTCTTCTGGCTGTAAAAATGCCGCTTCTTCGCAAATATCCTTTTCTTCCTGCTCACAAGGCGGCGGCGTATAAGCCGGAGGAATGGGATACCCTGAAGGGTCATAGGTCGGTTCCTGCGAAGGTTGGGGGCCACTCACACAGCCCAAAATCTTAATCGGGCGTTTGATTCCACTTTCAAAATCTGGCATGGTGAGTTCTGCTTGGTATAAACCAGGCAAGACTTTTTGGCCGTTGCAGGTCAGATCCCAATTTATGCCCTCTTTAAACCCACTCCCATGTTCTTCCCAGGTGCAGGCTCCAGCAGCAGTTCTGACAGGAATACGCAGGATCCAATCTGGGCAAAGTGGCCCACTTGCAGCAAATTCCACATGGTCATAAGGCAAATTATCGGGGTTGTCGGGGCTGGTATGCAGTTCACTTGGGAAAAGCTCCAATTGGAGCGGATGTATGATACTCATATAAGCAATACTTTTTTGCTGTGGATAATCATCAAAGAAGGCTTCTGCGGAATAAAACCCGTCAGCGTAACGGCCCTTGTGTTTTTCTGAAAAAGTGAGTTGTCCTTGAGCTGAACGAGGTGGGAAAGGGGGACAGGTTCCAGCACTGTCTCTTGCTTCTCCATCCACAAAATGATAAGAAAAAGGCAGCCCATTGCCATAATTTTCAGTACTTACAGCATAATCAAGCACCAATTGATCGTTCTCAGGGTTTTCAAGATCAACCTCTTCATAAATGGATAAGTATGTGCCTATGCCACAGTTTTTGATGCTTTTACTGGTGTTAAACGAGGCTGTGCCTGTGAGGGTGAGTCCATTCGCCTTTCCAAATTGATGAAGGTTGTGAGATATAACAGAGCCACTTGCATTGATTTGCACTGTGACAGTATTTCCTGCCATTTGAACAGCAAGACTGCCTGAAAGGTTAAAAACATCCCCAGAACTTTCTCCCCAGCTAAATGTTGCACCTTGAGGAATGGGAATGTTAAAACTGACATTTTGCTCGAGATTTCCCACTGTTTGAACCGCATTGGGAATGAAGTTAATGTGCCAACCCCAGGGGCCAGAATTGGCATTAAAAGAGAGCCTCTCTAAGATGAGTTTATTGCCCAAAGAGTGCATACTTATTTCGCCATTGTGAATGGCTCCATTGTGATGCTCAGAGGGGACGTCATACTCCATTTGAAAAGAAGGGCCATTGGTGGCTCCACCAATGACTTCGGGACGACATGAAAAAGATTTGTTATAAGCAGAACCCGTTGTCTGAATTCGGCGATTGTTCTTGATGTCTTCTTTACGGAGTTGAAAGACTTCATAGCTTCCTGGAGGATTGTAGTAGTCAAAGGAAGCTGTGGAAAATGCTAAATCTTTATCAATTGCAGATTTTGTGGTGGCCAAGTCTGGTGTGCGAGGCCCTGGCTGGGGTGGTCTGGCCGAAGAGACTACACTTGGTGCTTGGCAGGCATTTAAACTGAGAAACAGGATAAAAAAGAGCCAAAAAGTTCTCATGTTTGTAGGCTGGGATAGATGCATAGAAAAAGTCCCTCAATAGCTGGATTTATGGGGGTTGACCCGTTGCTGCTTGGCAGCTCATATTTCCAGCATAAAACATGAATATAAAGCTTCTGTAAAGATGGGGTCGGTTGGCCCCAGTTTCTTGGTTAAATTTTGGTTAATCCTTGCCGCTGCTTGACGCTGACTCGATTTACTGCCAATCTGAAGCAATGCAAAGCTTACCCCAACCCTCCCGCGCCCGCGATCTGGGCCTGAATCTGCCCGGCTTACCCGGCCCGCTGAATGCGATTACCGACGTGCCCGGCCTGGCGGTCGGCCATTGCACCCGGATTGCGGGCGCAGACCTGCGCACGGGGATCACTGCGATTTTGCCCCAGGGCCCGCAGCTCTCTTGCTTGCCTGCTGGCAGCTTTGCCCTGAACGGCAATGGTGAGATGACGGGGCTGGCCTGGGTCGAAGAGTCGGGCTTTTTGGAGGGGCCGGTGGCGCTGACCAATACCTGCTCGCTGGGGCGGGTGCGCGATGGCGTGCGGGCCTGGCTGGTGGAACGCCTCGGCGCAGATGGCTTACTCGGGGGCGGCTTGCTGCCCGTGGTCGGCGAAACCTGGGACGGGCGACTCAATGCGATTGAAGCCCAGGCCCTGACCCGTGATGATGTCTTTGCCGCTCTCGACAGCGCCGCTGAAGGCCCGGTGCCCGAAGGCTCTGTCGGCGGCGGCACGGGCATGGTGTCTTTTGGCTTTAAAGCAGGCATTGGCACGTCCTCTCGCCAAGTCGAAATTCAAGGCCAGACCTTTCTGGTCGGGGTCTTGGTGCAGGCCAATTTTGGTGCGCGCAGCAATTTAATCATGAATGGCCTGCCCGTGGGCCAATGGCTCAAAGACAGCCTTTTGCCCCAACTTTTCCACAGTCCAAATAAACAGCCCCAACAAGATGGCTCGATCATTGGCGTTTTGGCCACCAACGCGCCGCTGCTGCCGCAACAGCTCAAACGTCTGGCCCGGCGCATGGGCCTGGGGGTGGCCCGCACCGGCGGTGTCGCATATAACACCTCCGGCGATTTTTTCCTGGCTTTTTCAACGGTGGCCCCCACGCTGCAAAAGGGCATGGAGCATTGGCAGGTCTTGCCCAATACCCAGCTTGATCCCCTGCTCGAAGCCGCCACTTATGCCACCGAAGAGGCGATTTTAAACGCCCTCTGTGCCGCTGAGGCCATGACCGGCATCCATGGCAATCGGGTCGAAGCCCTGCCCCGCGAACAGGTGCGTGCCTGGATTGCCCAGTACCAGGCCCCTGTGAATCTGTGACCTTTGATACCTAAATCCTTTATCACAAATCCTTCATGACGGAAGAGACCATGCCCAAACCCGCTCAACCCAAACGGACCCCATCTCCCGCGCCCGACTACCCGATTCTGGCCTTTGCCAGCGAGGCCGAATGGGAAATCTGGCTCGCTGAAAACTTTGCCTTGGCCCCCGGTATCTGGCTGCGCTTTTACAAAAAGGCTTCGGGTGTTGCCAGCGTGAACTACGCCCAGGCCCTGGATGTGGCTCTCTGTTATGGCTGGATCGACAGCCAGGTCAAAAAAGGCGACGAAACCTCGTATCTGCAAAAGTTTACCCCGCGCAAAAAGCGCAGCCTCTGGTCCCAGGTCAACCGCGAAAAAGTCGCCAAACTGATTGCCGCTGGACGCATGCAGCCAGCGGGCCAAGCCGAGATCGACAAAGCCAAGGCCAATGGCGAATGGGAGCAGGCCTATGCCTCGTTTAGCACCATCGAAGTCCCCGGCGATTTACAGGCCCAGCTCGATCAAGACCCCGAGACCAAAACTTTCTTTGAGAGCCTGACCAAGACCCAGCGCTACTCTTTGCTGATACCACTCTCGCTCGCCAAAAAGCCCGAAACCCGCGAACGCCGCTTGACCAAAGCACTGGAGTTGCTGCGTGCGCGGCAAAAACCGTGAGCAAGCTTACTCCGTTGGCCAAGCCCCTGAAAAGTGAGGGCATTTATGAGCTTCTTGCAGAGCCAAAGTGGCGATGCTTAGAAGGCTCTTACTTAGCGCCGCAGGTGCTGAGGAACCCCGCCGTGCCAGGATGGCCAAAGGCGGGGTGACTGGCAGAGAGCGCGCACACGAGGTGCGCAGCGAACGGCCCGAACGTCAGGGGCTTGTGCCAACCGGAGCTGATTACCCACTCTTCTTACCCTCAATTGAAACCACAACCAAAGCACAGGCTCCTCCCAAAAGCCTTGAACACTCTCCGCATCCCCAGAGTCTCAACTAAACCCCCTCTGTTCTTTTTCAACGGCTCGGCCTCATCCCCCATGGGCAGTTATTCACAGAGAGGGTATAGTACACACAGAAACTTTGCTGGAGGAAACCATGAAGCACCTTGCCTTGCCCCTTTTATTGGCCCTGAGTCTGCAGCCCGCTCTGCAACCGGCCCTACAACTTTCCGCACAGGCCGAAACCATCACCGAATTGAGTTCTTCGCCCATTTCCAAGGTGATCGCCTACCAGGGCCAGGGCATTGTCAGCCGCGAAGCCCGGCTCAGCTTGGCCAAACCCGGCGATTACCGCCTGCGGGTCACAGATATCCCCCTCGGCATGGTGACCGACTCCCTGCATGTCAGCGCCCAGGGCGCACCGGGTGTGAGTATCCACAATGTGCAGATCATGCCCCTGCCGCCGGGCGAAGAAAACAAAGAGACTCTCAAACTCAAGGCCCAGCTCAAGCAGCTCAACCAGCAAATGGCCCGCCTCGAAAACACCCACACTCTCAACGAACGCGGCCAAGACTGGCTCGACACCTATTGGGAGCAGGTCTCCAACAAGACCCCGGCCTATCCCCAGCCCGCTGAGTGGCAAAAGACCCTCGATTTTCTCAACCAAAACCAGGCCAAACTCTTGGAGAGTGAGACCCTGTTTCAGCAGCAGAAGCAGGATTTACAGGCAAAAATCGCCGAGGTCAACAAAAAACTTTCAGAACAGGCCTCGCAATTGGCCCACAAGACCCAAGCTGCCGTGGTTTATTTTACGGCCAAAACCCCAGGTCCTGTCAGCTTTCAATTGCGCTATCTCGTGCCGGGCATTCATTGGACGCCCTCTTATGACGCGCGTATGGACGAGAAAGCGGGCAAACTCTCTTTGACCTATTACGGGGATATTGTGCAGCAAACCGGCGAGCCCTGGCAGGATGTCGATGTCAGCCTGTCCACAGCCGTGCCCCAGCTCAATGCGGCGGTGCCCATGTTGGAGCCCTGGGTGATTACCCACCACCAGCCACCTCAGGAAAAAGGCATGTTGAGCAATGCCCCCAGAGGCGGCTTCTCCGATGAAGAAGAAATGGGCGACAGCGACGGGCCTGTCACGGGCAGTGACAATTCGGGCTTTGTCGAATCGGATGTGCAAACCCAGGGCCTCTCGGTGCTCTTTGCGATCCCACAAAAAGTCAGTATCGACAGCTCGCCCCATGCCCGCCGGGTCTCGATTGCCACCCGCAGTTTTAATTACGAAGCCGAATACCAGGTGGTGCCCAAACTCTCGCGCCGGGTCTATCTGCGTGCCCGCTTCCGCAACAATGGCGATTTGCCTTTGCTTGCGGGCCAGATTCGCAATTATGTCGATCTCGACTATACCGGCACCAGCCAGATCTCCTTGGTGCGCCCCAACGAAGAGGCCAGCTTGAATTTTGGTGTCGATGAAAATATCCGCGTGGCCCGCCGCGAGGGCTCAGAGCAGACCACGCTCACAGGTCTGATGCGCGACATGCGCCGCCGCGAAATGAGCTACGAAATTGAGGTCTCGAATTTTAAAAACAAACCTGTGCAGGTCGTGGTTTGGGACCATCTGCCCCTGGTGCGCCACGATCAGATTCGCATGACCGTCCTCAAAATGACCCCCCAGCCCCAAGAACAGACCCGCGAGAATGTGCTGCGCTGGGTGCTCGATCTCAAGCCCCAAGAAAAAAAGAAGATCAGCGTGGCCTATGCGGTGGAACACCCGATCAGCCTCGAGGTCTATAGCAATTTCACCAACGAAATTCAGGCCCCCATGCGCCAGAACAAGCAGCGCCAATACGAAAAATTTTAGCTGGGTTCTGAGCTGAGCGACTTTTGAAAGGCGTTAAAGCCTTGATCAAAAGCCGTTTGGCCTGCTGGGCTTAACCAGGGGTAAAGCAAACCGAGCAAGACCGCGCAATAATGTTGTAGCAGTTCTGGCTTGGGCTGCGGATTTAAGATCGCAGCTTCTCCCATCCAGGCATTGCCGACAATAAAATACTGTTCCACCAAGCGCTGAAAGGCTGGGCCTTCCAGCGGTAAATGGGCCAGACCCCGTGCATTGAGCTGTTTAAACAGCAGCTGTAATTGTTGGTGGCGAAGCGTCTGCAGGGCCCTGAAATGCCTGTTAATCTCAGGATAGGTCTGCATGATCCGCACAAAATCGTGCATCAGAAATTGGTAACGGGACTGAATGCCGAGCATTTGGTGGGTCTGAACAAAGGCCTCTTCAAAGCTGTATTCGCGCTGCTGCAGATTTTTGAAGGTCTGGTCAAATTCTGCCACCAAGGCCTGATACAGCCCCATGACCAGATCTTTTTTCTGGGGAAAGTGGTAACAGAGATTGCCCTGGCTCATGCCCAGGGCTTGGGCTATTTGGCGAGTGGTCACGGCCTCGTGGCCCTCAGCGTTAAACAACTCAAGGGCCTTGGCCAAAATTTTGGCTTTGGTGTTCATTTAATTAGTATACTTGACCTAAAAAGAAAAATTTAGTACACTTGACCTAAATCGGAACGAAGATGCAAAAAAGTTTGCACCAATAAGGAGCACGTATATGAAAGTTTTAATTGTGGGGGCGGGCATTGGCGGGCTGGGCGCCGCTTTGGCCCTCGAAAAAAAAGGCATCGCCGTTGAAGTCTTTGAAGCCGCTCCCGCCATTCGGGCTGTCGGTGCCGGGCTGTGGGTGGCCCCCAACGGTTTGGAGATTCTCAATCGCATTCAACCTGCCCTCAAACAGGCCGTGCTCCAAGCTGGCTGGGAGTTGCAGGCCTCGACAGTAGAAGACTTACATGGCAATAAACTTTCGGGCTTTAATGCCCAAGACCTGCGTCGCCGCTATGGAGCCGGGCCTCTGGCGATTCGCCGCTCGGCCCTGCACGAAATTTTAAGGGCAGCCCTCAAACAAACGCCTTTGCACACAGGCAAGCGTTTTCAGGCCTACGACATTCAGCAGGGGCAGGTAGCTGTGCAATTTGAAGACGGAAGCAGCGCCACAGGGGATTTGCTGATTGGCGCTGATGGCCTGCGTTCGCGGGTGCGCACACAGCTATGGGGTGAGATTCCCCTGCGTTACAGTGGGCAGAGCTGTTGGCGCGGGTTGGCGCCGCTGCGCTTGCCCGAACCCTGGCACCACCAGGCCCAAGAACTTTGGGGTGATCGACCGGGTTTGCGGGCCGGGTTTTCTCAGGTCAATGCTGATCAGGTCTATTTTTATCTCACGCAAGCTGTTCCAGCGGGTCAACATGACAGCCCCGAGAACTTAAAACCCGATCTACTGAGGGCCTTTGCCGACTTTCCCGAACGGGTTTTGCAGATCATTCAGGCCACGCCCACTGAAGCCTTTTTGCGCAACGATCTCTCAGATTTTGTGCCACTCAAGAGCTATGGTCAAGGCCCAATCTGGCTTTTGGGAGACGCAGCCCACGCCACCACACCCAACCTGGGCCAAGGAGCCAATCAGGCCCTCGAAAGCGCTTGGGCTCTGGCGGAAAGTCTGGCTTCCAGCGATCTGGAGCAAGCTTTGCAGTTTTACCAAAACCGTCGCTTGGCACGTGCCCGTTTTATTACCGAAACCTCTTGGAAACTCGGTCAACTCAGCAATCTCAAACATGGTCTGCGGCTGCGCAATTGGCTGATGGCCCATTTGCCAGAATCTCTGGTTCAGCGCCAATTGGATCAGGTGTTTAGACTGGCTTAAGGACTTGCTTTGAGGTCTATTTGAGTCGGGCGCGAGCGGCTTCTATTTGGCCCAACTTTTGCCAGAGTTTTTGCTGTACAGGTCCCATGGAGCTGTCTTTCAGGCGCACAGCGCGCAATTCAATCGTCCGCACTTGAAAGCTTTCTAAATTGCTGAAGGGCACAAGCTGGCCCGAGGCCAATTCCTGTTCGATCAAATGGTAGGGCAAAAATCCATAACTGCGGCCCGAGAGGATGATCTGCTTTTTGAGATGCACGTCGTTGACGTACCAGCGCTGGCTGTGAGGATTCAGGGTAGAACTGCCCAAGCGCATGTATTGCTCCTGGCTGCGCTCCACGACTTGGATAAATGGGGCCAGGGCTTCAGCGGGCACTGCTTCGGCCTGTTTAAGCAATGGAAAATTACCCGCGACCACAGTGCTGGCCTGAATCTGGGCCAAAGGCAGGCTCAAGAGCTGAGACTGGTTACGGTATTCGGGGGCCCAGGGCACGATCACCAGGTCGCAGGCTTTTTCGATTAATTTGCCGATGGCCCCGCCCAAGATCTCACAGCTGATATGTAACTGGGTGCAAGGGAATTCCTGATTGGTTTCGTGAAAGGCGCAGAGCATTTCTGGCAGCAAAAAATACGTATCTATGGCAATTTTGAGTTCGGGCTCCATGCCCTGGGCCATTTGTTGGCTCAAATCACTGAGGTTTTCGACCTGTTTGAGAATCTGTTGTGCGCGGCTGTAAAACGCTTGGCCCTGGGGCGTTAAAACAGGGCGGTATTGTTCGCGCGAAAAGAGCGCAAAGCCAATCTCAGCCTCCAGGTTTTGGACTGCGCGGGTCACGGCAGGCTGGGTCACGAGCAGGATTTCATTGGCGGCTTTGGCGAAGCTCCCCGCTTTTACGACTGCATCCAAGGCTTTGAGCTGTTCGAGTTTCATTTGGGTTTGAGAACCTGATGTATAAAATATTTTAATATTGTTTATAAACAAATGATACTTTTGTTTATATTCATTTCTTTATTATACTCAAAAACAAGAAGTCTACCTAACAAAGGAAACGTAAAAATGAGTAGCAATGCCGTGATTCAATCTGTATCCAAAGGTTCTCTCTTTCTCAATCTGGGGCTGTGGTCTGGTCAGATTGTATTGGCCGCCCTTTTTGGGATGGCTGGGGGGATGAAGCTTTTAGCTCCGATCGCCAGTTTGGCCCAGTCTTTGCCTTGGGTCGCACAGGCCCCTGAATTTTTGGTGCGCTTTATTGGACTGTCTGAAGTTGCTGGCGCACTGGGTCTTATTTTGCCTGCCGCAACGCGCATACAACCCCGATTGACTCCTTTGGCCGCCTTGGGTTTAAGCACGATTATGCTTTTCGCGTCTCTTTTTCATTTGATTCGCGGAGAAGCCGCAGCTTTACCTGTTAACCTTGTTTTGGGAGGCTTGGCTTTGACCCTTGCTTGGGGACGTTTTCGTCTCTTGCCCGTAGAGCCCCGCCAATCAGTCAAATAATACCAGGAGCCTGAAACATGACGAAATCCAAACGTTTACCCGCTTTTTTTATTCCCCATGGAGGTGGCCCCTGCTTTTTTATGGATTGGACGATGGGGCCCGCAGACACCTGGGACGAACTGGCTGCTTGGTTGCGCCAAATGGCCGATCAGGTGGGTCAGCGTCCCAGCGCCATTCTGGTGATTTCGGCCCATTGGGAAACCCCCGAAGTTGCGATCACTGGCCATGCCCGGCCTGAGCTGATCTACGATTATTATGGCTTTCCCGAACACACCTATCAACTGACCTATCCCGCGCCTGGCGCACCTGCCTTGGCAGAACAGATTCAGGCACTGCTCACAGCTGCAGACATCCCCGCTCAGGTGGATGCCGAGCGCGGCTATGATCACGGTGTCTTTATTCCGCTTAAGCTCATCTACCCCGATGCGGAGATCCCTGTGCTGCAGATTTCCCTGCGGGCCGATCTTGATCCGGCCTTTCACCATCAATTGGGACAGGCCTTGGCGCCTTTGCGCGAGCAGGGTGTGCTGCTGATTGGCAGTGGCATGAGTTTTCATAATTTGCGCGTCTTTGGGCGCGATGTGCGGCCCCAATCGCGGGAGTTTGATACCTGGTTGAGTCAGGCTGTGGCCCAGACTTCGACCACCCGTGCCGAGCAACTCAATGCCTGGGGGCAAGCGCCGTCAGGGCGTTTTTCCCACCCACGTGAAGAACATCTCTTACCGCTGATGGTGATCGCCGGAGCTGCTGAGCAAGAGCCAGGAAAAAAGGTCTTTGAGGGCGAGATCATGGGCTCGGTGATTTCGGCCTTCCAATTTGGGGCCGCCTGAGTTAGTCTTTGCTGCTGCTGTGGTTTTTCAGCTCAGTGCTGTAGAGGGTCTCAAACTTGATTTTGGCAGAGACACCAAAGTGGTCTGACAGGAAAAAACCTTCGACAGGTTTGTTGTGCGTCACTTGCACTTCTTGCACACTGGTTTTGTAGGTGTTTTGCTTGAGCACGAAGATATAGTCGATGCGCGCGCCTTGTTCTTTGCCCGCTTTGTAGAGATTGCTGGGGTCGGAGGTATAACCAGGCGCATTGGGGTTGGCGGTGCGCCAGGTATCCACCAGAGGCAATCTGCGGTTGAGATCCAGGTATTCGGGGAAATCGGGTTTAAAGTTAAAATCGCCGGTGATGATGGTGGGATACGGGGAGTTGTTCTGGCTTACAAATTCCTGCATCACTTTATTGTCTTCTTCAATCCGGATTTTTTCGGCCACGGGTTTGGCTTCGGCTTGGTAATGGGTGGTGTAGACATCGACTGCACCCAAAGTGGGGTGGTCGATGCGGGTAAAGAGCACGCCTTTGCGGGCCAGACAATCGGCCACAGTGCAATTCTCAAATTGGCGGAAGTCGTTGCGGATGATCGGGTATTTGGAGAGCACATAGAGGCCACTGCCCATGCGCAGGCCGGTATTGTTCCAGCGCAGGTGATAGGGGAAGCGGGTGCTCTTGCGCAGAATCTCGATATCGTTGGAGAAGGTCTCTTGCAAGGTGACGATATCGTAGTCGTTTAACGTTTGGCCGAGGCGCTCAAAACGCGCTTTGCGGTCTTTGCCCAGCAGACTGGGCAGGCCCCAGACATTCAAGGTTAAAACCTTTAATTCTGCGCTGGCATCTTTGAGCTGAGCGGGAATGGGTACAGGCGTGGCTTCGGGAGCCGGCTGGTTGGCGGTGTTTGTAGGTGTTTTGGGTTGGTTATTGGCTTCGGGCAGGGGGTAACTGACGTTACCTGCAGCCACATCGGGAGGCAGGGCTGTGTTGGGGTCATATTGGCTATTTGGGTAAGTCGTGCTGTTGTAGGCATTGGGGTCATACTGGGAATTGGGATAAGCTGTGTTTGACCCATAGGCGTTGGGGTCGGTATTGGCAAAACCATAACCTGCGTTGGGGTCGATGCTGCCATAAGCACCGCCGGGCTGATTGGGTTGACCCGTGGTGGCATAGGCATTGCCGTAAGGGTCGCTGCCCTGCTGTCCATAATAGGGAGAAGTCATCATGGGAGACTGACCACAGGCGGTCAGTAAACCCAGAAGACCCAGCAAGACTAATTTTTCTATAATCACAATTTTACCCAAACATAACCTTATCTTGGAGTTATCCCGCTCTGTATTAACAAACTTGCCTCTTCCCTGTAAAAAGATCTTAAGCGGCCATTTTTTGAGAGCCGAAGGTTTTGAGCAAACCATCGCGCACCCCAGTCGCTTCGAGCAATCCACTGCCGACCGAGGCCCCAATTGCGCCGCCAATAAAGGTAATCACCGTGCCAAAGGTGCCGGTGGCTCCCATCGCACGCATGGCCAAACCTGTCAGCCCGCCTCCTGCAGTCGCTCCGAGCCCGGCTGCACCGCCGCGCAGGGTATCTGTAATGACATTGGCAGCCGCACCAGCGGCATCTTGTTTACCGCTCATGAGGCCAAATCCCTGTTTGAGCACAGAAAGCCCGCCATAGACACCTGCGCCAATGCCTGCATTCATGCCAGTCTGACGAACATAGCTGTTTTTGAGGATCCCACTGAGATCGGAGCCTGCCGGATTGCCGTT
>JBIKWL010000319.1:0-2518 GCA_044356335.1 Candidatus Sericytochromatia bacterium
GATGCTGAGGGCCTGGGCTTTCAGCATCCGGCCAGGTTGGGCAGAAGAGAATCGTTAGAAATGAAGCAAATTATTATTTGGCACAGGATGGGTAGCGCTCGACAAAATCTTTGGCACTGATACTCAAGCTGGCTTTGAGGGCTTCCCATCCCGCTTCGGGGATTGTGTTGACGTTATCAATCCCTGTTTGAATGGTGGCCTGTTGGGTACTCGATGATTCTGCAGTTTTGGCACAGGCCAGAAAACTCAAGTAGGCCTGTTTACTGGTCATGACTTTGGCGGTATTCTCGCTACTGGAGGCACCTGAGGGTTGGGACGGACTGTTGGCTGCGGGGCCGCAGGCCGTGAGTCCAAGCAGGCAAAGCATCAATAAATATTTCATAGTAAGGTCTCCTGGGGTTCTTTTTTTGTTTGTGCAAAAGTATGCTTAAGTTTACTACGCCATGAAAACGAATTTTTTCATGGCTGGGGTATTTTAACAGTAAAAAATGATGAGAAAAAAATTGTTGGCAAACTAAGGAGTCTTTACATGTCAAAAATTCTATTTGCTCTGGTCCTGTGTTCCCTTATCTATAGCCCACTGGCTACTTTTCCCTCTCAGGCTGAAGAAGAGGTCACGCCGGGCCTGGAATGCACCTACACAGGCACTTGGAGCATGAAAGGAGCCAAAGGTAATTTCAGTTGGCATGGTTTTTGGTTTCAGGGGGATGGGGGTTGGATTTTTCGCGGCAATGGCAAAGGGGATCACGGCAAATCGCAGCTCAAAGGGGCCTGTGGCAACGGTGAATGTGAATTTGGCCAAAACTATGTTTCTGGCAAATACAAAGGCAAAGGCTATTCTTATCAGAGCAAATACCCTGGCGATTTGGGCGATGTCGGCCCGCTCAAACTGGCTTTGAGTGGCCCTTGGAGCAATGGCAATAGTTACACGGCTGATGACAAATGGGCTTTTAAAGGGATCGGGCAGTGGAAAGCCACCCCCAGCTGCAAAGCTGTGGCCAATATTGGAGATTTGACCAAGGTGCTGGGTTGGGCTGTTTGGTAGGCCTAATTTCCTGTTGAACTTAATAACCGGTACGCAAAGCAAGCTGCGGCTCCAACACTGTTTCAAACCATTCTCGTGCGGATTTCAGGCAGTCTTGGTTCCAGCGTTGACGAAAATCGACAGGGGCCTTGAGGGCTTTTAATTTGGGTTCACCGATCTGGAGACGTTCAAACCAGAGGCTGGCCGGAACTTCCTCTTGAATGCCAAAGTTCAACCACTCAGTCTCTATCTCTGCCGTCCAGAGCGTTTTCCCTGAGAGCAAAACCTGCAGAGCCAGACCTTTGGCACTGCCTGGGGCCAGATAGATCTGTTCGAAAAAGGCAAAGGACACGGGACAATGTTCGGGAGGTATTTCTGTCAATAAAACCATTTCTGGCATGATTTCGGGATCGAGACCTTTGCTATCTAACCAGTCCAACAGCCATTCTTCAGGATCTTTTTCAGGCAGCCAGAGGGCAAATAACAGTTCACTCTGGGGGGTTGTTAAACAACATTCCAGGCTGATTTCCCAACGCGGGTCCTGCGGATTGCCCAGCAAAAGTAGGCGTTGGGGATGTTCCCATAAAATGCTTGCAATTTCTGAGGCCAGATCAGCTTGAAAAGGCCCTGGCAGAGGCAGTTTTAAGCTGTGGGTGTGTTCCTCCAATTCAACCTGGGCTTTGATTGGAAAGGGTTGCTGTTCGAGAACCCATTTTAATGACTGTGAGCCTTTGGGATGGTATTCGAGGGCTTTTTCGCTAAAAGGCAAGTGCGTTAAAAACAAATCAAAACGGGCTTTGGCAGTTATTTGCCAGTGCTTTTCTGCTTCCAATCGCTTGAGATATTCTTGCAGTAGTTCAGTGCAGGCAGAGAGCTGATCCTCTGGAAATTGTGGCATGGTACCTGCCCGGAAGGCATTTTGCAGGGCCATGTTGCTGGGATTGGCCAGTACTTTTTGGGCCCAATAGCGTTGAAGCGTTGAAAAAAGGGCTGGGTGGCGGTCAATGATGCGGGCTTTGTAGAGGCCGTCTTGGCTTAAGTGGCTGCCGTAGACGCCCGTGAGGCTGCTGCGATAATAAAATACCGCTTCTGACACGGGCTGGGGGAAATAGCCCAGCTCTATGCAACTGAGCCAAAAATCCCAGTCTTCATAACCGGTGGGATAATACCCCCCGGTCTTTTCCCATGCGCTTTTGCGAAAAACGGTGGCGGTGGGAATCAAGACCCATTCGAGGATTTTTTCCAGCTCAAAGCTGTGTTGCACGGGTTCAAAGAGCGGATCATTGAGGCTCGATACAAGCGGATAAGCCAAGCCAATCCAGGGTTTGGCTTGAATTAAAGCTAAGGTTGAAGCCAAAAATGTATTATTGATCTGATCATCGGCATCCAGGCAAAGTACCCATTCAGCTCGGGCGTGGGCGATGCCTGCATTGCGGGCGTGGGCCGGATGCCCTGACTGCGTTTGTGAGATCAGAGCCAGAGGCAAGTCAGAAT
>JBIKWL010000065.1:0-30732 GCA_044356335.1 Candidatus Sericytochromatia bacterium
GGAGCAAGGGAACCATTTCAGAAAAAGAGTTAAAAATAGAAGACTGCACATTAATAAGAAACGACAAAAAAATATCAAGTAAAGAAATAATTTTTAAAAAACAAGAAAATAAACTATATTTACCTTTTTTTTATTTAGAATCAAATAAAATAAAGCTAAACGGCAAATCTTCTATAATTAATTTGTCAAATAAAAAATTAATTTTCAAACAGGGTCAGGGGAAATATGTCTACTAGAATATCTAGATTTGTAAAAAATGGCGAATCCCCTGATTGTCTCCAATAATAACCAACAGATCATTTTCGCTGATCACATGGTCAGGTCCTGGGATAATCGCAAGTTCTGTCCCACCATGTTTAATTGCGACAACAGAAATACCAAACTTTACCCTCAGATTTAACTGGGCCAGGGTTCGATTAAGAACATGTTCAGGTGCTTTCATTTCAATCACACTAAAACGGGGATCCAATTGAAAGCTTTCAAGAATACTGGATTGCATCATCATTTGAGCCACACGTTTGCCCATGTCACGTTCAGGAAAAACAACCTGCGGCACATTCATACGCTCTAAAATTTTACCGTGATTGGCATTGGTGGCCTTGGCGATTAATTTTTTAACTCCCAACTCCATCAGGTTGAGCGCAGTTAATATACTCGCCTGCAGGTCTTCTCCAATCGCAAGTATCACACCATCAAAACCCTGTAAACCCAGTTCTTCTAAGGCATGAATATTGGTCGAATCCAAACAAATAGCCTGGGTCACCAACTCTTCGGTTTGGACATTTTGGACATTTTCTTCATCATTGTCGATGGCCAAGACCTCATGCCCCTGAGAGCGAAGTGTAGCTGCTACACTCACCCCAAATCGACCCAGACCGATAACCGCAAATTGCTTCATAAAAACTCCTTAACTAACAAGCAGATTTTCTTCAGGGTATTTTAATAAAGATTGACGGTGATGGAACCAAAATGCCGTCCCCAACGTAATGACACCCACACGTCCGGCATACATGGTACATATAATCAAAATTTGTCCCAGCCCTGATAAAGTGGGTGTAAGACTGGCCGAAAGTCCGACAGTAGCAAAAGCGGATACCACTTCAAAGAGCAACACCATCAGCTCTTTTTTCTCAGTAAGTAGCAAGAGTAGGGTCACCCCATTGATCCATAGAAGTGAAAATAAAAGCGTTGCCACCGCTTTATTGACAGTTGAGTCACTGATTTTGCGCTGAAACAAGACCAGATTCTGGCGTCCCTGAAGTGAAAAAAGCGATTTAAAAAAGACGACCGCAATGGTTGTGGTTTTAACGCCGCCACCAGTTCCCCCTGGGTTGGTCCCAATAAACATCAAAATCAAGGAGATAAACAGAGTTGCTTGCCCGAGTTTGGCGATGTCCAGAGCATTAAATCCCGCAGTTCGGGGCATGACTGATTGAAAAAAAGCATTGAGGAGCTTATCAAAACCGCTCATGGAACCCAATGTATGTGGGTTATTCAGCTCCAAATAGAGGATCGCATAAGTACCCAAGACCAATAGCCCCCCTGTCGCAATCAGACAGACACGGGTATGCAAAGACAAATATTTCCAACGCAAGGGTTTTGATGAATCTCGGAAGCGATTCCACAGCTCCGAAAGAACCGGATAACCCAGCCCGCCAAAAATAACCAAAGTAGCAATGGTCAGCAAAAGCAAAGGATTGGATTGGTACCCCATCAGGTTATCGCTGAAGAGTGCAAATCCTGCATTGTTAAAAGCAGAGACACTGTGAAAGAGAGCCAAGAAAAGACCTTTGCCCCAACCCACTTGAGGCACCCAGACGCCTGCCAAAAAACACATACCCAAACCTTCTATGCATAAGGTCATTAATAAAATACGTTTGACAAAACGCACGACACCGCCGGGTCCAGGTAAGTCCAAGACCTGCTGCATGGCAAAACGTTCACGCAAAGACAGTCTTTTTCCAACAGCCAAAACCATCAGGCTGTAGAGAGTCATATAGCCCAACCCGCCCAATTGAATCAAAGCCATTAAAATAACCTGACCCAGTGGGGTGTAATAAGTGGAGGGGTCAACCACACTCAGCCCTGTGACACAGACCGCAGAAGTAGAGGTAAACAAGGCGGTTAAAAACGTGCTAGAAGCAGGTTGTGTGACTGAAAATGGCAGCCAGAGAAAAAAAGCCCCAATCAAAATGAGAGCAAGAAAGCCGATCAAAGTCAGCTGAGATGGCGTCAAATGCCATGTTTTGAGCTTTCGTTCTGTTCCAAAAAATAAACCTTCACTCACAAAATCAACACCTTATAATGAACTGCCTTAATTACGGCTTTCACACCTATAAAAGAAGAGCCGAAACCTTTACGAGATAAGAAAAGGGATTCCATACCCACCTATGGGAAAGTATGCTAACATGCACAGCAATAAGGAGGCAATTCAGAAAGTTTAAGAAATGATTCAATAGAGATTAAAGAAATGATTAAACTAAGTTTATTTCCAAAAGACAAAAAATTTTTCGTCTTATTCAACAATCTTTCACAATGTCTTGTTGAAATAGCTAAAGAATTCCAGCTTTTTTTACATACTTATCAAGACAATCCCATTGTAACAGCCAATCAGACCCGTGATCTGGTAGAAAGCTCTGTCGCTCTCAAAAAAATTGTTAGCCTGGACTCCCATGGAGATGGTCTGTCTGAGGATCTCCTCAAAAATTTATTTTCCACCTTTGTAACGCCCATGGATCGGGAAGATATCCATGCCTTAACCAAAACATTGACCAGTATTATTGCTCACGTCAACGGAGCTGCTCGCCGTTTTGATATGTACCATGTTCACAGCGTCGAGCCAGCAGTGCACGAACTGACACAAATTCTCTTGGAATGCACCAATGAATTGGCTTTCTTGATCGAAAGACTGGACAATCTCAGTTCGCTCGAACGATTTACTCCCCATCTTGAAAAACTAAATCAGCTTGAAAAAGAGGCGGATAAAATTTATCGCTCCGCAATTAAACAATTGTTTAATGAACCCCATGACACCTTGCATGTGATGAAATGGAAAGACATTTTTGAATGTCTCGAAAATGCCATCGATAAATGCCACAGCGCAGGCTCAATTTTGATGGGGATTATTTTGAAGTATGCTTGATTCCTTCGTCTTATTGGTTTGTGTTGTTATCTTCGCTTTGGTTTTTGACTATATCAATGGTTTTCACGATACTGCAAATTCAATTGCTACCGTTGTTTCGACACGGGTTCTGAGACCTTCCCAAGCCGTAATGATGGCTGCTGCGTTGAATTTGTTCGGTGCATTTTTGGGTGTCGAAGTAGCCAAAACCATTGGAAAAGGCATGGTTTCAGGCGCTTCCGTCACACAAGTAACCGTTTTAGCGGCCTTAATAGGCGCCATTATTTGGAATCTGATCACCTGGTATTTTGGCATCCCTTCCAGTTCCTCTCACGCCTTGATCGGCGCCTTGTGTGGTTCTGCTGCAGCTTACAGCGGACTAAGTGCTCTGAATATGCAAGGGCTGATGCAAAAGGTGTTTATACCAATGATTATCTCACCAACGCTGGGCTTGGTCGTCGGTTTTTTAGTCATGACTTCACTCTACTGGATGCTCATAAAAGCCAAGCCAGGTTTTGTCAATCGTTGGTTTTCAAAATTACAGCTGGTTTCAGCAGGTTTTATGGCCCTTAGTCATGGTTCAAACGATGCCCAAAAAACAATGGGGATTATCACATTGGCTTTGATGAGTTATTACGGTACACCCGCTGGAAATCACGATTTTCAAATCCCATTTTGGGTGGTTCTGTCTTGTGCCTTGGCCATGGGTATGGGTACTCTGGCGGGTGGCTGGAAAATCATTCATACCATGGGCAGTAAAATGATCAAACTCCAACCCATTCATGGCTTTGCAGCCGAAACCTCAGCAGCCATCATGATCATGACAGCCTCTCATATGGGCATGCCCGTCAGCACCACCCATGTCATCTCCAGCTCAATCATGGGAGTAGGTGCCTCCAAACGATTTTCGGCAGTGCGTTGGGGAATTGTTGGTAGTATTGTTTGGGCCTGGGTGCTTACTTTTCCTCTGTCTTTTATCTTAGGGGGAGGCGCCTTTTTGCTCCTCAATATTTTCTTTCATTAAGCTAACCCCATTGATTGCGTTTCCAAACCAAGAAAGAAGCACTTAAAGCTGTTAGCCCGTCTGCCAGCCAAGCAGCAAACCAAGCAGGCACTCGCCCAGAGTCTCCCATAGCTGTACCAATGGCAAAAAACAAATAGTAGACAAAGATCAAAAGCAAAGTAAAACCAAATCCCTGCAAACGACTGCTCAAGGTGCGGGCCCCCATGGCTGCTCCCAAAAGGATAAAAATCAGAGTGGTCATGGGCAGTGCTATTTTTTGATGCCAACGCACTTTTAAAGCAGACACATTTTGTCCACTGGCTTCTAAATGCTGAATATATTGGTGCAATTCAGACAAACTCATTTCCAGCGGAAGTCGACTTTCCTGCATGATTTTTTGAGTAGACAATTGTAGTGGGTATTGAAATTTCAAAAAATCAACTGATTGAAAACGCCCATCAAAGGTCGATTTAAAGATTTTTCCAGAAAAAAATGTCCACTGACCATCTTGAAGTGAAGCATGCTTGGCCTGAAGCAAACTGACTGAATTATTGGGTTCAAAGATCTGCAGAACAAGATCATACAGATATTTTTTGTCTGCTTGTCTGGCATATAAAAGATACTTCAACTGTCCAGATTCAATTTGCCGAAAAACAAGATGGGATTGTAAAACGGGGATTTCAGGCTGACGGGTTTGGGCATAGTGCAATAATTGACGGGCCGAAAAAGCGGACGCTGGCAAAAGGGTTTCATTCAAGATGATTGCAAGCAAAGCCAAAAGGCTGCCTCCCCATATCAGTGGTTGTAAAAGTTGATAAAAACTCCAACCCATCATTCTCAAAGAAAGCAGTTCTCCATCTCCAGACAAACGAGAGAAAGCCAGCATACTGCCCAATAAAGAGGCCATAGGCAACGTGTAAAAAAGCATTTCAGGAATGCGCGCCAAGAATATTTGCAAAGCCAGAGTAAAGGGAATTTGAAACTGAACGCTTTGCTCCAACAAATTAAAGAGCACAAAGCCCGTGGTTAAAATACAGCCCATCATCACAACTGAAAAAAGAAAAGGGCTGAAAAACTCAAGCAGGATATAGCGTTGAACCAAAAAAGAAGAGCGGCTAAACAGCGGGAGACTCGTACAAATCGGCATCCAAATCATCAAAATTGACTTGGCTCAGATCGGCAATACTTTCTTCTTTTCTGCGCATGATTTCTTCGTCCGTAAAAGGAAAACGCATTTTGGAACGATAGCGTTGGAACTTAAACTCACTGCCCAAATAATACCTTCTGGCCAAAGGATTTTGGGCAACCTCTTCAGAAGGACCACTTACAATCACATTACCACGGGTCAAAATATAGGCCCAGTCTGTAATCCCAAGCGTCTCCTGGACATTGTGATCGGTGATCAAAATGCCGATTGTCCGCTTTTGTAAATGGACAATCATTTCTTTAATCCCTGCCACGGCAATTGGATCAATACCGCTAAAAGGTTCATCCAACAACAAAAAAGAGGGATTGGTTGCAACCGCTCGCGCGATCTCAACCCGCCTGCGCTCACCCCCAGACAATTGGTGACCTTTTGATTTACGCACATGCTGCAAATTGAATTCTTCTAATAGTTCATCCAAACGGACCTTTTGTTCGGCACGGGGAACCTTTAACAATTGCCAGATCGCCTTGATATTGTCTTCAACCGTTAATTTGCGAAAAACAGATGCTTCCTGAGGCAAATAGCTAATGCCCAAACGGGCCCGTTTGTGCATGGGTAATTTGGAAATACGTTTACCATCAAAAAAGACATTCCCTTTTTCGGGAGAAACCAACCCAACAACCATATAAAAAGTGGTCGTTTTACCTGCCCCATTGGGTCCCAAAAGACCGACAACCTCTCCCCTGCCCACTCGGATATTGACATTATTGACGACCCGACGTTTGCGGTAAGTTTTGATCAGCCCCTTGGTTTCAATCATGGATGTTTGGCCGTACTCAGAATACGCTTTTCACTGATAGGATCAAAAAGGTGGACATGTCGGGTGTCCAACCAAACAGGAATTTCCGTCCCCGAAGTGATGTGAAGAACTTTAATCGTGTCCACCTCGGCCACCAATTTGTGTTTATCGCCCACAGATAGGTGGATAAATGTACGCGAACCCGAAGGTTCAACCACATCCACCCAAGCTTGAACCGACTGCCATTCAGGAATGGAGGTGTCCACATCTGTTAAAGCCAAAAATTCAGGTCGAATCCCAAAGGTCATTTCTTTGCCTTTAAAAGCATCAATTTCAGAACTGGCATCCGTGCGTTTTAAGTTTAAACTCAAACCAGGCGCCTCTACTTTAACTGTCGTACTATCAAGGTCAGAAACTTTGACTTGTAAAAAATTCATAGAGGGGCTACCAATAAAACCAGCAACAAAAAGATTGGTCGGAAATTCATAAGCAACGGCAGGCGTGGCCAATTGCTGAATAATTCCCCCTTTCATGACAGCAATCCGATCGCCCATGGTCATGGCTTCGATCTGATCGTGGGTGACATAGACCGTGGTAATACCCAATTTTTGCTGCAGTCGTTTGATCTCTGTACGTGTTTGCATACGTAACTTGGCATCAAGGTTAGAAAGCGGTTCATCCATCAAAAAGACCTGAGAATCACGCACCAAAGCCCGACCCAAGGCAACACGCTGCCGTTGTCCACCCGACAATTCTTTCGGTTTGCGTTGCAAGTAGGGCTTGATATCCAACATATCTGCGGCTTCTTGGACTTTTTTCTCAATCTCAGACTTCGAATATTTGCGCAGTTTTAAGCCAAAAGCAATATTGTCATAAACAGTCATATGCGGGTAGAGCGCATAATTTTGAAAAACCATGGCAATATCACGATCTTTAGGGGGAATATTAGTCACATCACGATCACCAATTGTAATCGTACCTTCATTGGCGGTCTCTAAACCTGCAATCAGACGCAAAGTTGTTGATTTTCCACAGCCACTGCCACCCACAAGTACCAAAAATTCGCCATCTTTGATATGCAAAGAAAGGGATTTAATGATTTCCACATTCCCGTAGCGTTTAACAATATTGGTTAATTTGACTTCACCCATAAATCAATGCGAGCCCTCTTTCATGATTTTCCAAAATAAATCCGCCGAATGGCAGATAAATGCTCCGAGTAGCTCTTAGAAAAAGCATGAGAGCCATCTCCACGGGCAACAAAATACAAATAGGCTGTCTTTTCGGGGTATAACACAGCTTTAATCGCAGCAACCCCAGGATTGCCAATGGGTCCTGGAGGCAAACCACCATACCGATAGGTATTATAAGGCGAATCGACCCGAATGTCTTTGAGAGATAAACCTTTAGGTCCTTGATGCCACCCCAAAGCATACTCGGTGGTTGGATCCGACTCCAGTTTCATGCCAATAGACAGGCGCTTGAGGAAAACCCCCGCAATCACTGGTAGCTCCCGATCTAAAAGTCCTTCTAACTCAACAACCGAAGCCAAGGTAATGGTTTGATGTAAATCCAATTTATGCGTTGGGGGGCGATTTTCCCAAATGGGCAAGACAACCTCTTGAAAGCGCTTAAGTTGGGCTTCGACAAGATCTTTTTCGACTCCCTGCAAAAAATAGGTATCGGGATAAAGAAAGCCTTCCAAAGATTTACCTGACTTTAAAAAAGGGTACTTTTGAAAAAGATCTGCACCAGGTTTCTGCGCAATTTCAATATAACGCTCGGGCGAGAGCAGATACTCATTCAAGCGACGGGACGCTTGATTGATACGATAGCCTTCAGGAATGGTATAAGGAATCTTTTCAGTCAAACCCTGTGTGAGTTTTTTGACAATATCAGCGGCCGACATGTGAGGGGAAAGGCGGTAATAGCCTGACTGTATTTTACTTTGTAACCCCTTGAGTTTTACGTAGAGTTTAAAGGCATCAGGATTACGTATCAGTTTTTTCTCAGCCAAATCCTGGGTGACCTGACTAAATGTCGCCCCCGCTTGGATACGGTACAAAACCGACTTTTCTGAAGTTTTTACAGGCGCCAATTCTTGAGTAAAAAACCACCCAGCAGCCAACAACGTCAATAAAAATCCGACAACAGCAAGGCCAAACCAGCGCAGCAAAGACATTTGTGGCCGATTAATCCAAATAAAAGGCAGTCACAATTTTGTGCTGCTCATGGGCAAATTGAATGGTTTGTTTGAGGGTCATGCTGGTGTGATAAAGGAAAATAACCAATTGCTGGCATTTGCCAATAATTTCGGTGTAACAGAGTTCGCTGGCCTGAGCCAGGGTCATATTTGTTCTTTCGGGATACTCAATGACCGTACTTAGAGTTAAAAGCTGCTCCCGACTTTCGTCGGGCTGTTGCTCAATTGTCTGTGGAAGGATGACAATGAGATTATCGGGATTGGCACGTTGAACACCTTTGATCACCGCAAAGTTGGTACCTGACGCACCACTTGTAATCACCTCATTGCCCTCCAAAGCCAAGGCATAGGCAAGGGTCTCAATCAATTGTTGATGCGCCAGAGAAATGTGGCGGCTGCCAATCAAAGCGATTTTTTTAGAACCTTTGGATTGCAATAATTGCAACTCTTCAAAAAATGTATCCAGTTTATTATCGGTGATTGTGTCGGCGTTTCCGGATTGCTGTGCCATAAGTGGATGAACGTATTATCCTTCCCAAAAAATGCAGATACGATGCTGATACCATGTCTAGGTCAAACATTGCCATTGTAACATAATCACCCCTTGGACACGTTAAAGACCAGCGCAGGGCTGAAAAATGATAACTGATATAATAACTGAAACTCTGGCCCAAGGAAAAAAAATGCTTTCCCACACCACTAGCGATCCCAATGCACCATTAAGATCAGATATTCGACAGCTGGGGGATATCTTAGGCAAGGTCTTAAATACGCAGGTAAATCAAACGTTTTTTGAGCTGGAAGAAGAAATCCGGGAATTATGTAAACGGGCCCGTCTTGAGAATGATGTGAGTATTTACGCACACATAGAGCAATTGATCGGTTTACAATCCCCAGAAACATTGGTTCATCTCAGCAAAGCTTTTGGGATTTATTTTCAATTGGTCAACCTGGCAGAACAGCGACACCGCATTCGCCGCAAACAAGATTATCAGAGCCAGGAAGAAGTCATTAAATACTCCCTGGAGTATATATGCGAAAAAATAATCCAACTCGATTTGTCTCCAGAAGCCCTTTCTGAGAAATTCAAACGCGTTAAGATCATGCCAGTTATGACAGCTCATCCGACCCATATTATGCGCCAAACCTTGACCAACAAACACAAACGCATTATAGATATTCTGCTGAAAAGAGATTTATCAAACTCTCAACGCGAAAAAGAGAAATTGGCGCTCGATTTGGAACATGAGATCACCCTGCTTTGGCAAAGTAATCCTTTTCCCGTTAAAAAAGTCTCAGTATCAGATGAAGCCGAAAACCTGTTTCTCTATTTTGACAATGCACTTTGGGACATCATTCCAAAACTCTACAATGATCTGGCTTATTTATTGGCACAGGCAAAACTAAATATTCCCCTCCCCAACTTTCTTCGTTTTGGTTCCTGGATCGGAGGAGATAGGGACGGACATCCTTTTGTTACAGCCAAAGTAACCCAGGCCATCCTGAGCCAGCAAAAAGAATATGTATTACTCAAATATGAACAAGCACTTAAAAACCTGCAAGATCATTTAAGTCTATCTCTGATTTACCAAGGCATCAGCTCAGAATTATTGGAAAGTTTAGTGAGCGATCAGCAGCATTTTCCCGAGGCATACCAAGCACTCTGCGAGATTTACCCTCAAGAGCTGTACAGGCAAAAACTGGGGTTGATCTTGCATAAACTGAACAATACCCGTTTACTAAACCGAGAAAAAAACAGCCTTTTTTCTCGGTTCCAATGCTACCAACATGCTGAAGAGTTAAAGCAGGAATTAGAGATCATTCACAACAGCCTGGAAACCCATCAAGGGATATCTGTTTGCCAACCGGTTAAAGATTTGATCAATCAAATCGAGACCTACGACTTTTGTTTGGCCACCCTCGACATTCGCCAAAATGCCACAATCCAAAATCAAGCACTGGCTGAAATTTTCAAAAATAATCAAATTAATCAGGATTATTTAGCTTTGCCAGAAAAGGAGAAACAGCAGATTTTACAAGAGGAACTGGGCAATCCACGTCCACTCCTATCCCCTTTTCAGGCACTTTCTGAGCAGACCCAAGAGCTGATCAATACCTTATTCACCATTCGTGAAACACAACAAAATATGGGGCCCAAAGCGATTGAGAATTACATTATCAGTACCTGTGAACAGGTATCCGATGTCTTGGGCCTGCTCCTATTGTTAAAAGAAACGGGCTTGGCTGAATTGACAGGTGAGAAAACGATTTGCTACCTGAATATAATCCCGCTTTTTGAAACCGTACAAGATTTGAAGCGGGCACCTGCGGTCATGGAAACGCTTTACCAAAACCCACTCTACCGATCTGTACTTACACACAAACACAATACCCAAGAAATCATGTTGGGATATTCAGACAGCGCCAAAGAAGCAGGTATTTTAGCTGCCACCTGGCAACTCTATCAAACACAACAAAAATTAGCCAAAAGTGCCCAGAAACATCAAGTACATTTGCGCTTCTTTCATGGCCGGGGGGGAACCATCAGCAGAGGTGGAGGCCCTTCACATCACGCCATTTTGGCACAACCCCCGGAGACTCTCTTGGGAGATATTCGGATTACCGAACAGGGTGAGGTGCTCTCTTGGAAATATCTTTTTCCTGAGATGGCCCATCGCAATTTATCTGTGCTGATTTCTTCTGTACTCGAAACCCTATTAGAGAGTGAGCAGCCAACAACACACCCTGTTGAAAACCCCAGCTTACTAGAAAATCTGGCAGAAATGAGTTATCGTCACTATCGTCAATTGGTTGAGCATCCTCATTTTATTGATTTTTTTAAACACGCCACTCCCCTGGATGCTATTAGCCATTTAAATATCGGCTCCCGTCCATCTCGACGCAAAGAAACCCAAGGATTGGAAGATCTCAGAGCCATTCCCTGGGTCTTTGCCTGGATGCAATCAAGGTGCGTCATGCCCGCCTGGTATGGTGTAGGAAGTGCTTTGGAACCACTTTTGCAAACCCCCGAAAAAAAGTCTGAGATTGAAGCCCTCTACCAGGACTGGCCTTTTTTTAAAGTCTTTATCGACAATTTACAAATGACTCTTTCCAAAGCAGATTTGGGAATCGCAGAACGGTATACACACATGGTCGAAAACGCCGCATGGCGAGAACAGATTTGGCCTTTGCTCGAAGGGGAATACCTCAAAACATGTAAAGTAGTTTTGCAGATCACCGGACAATCAGAGCTACTTGAGAACACTCCTGTGCTTAAAAAGTCTATTGCCTTGCGCAATCCTTACGTAGATCCGCTTAACCAAATTCAAATAGAAAGCTTAAAACGCTTAAAAACCATGTCACAGTCAGACTCTGCATATACTTCTTTACAACATGCACTCAATTTGAGCATCATGGGTATTTCAGAAGGTCTGCGCAATACAGGTTAAAAGCGGTCATGCTTGGTTTCTGTGCCTCTTGGATTTTGTGCATAGAGTGCTATAATTTATCATTTCACAGCTAAGCAAAAGGAAATATTGATTCATGAAACGCTCTCTGTTTTTTACCAGCATGGCCCTCAGCTCTTCTCTCTTAATTTCTGTTCCCGTGATGGCAGAAACAGCCGCCAAGCAATCAGCACAACAGTTAGCGCAGGAATCAACATTTCGATTTATTGATCCCAACCCTGCAACAACAGCCAATTTTGGTTGGGGTCGTTTCAGACTTCCTTCTCTGCGTATAGATATTGGCAGCACCGTTCCTGTCGAGAAATCTATCCAAGATTTTACATCGCTCGGCACCTCTTTAAGCAGCTTAACCAATGCTTTGCTTAAAGGCGAAAACTTAAGCAGTGACACTGCCACCAATACCAAAAACCAGCTCGCAAATGCTTTGGCTCCCTTTCGCTCAGGAGCACGTTTGGATTATGAAACAGAGGTTGCCTTGGTGAGCTTTGCCGGGTCTCCCTTTCCTGGATTGCAAATTGCCAACCGACCGCTGAGTTTGGGCTTACATATCGGTGCTGAAACCCGTGGTTACGTCAATGCGCAGTTTTCTCAAGAATTTAGCAATACCCTGACCACTCTCACCGACAGCTTGCCTGGCTTAATCTCAACAGGAAGCAACGTCAGAAGCCTCACAACCAATGCCAATCAATTGACTACACAAACTGTCCAATTAACTGGGGATATTACCCGATTGGTGAGCGAAGGCAATCAATTGCTGCAGAACCCTTCTTTGCAACAACTCAACACGGTCACCAGTCTCGCAACACAGGTCTCTGGCAATGTAGATCAATTGATTACACCCGCCCGCAGTTTAACCAAATCAGTCACAGACACCACAGCGACAGCCCAAGGCCTTTTAAATGCCTTAAAAGGCGCTTCGTCAGGGGGAATCAGTTTCGACAGTGCCAACGACTTGCACGTGACAGTGTCACTCTCAGGGGCCTATCCGGTCTATGATACACCCGATGTCAAAATCTCCGTGGGAACCAATCTCAAGCTGTTTTTGATGCCTTTTAATGTGCCTTTTCGCAGTTTAGGGCTCAACAGCGATTCTTCGGTCATGGGCCAAATCAAAGTTACCGAATTTAAGGGCCTGCAAAACTTAGATGGCATTCAAACCACCTTAAATAGCCTGAATACCGCTGCGGCAGATGTCAATAAATTAATCACCGAGGCAGAGTCAGTCAAAACCCAATTGGATACAGCCAACCAAAATTTAAGCAGCAATAATATTGCTGCAATTGCTACTCAGGTTCAGCCTTTGCTGAATTCAGTGACAAGTGCCAATCAAGCCCTACAAACAACCCAACAGAGCATCAACTCAGCACTGCAAAACGTCAACAATATTCAACAGACCCTCAGCAATGAACTGCAGCAGGTCTCCCTCAAAGGCAGTATCACAACCCCTGGCGGGGCAGGTTTCGGCTTGGATTTGGGTATCAACGCTGTTCTCTATCGTAATCTGCGTCTCAATTTGAGCCTGCAAAACCCCTTGGTACTGTGGCAGGGCACCGAACGCCCGTTTGAAGCCAGGATGGCCAATAGCACCTCAGGTCAACCCCAGCCTTCACTCAGCTTTCAAGATGATCAGGCCAAATCCGTCAATTACAATGCCACTGTGCCTCTGGCTCTCTTGTTAAATGGCAGCTATAGCTTTGATGAATTATTGCCTCAGTTTCAAGGACTCTCCCTCAAAGGTATGTTTGAGTTCGTCAACAATGGTCGCACACCAGCTCTCACCCTCGGCTTACAAAAACAAGTGGGGATGGGTTATTTCGGCGTAGGTGGACGTGCAGGCGGAATCAGCTCGATGCTCTACGGCGAAGCTGGCTTGCGCTTACTGGGTAATTTTGGACTGGATCTGCAATTGGGTGTCTCTCCTGCTGGAACAGGCATTCCTGCCCCTGGTATGAGCTGGCTGAACAGTGCCATTGTGGGCATGTACCTCCAGTTTTAGTGACCACCCTCCTTTCTTTTCATCAGCTGCGGGATTGGCTTTGCTGCCCGCAGCTGTATGCCTATAAACATTTACATATGCTGCCAGATTATCAGCATCAAGCAGAGCAAAAACGGGGGGAATTGCTCCACACGCTCATTACTCAAGAGAACCAGGGCCAAAGTATTCAGCCCCCCTCCGATTTGGTTGAGCTCTGGGAAAATTATTTGAATTGCATGCTCCCTTTTCGGGAATACCGCTGTCACAGTGAGTGGAGTTATTTTTTTCAGTTTAAAACAGAGAGATTGTCATGGGGCATTCATGGACGTTTTGATTTATTGGTTTATCTGCCTGATTCCCTTTTAATTATTGACTGGAAAACAGGCTCACCCTCACTCACAGACAGTTGGCAAATGGAATGGTACGCTTGGTGCTGTCACCGCTTACGCAGCGCTTTAAATATCAGTACAGATCTACCGATTCAAACCCAATGTGTCTATCTCAAAGAGGGTCGCACTCAAAAATTCCTCTTTCAGCCCACAGAGCTGGAAAAGCACGAAGAAGAATTCAGCAAACACATTGCCCAGCTCAATCCAAAAGAGTATGCTTTTATACCAAACCCACATTCCTGGCAACAGGGAAGCTGGTGCGAACGCTGCACCTATCAAGAAATTTGTCCAGAAGGGATTCGTTATTGTCATGAAAGAGCTGATTTCGCTGTGTAAACGCCGGGGCTTTATTTTCCAGGGCTCAGAAATTTACGGAGGGCTCGCAAATACCTGGGATTATGGCCCTGTCGGAGTGGAGTTAAAAAACCGGATTAAACAGCATTGGTGGAAAAGCTTTGTCCAAAACCGCGAAGACGTATTGGGTCTGGATTCTGCCATTCTGCTCAACCCCAAAGTCTGGGAAGCCTCTGGCCATGTCGGTAATTTTAATGACTTTCTGATGGATTGCCGTAAATGTAAGGCCCGCTTTCGTTCAGATAAATTGATCGAAGAGTATTTGGTCGCTCAAGGGGATATGGAAACCCAGGCTGGCGGCTGGAGCAAAGAAAAAATGGAAAGCTATATCAGCGAAAACAAAATTCCTTGCCCAGAATGTGGTGCCAACGATTTTACCGAAATGCGTCAATTTAACCTGATGTTTGAAACCCATCAAGGGGTGGTGGCCGACTCAGCGGCTCGCATTTATCTCCGCCCCGAAACTGCCCAGGGTATTTTTATTAATTTCCGCAATATTATGAATACCGCCCGCCCCAAACTCCCGTTTGGGATTGGCCAGATTGGCAAATCTTTCCGCAATGAAATTACCCCCGGTAATTTCATCTTCCGCACCCGCGAGTTTGAACAGATGGAAATGGAGTATTTTTGCCATCCCGACGACTCTCTGAACCAATATGAATACTGGTGTAATTTTTGTATGAACTGGTTGCAGGATTTGGGGATTCGCCCTGAAAACCTGCGTTTGCGGGCCCATGATCCAGAAGAGCTTTCCCACTATTCAAAAGCGACCTCAGATATCGAGTACAAATTCCCCTTTGGTTGGGGAGAGCTCTGGGGGGTGGCCCACCGGGGTGATTACGACCTGGGCAAACACGAAGAACATTCTGGCCAAGATCTGCATTATCAAGACCTGACCACCAACCAGAAATTTCTGCCCCATGTGGTAGAGCCCGCACTGGGCGTAGATCGGCTTTTATTGGCAATTCTCTGCGATGCCTATCAAGAAGAGGAAGTCAACGGAGAGGCGCGTGCCGTTTTGCGCCTGCATCCGCGGATTGCACCGGTTCAGGTCGCGATTTTGCCGTTGTCGAAAAAGCTCAATGACGAAGCCCATAAGCTTTATCAAAAGTTGCAAACGCTCTTTGTCTGCGATTTTGACACCACTCAAAGTATTGGTAAACGCTACCGCCGCCAGGACGAAATCGGCACGCCTTATTGCGTCACTTTGGATTTTGACAGTCTCGAAGATCAAGCCGTGACCATTCGCGAGCGTGACAGCATGAACCAAGAGCGGATCCTGATTAGTGATTTGATTGGCAAATTGGCCGAAAAATTAAGCGCGTAAAATAAGCCAAAGCCGCCGAAAAGTTTTACCTCGGTGGCTTTGGTATTTTTTGAATAGCTATTCTCGTTCTGAGAAAGCCGTTTCCATTTCTACCAATTGGTTTTCAATCAAAGCATAAACATGTTCGATCAGCTCTTCTTTAGTGGCAAAAGCAGGGTAAGTAGCAGGGTCAATCGGCGTCAAAAAAGCCACTTCAATTAAACCCGGTCTGACCACTTTAACACCTGGAGGCAAGGCCTCATAACTCCCTCGCACACAAAATGGCACAATCGGCAAACCCGATTCCAAAGCAAAAACAAAAGCCCCTTTTTTAAAGGGCAGCATTTTACCATCGCGGGTACGGGTGCCTTCTGGAAAAAAAATCACCTGTTGCTGATACTTTAATAATTGCTCTTTTCCGGTCTGAATACTGGCAATGGCTTTTTCACTGTTCTTGCGGTCAACGGAAATATGGCCAAAGGCCCGCATACCAGGCCCCAAAACAGGGATTCGAAATAGTTCTTGCTTGGCCACAAAAACCGGGGGGCGAGGCAGGTATTTCATCAAAACCAAAATATCAAACATGCCTTGATGGTTACCTACCAAAACAGCAGGAGTCGCAGGTAGGTCTTCCAACCCATAGAGTTTAACATCCATAGCCGAAGCCCATAAAATCCAACGGGCCCAACAAACAGAAGCCCATTCAGACCATTTTAATGGAGCTCTAAACAGGGTAAAAATCATCACCATAATGCCAAAAATAAACGTCGCAGACGCGGCATGGAAAGAGGCATAAATAAACCGCCCATTGAGGCGAGGCAAAGAGACTGCGCTTGGACGGTGTGTTTTCATTCAAATCGTGTTTAGCCGCGTGCGGCTAAACCATCGGCCGTGCTCAAAGCATTGCGGGAGCGAATTCCAATATGACTGGGCGTCAAAACAAAGATACCTTCACCAACACGCTCCTGATAACCATCCAAGGCATAAGCAGAGCCCGAGATAAAATCGACAAAGCGTTGAGACTCATTTTCGCTCATTTTAGTCACATTAATCACCACAGTACTGCGCAGTTTGAGAAAACTCACTGCAGCTAAGGTTTCATTAAATGATTTGGGGTGCATGACAACCACTTCGTGGCTCACTTCGGCTTTGGGGTGAAGAGAAATAATATTGTGACTGCCATCTTCTCCACGCACAGGAACTTCAATCGCCTCGACATACTCATCCTCTTCCTGGATGGTAAACAAGGATTTGATTTTGTCCCACATAGCTCTGAGGTACCTTCAGTTTTTCAATAATTATAGATAAACGAATACCCTCACATGGTACCAAGACTTGCCTCAGAAGGATGTGACAAAACATACCTGCACCTTGCTGAAATCAACAGACAAAAGGCATACACTGATTTTATTGCGTCGAACCAGACAGGACGTGTTAAATTAAAAGTAATGACGCTGCTCCGAAAGGAAAGAACCGATGAGAAACGATCAACAGTATTCTTCTCCCGCTTATATGGACGTAGGCTGGCAAGCTGGTATGAGCCAACGGGTTTTTGACACCCGCGTTTTGCCTTTGTTTGGTTTTGGTCTTTTAATGACAGCAACAGCGGCTTATCTCGGACGAAACTTACCGTTTGGGCTCTTGATCGCAGCGATGATTGGCGAGTTAATCTTGGTATTTACTGCAGGCGTCTGGCAGCGCAAAGAGTTGGGCAGCCTAAATATTGGCCTCTATTTCTTGTTAACCGGACTCAGTGGTTTGACCTTAATTCCGCTCTTGCAGTGGGCAAATTTGAGATCGGGCCCGATGTTAATCGCTCAAGCCCTGGCGGTTACAGGCATTACTTTTGGTGCCTTGATGGCCTATTCCCTGATCACCAAACGTGATTTCAGTGGGTGGGGTGGTTTTTTAGTCGCTGCCTGTATCGGCCTCATTATTGCCATGATTGTCAATGTCTTTATTGGCGGTTCAACCTTTTCCTTGATCATTTCCTGTTTTGGTGTGGTGATTTTTTCAGGCTTTGTACTCTACGATATGTCTGTAATTAAAGGCCAACTCAGTGATGCAGACTATATCATGGCAGCCATTATGCTCTATCTGAATTTTATCGGAATGTTTACACATATTCTGCGTATTCTGGGCATCATGGGCAGCAGCGACGATTAAGTGAGTTTTTTCAAAAAGCCGGTTTAAATTAAACCGGCTTTTTTGTTCCCAATGTAGCTCTAAAACAGATATTCTGCATAAACAAACACAATAAGGAAAAACGCTATGCCGCCTGCCTCAAACCACTTTGCCCAAGCACTGATCAAAAACATCTCTCAGGCCATTTTAGGCAAAGAAGAAGCGATCAAATTAACCGTGACCGCCTTTATTGCGGGGGGGCATATTTTATTAGAAGATATGCCCGGAGTAGGCAAAACACTGCTGGCAAAATCTCTCGCCAATTCATTTGCTGGCAATTTTAAACGCATTCAATTCACATCAGATATTATGCCTGCCGACATTACTGGCAATTCGATTTACAACATGAAAACCGGTGAATTTGAATTTATGCCGGGCCCCGTCTTTTCCCATATTATTCTGGCCGATGAAATTAATCGCGCCACCCCCCGTAGCCAATCCAGTTTGCTGGAAGTGATGGAAGAGCAGCAAGTCACCATTGATGGAAAAACCTATCTTCTGGAAAAGCCCTTCTTTGTAATCGCGACCCAAAACCCACTTGAATCTTATGGCACTTTTCCGCTGCCTGAATCTCAACTGGATCGCTTTATGTTTTCGCTTTCGATGGGGTATCCCGACTTTGAACAAGAGCTTCAAATTTTGAGATTGCACCGGCAAAACAGCAAAGCCGCCCAAACCACTTCTTTACATGAAAAGCTAAAACCTGTTTTAAGTGCTGCAGACAGTCAAAAATTACAACAAGAGACCCAGCAAATTGATGTCAGTGATGAAATTGAACATCTGATTCTGGGCTTGATTCATCAAACCCGCAAAGACAATCGCTTAAGCATGGGAGCCAGCACCCGTGCCTCAGTAGCCTTTTTAAGGGCTACTCAAGCTTTGGCATTAATTGAAGGCCGTCATTTTGTCATTCCAGATGATGTCAAATTCTTGGCACCTTACATCTTAAGCCACAGAGTTGTAGCTCGGCAATTGAATAAACGCCAAGACAAAGAAAATTTAATTCGGGAAATGTGTAACGAAGTTTTTTCCAAAATGAAGCAATAAAAAAAGCCCCAGAGATAACTCCGGGGCTTTTTCAAAATAAGATTTACTCTTCGTCTTCGCCTTTTTTACGGGCAGTGGCGTATTTCTTACGGAAGCGCTCAACACGACCTTCGGTATCCATAATTTTTTGGGTACCAGTAAAAAACGGGTGAGAGGCACTCGAAATTTCCACTTTTACAAGGGGGTATTCATTGCCATCTTCCCAAACGATCGTATCGTTGGTTTTCACCGCAGAACGGGTCAAAACGGTAAAATCACAAGAAATATCTTTAAAGACGACGGGTCTGTAATTTGGGTGAATATCTTTTTTCATAGTCTTATCTCAGCTTAATACTTATCTTAGCTTAATACTTTAATCTAATTCAGTCTATTTCCAGATGCATTTCACAATGCGGTTCACATCATGCTGTTCCACATCTGGGAAATCATATAGAAAATCACAATGCTGATCAGTGTAGCATAATTAACCCATATTTTACGATGGGTTTGACTGTTTTTTTCACTTCCTTTTGTGTCTGACAGGGTGCCGAATAGGAGCCTCGCGAACCCAGGCCTGAATTGCAGAGTTATTTCCCTTCGAGGACAACCAATTCAAAAAATAAGTTTGAAAATCGCGGTGTTCCCGTTCCAATTGTAAAGCTGAAACAGAGAGATCCAAGGCAGATTCACGGTAAATCCCAACAAGATGACCGAGTAAATAATTAAAATAGCCCAATTTTAAACAGTTTAAATTGAGTTCCAAACCGGGGATCCAATTTTGTCCGGAAGACAGATCCTCTGGATCCTTTAAATGCTGAGTCGACATTAGTGAAAAACCCAAATAATTGTAAGGAGTTGGTTTAGAAGTAATCGCGTGTCTATATGCCGTGTGAATACCATGGTATAAGCAGTGGACAGATCCACTGCTCTCCCGCAAGATGTCCAGCCCTGAAAAATAGACCCTGTGATCAGGGTAATGCAAACGCATCCCCAAGGTACCCAAAGGCAAGGAAGTGTTCCTTTGGGCAAAATCAAGCAAACTTACCAAAGCACCTGCTTGTGGCAAAATGCGAGAGTCCCAAACCAATACCCATTCAAATTGTTCTAACTGGACAAAAGACAAAACCTGAGAAAGGGCAGATTCCAGCGAAAAATCGCACAAGCGAAAAGGCATTGGGAGCCAAGAGGCAGGACCCACTTGAGCATCACCATCTAAAGGCCCCAAAGCTGTACTGGCGTAAAAAACGGAGACAGTTGAACTGTTTAAATCCGACAATAATTGTAGGCAGGGCTCCAAAGTTAGATCTTGTGCCAAATGTAATAAAATGACAGCCAGTTTTTTCTGTCCCAATTGTTTTACTGAAAGAGGAGATTGTAACAAAGAAAAAGCGGGTTCCACAGGCAGGCATTTTTGGTATTTTTGGATCGTTAATTGGCGATAGTGATCAAATTCTTGATCCACAGTTCCAGTTGACAAATGTTTTAGATTGATATCAGTCATCACACCATTTTTTCGGGGTTTTAGACCCTTTTTATGGGAAAGCCAATTGTCCAATGTCAACTGAACATCATAAAAATGGAAGCCCGACATTTGCGAATTAAAGCGGACATCAGTTCGCTCTTGATGCAAAGCCAAGAACAAGCCATCCAAAGTCACAGCTTCAAGTAAATATGTGCCAAAACGACCAGAAAAATCACTGAGAAAAGGTTGATGTGTAACCGGATCTTGGTGCCAAAGATGACCCAGCATATTTTGAGGGGGAGACCAAGCCACAGCATGTTCTTCCAGTCCAAGAGAGCCAGCCACCCCCAGAATTGCAAATTCAGGATTATGTTTAAAATGACGAATCACTTGTCTGCCCCACCCCCGGTTGCGGGAAAAGACCAGATCATCATGCAATAAGCAAACTATTTGAAAACGTGCTTGAAGCAAAAATTGGTTGTATACCTCAGCCAAAGAAGCACGACCAGGGTTGTGAAAAAAAAGCAGTTGGACCTGTGAGACGCCTACTGTCTGCAATAAATGTCGAGCATAACGCCGGATAAAATCAGGAGAGCGCTTGGTACTCACCCCCAAGGTTAATCCATGGTGACGCAGCATTTAAACGCTATTTGCAGAAGCAGCCAGACGACTCTGGTAGTCTTTTAAAACTTTGGTACCGGTTTCATAGCCCAGCGCAACATAATCTTTTAAAATCCGAATCCGGTCTTGGCGGTAGAGGCCCGCAAAGGGATCGCCTTCTAAATTAAGTGGCGGCTCAATCATGACTATTTCAACTTCGCGTTTGTTTAGAAAGCTATCAAGACTGCTAAAACCAGCCACTTGTAAGAGCGCTTGATTAAACTCACTCTCACGCAAAATCTGACCTGTATCATCGGTCTTGAGCAGTGTCCTCAAGAGGCGAATCCGCTCATTAATTTGCTGAATTTTACGAAAATCATTTGCCAGATCTTTGTTTAAAATAATTTTATAAATTTGATCCACCACAGTCAGCAAATTATCAAGACGCCCCGAAGTGGGTTGGGTAATGGGCATTGAGGAAACGAGAAAAATAGTTCGCACCCGTGGATCTAATTTTATCGCTCTGCCAAAAGGACCATTTTTGGTCAGACCCCCATCAGTATAAAAATCTGTTTTGCCGTTAATTGAAAGGGGCACAGGTGGAAAAACACCGGGGAAACTACCGGAAGCCTGAACCACCTTACGCAAAAAATCAAACTCTGAAGACATTTGTTCAGAAGTTTGATCTGGATGGAAATGAAAAGAAAGATAGCCCCCATAACTTACCAAAGGTTGTTCAGCATAGGTTTCTATGGCTCCCGTTAAGCTGGTCACCGCAGCAGAAAAATAGACTTCTTTTTTAATTTTTTCAGGGGGTTGCAGGGTCTGTTCTAATTGTTGCTTTAAATGTTTATCACTCAAAATAGAAGTGAATTTCAGCTTAAAAAACTCTTTGATCCAACCTGCATTGGCAGGTGTCAGCCACATTAAGAGGCGACGCAACATAAAAATACTTAAACGCACGTCGCCCACCAAACTGCGCAGGGAATTGTCTTGAATCTCACCATAGGCCCAAAGTTTTTGAATACTGGCCTGATAGAGCCACATATTTACCATTGTTTGCTCTACATCGCGAGGCGTAAAGCGATCTTCCATAATCAAACGCGCAGCAAAAGCCCCATTTAAAGCGCCTGCAGAAGCCCCCACAATCACAGAGGGAATAATGCCCTGTTCTGCAAAACTTTTCATCACCCCAGCATGAAAAGCACCTTTGGCAACGCCACCGGTTAAAGCAATGGCACAGGGCAAATAGGTCACTTCGTGCGCTCCTGAATCCAGAGCAAGACTTTTTGCGCTTCGGAATAATCCGACCGACGCTCAACAGCCTCGGTCAAATTATCAATTACTTCTTGCAAATCTTCCTGAGTTTGACACTTATCAAAGGCTCTCAGAAACTCTGGCCGCACACCACTCACGCCATTCACCAACATACCCAAAACCAAATTAAAATGGGCCTGATAATTGGCTGGCTCCAATTTAACAGCCTTAACAGCATAGTTTAAACCTTTGTCAGCATCCCCTTCCTGATTGCGCAACAAGTGTAGCCACGACAGACAGGTATAACCTGTGGCATCTTTGGGAGAGAGGATAAGCCCCTGCTCAAATAAAGCAATCACTTCTTCCAAAGGACCTTTTTCCTCATACAAAGCCAGTCCCGATTCATAGGGATGTTTGGGTGTTTCTGCTTCTGTCGTGCTCAATGATTCCTGCTGTAAGCTCATCTTAATACCTCAATACGTGTCATTTATTTTACTGAATTTTCTAAAAAAATCTGTGTAACATGTACCAATTTGCCATTCGTGGTACGTCGGGCGAGGCCAATGAGCAATCACAGCAATTCTATTGAAATCCAGAACCAAAAATCCACCATGTTCAGGATAGACAAAGCGCTTACGCAGCTCTAGGTACATTTCAATCTTGCTGTCATGGCAAACCTGCATAAAATAGCTCACCAATGCCCTCTGCCAATTTTAGCAATAAATTGCAAACAAACCCATCACATACAGCCTCATCAACTGTTCCTCAAGGTAAATAATATTGCCCTACAAAAAAAGTTAATGTGCCTCACTTAAAAGAACATAAGCAGCACCTAAATGCGTTAATGGCAGAAGATAAACAGGTTCTATTTGGATGTGTGTGCTCACATCGAATAAAACTGGTTCCTTTTTTAATCCAGGAAAGATCACATCGCTATGACTGTAATCAATGAAAGGGAGGCGTTTGAGTAATAGACTGGCAGAGAGCAATACTTGCTCCAGAGTTCCCTGCTCAAACAAAAGCATTGGCTTGCCGCGACGAAACCAGTTTTACAACAACCCAAAACAAGAGGTTTTTGTTTTGCACGAAAAGCAGGCAAAGAGATTTAATTCAACTCAATAAGACCTGTTGCAGGCACCATAGGAATACGGCACATATCAGCTGTATTTAACGTGGGTATGTGCCCGTAAAAAAAGACGAATACCAGAAAATTGCCGGAGTGCTTCAAGCGCACCCCGGACAATCTCTAATGGAGCGTGATCTCCACCCATTGCACCAAGGGCAATGTGATACAAATCCAACTGCAAAAAATACTATTTATCAGCAGCAGCGGGTTTAAAAACTTCACGCCCTTTATAATATCCGCAACCGGGACAAACTACATGGCTGGGCTTTTTATCACCACACTGATTACAAATAACCAGTGTGGGAAGTACAGCTTTCCAATGTTGACGACGGCTGTTACGTTTAGAACGGGATGTTTTCTTTTTTGGTTGTGGCATAGATATCAGCCTTGGCGGTCAGGAAAACCACCAACCTCCTTTTTTATGGTAATGAATTTTCTTTGTTTATCACTTGGATTTGTCAACTTCCCAGGATTGAACCACCTGTCGAATGGATTCCCAAGCAGGATCGATAGGAAGGGAGTCAGAGTCTGGGTTAGATTCTTGATTGACGTTTGCCAAATGTTCATTATAACAGGTTTCGGAGCTTAATTTTTGAGCTGGTAAATTCAAAATTATATACTGCCGAACCAACTCCTGTAGGTCCAATTCTTCCTCAGGCAGAATTTGCTCATGACTCTCGTCCGTCAATTCAGCCTCTTCTAAATAGGTGTACTCAGGCACAACCTCCATAATTTCTTCAAAAGAAAAAGCCAAGGTTGTATCAAAAGGTTGAAGTGTACGGTCACAGAGCAATTGCAAAGTCACATCTACTTTGCCCTTACAGCGCAAAAGACGGGCCTGAAGCTCTACACGAACCTCACCGCTGATCTGATGGACGGACATATCCGGATCATCAAACACACCCGGAGGAACACACAAATCAAAAACAGCTGTCTTTTGAGGCAATCGAGAGAGAGCAGAAGGCGCAATGGCTAGTTTTTCATAATGCTGAGTCATAATACTGAATCAAATCTGAATCAAATCAAGAATCTAATAAAATTAGGATAAACCTAAGTTAGGTTAACATTCCTTGGGGCGATCTTCAAGCAGAATCACATCGTTGCGCCTAAAGAACTTCATCAAAGAAAGAAAAAACCTTTGCCTTGACCCGTTGCCAAGCCGAAAAGGAATTGCTGTCATAAGGGGCCAAGGCGTGAGGATTACGCTCGAATAGACGGTCTTCAACAATTTTTGTAAAACCTGCATCGGTAACAGAAATATTCAATTCTTGATTGTTTTCGAGTGCTCGCGTGTCAAAATTGGTGGAACCAATCGTAGTCCAAACACCGTCAATCGTCATTAACTTGCCATGGGTGAAGACTTTTTTATCTTCACCAGGATCTACCTTAAACACTTTGCCACCCGCTTTGACCAAACGCTCTGCATTTTGCTTATTCAAAACAGCATGGATGGGATTATCGCTTATACCTGGTAAAAGGACCCGAACCTCAATCCCACGCCGAGCTGCAGCTATCAGAGCTTCAATGATATCGGGGTCAGAGAAATAGGGTTGGACCACATAAACATGGTGCAAAGCCGACTGAATAGCACTTATAAAAGCATTCTTGCTGTCTTTTTCTTTGCCGGGTTCTTGAGGACTGGTTACCGTTACTCTGGTAGCCGAAGTACCAAATTTCATACCCACGGGCAGCCGAGGCAAAACGGCAGGAACCTGTCCGCCTGCATGTTTCCAATTTTGGAAGAATTCAGTTTGCATCTCTTGAACCGATTCACCTTGTACCGCAGCCATTAAGTCATGCCATTCATACTGATACTCATCACCAATATTCATGCCACCCGTAACGCCTTTATGACCATCCACCAAAACCAATTTGCGGTGGGTGATATTGACGTTTTCCCAATCAAATAATTTCTTATTGTAGAGTTTGACATCTACACCATTTTGCTGGAGAAATTTAACCACTTCACCGGATTCATTGACCTGGCCCATGGCATCCAACAGGAGTTTGACATCTACCCCTTGTTTTTTCTTGGCAACCAATTCATTGGCAAACTCCCAGCCAGTCTTATCACTGTGGAAAAGAAACATTTCAACATAAACAGCTTGTTTCGCCGAGCGAATATACTCTTTCATTTTGTCAAAGGCCTCTTTGCCGTCGACCAGGAGTTCCACATGATTGTTATAGGTATTTTGAGTGCCTGTGGCTTTATCAATGGCACGGTTGATGCTGCTAGCTGAAGATTGAATTTGAAGCAATTGAATAGGAGCCATGCGGGTCTGACCAGCAACATTCAAATCAAGCCGGTCGCGATTAAAAACCTGTCCCGGCGGCAATAAACCACCTGGATTACTGGGTTGTTGAGGCAAAAAAGGACGCTGCAATTTCAAATGCTGGGGTGAATTATATTCATCCCACTGTTTGACAAATCGCGACACATATTGATTTTGCAATGCGTTAGGCATATTCAACTCCCTCGGTAAACACCGATTCTGATAAGGAGTTTATAGACTAAAAAAGAATAATACTGACGCTAAGAAATGGTTAACTTTTCATTACTAAAGGTCAATTATCTTTAACCTGAAACCCATCACACATCACGGTATCGGCCGATTTTGAGGTATTGGCCAATATTGGCATTGGGATAAATCACAGGCTGGATCTGGGTACTCGATGCTGTAATCAAGGTTGTTACCCCAGGGCCATGACCCGCTGTATATGAATCAGTGTGGCAGACGACCCCAATTGTAATCGCCCCTTTGAGGAAGGACCAGCCATAAAAAGATTTATAATCCAATAGCGCCACGACATCACCGAGCTTGAGTTTATGCAGACCCAATTGCTCGATATACTCCCGATCTGATGTTTGAATATCAATATCAGCTTTAAAACCATCTGTACGCCCCAATCCTGAGCCAAGCAACTCAGCAGGAACAGTCGCCACCACAGGAATACGTAATTTTTTTTCAGCAGGATCTTCTTCGATTCCCATATTATGAAAAAGTGAAGGAGCCAAGCTCCAGATTAATACCTCAGGATAATCCAGCAATTGCAATCCTTGACCATAGGCCCGAATCTGGATTTTGTCGTCGTGGCTCATGACATCCAAAACTTCATCCGCAAAATCAATCATCACGTGCTCACAGCCCCCATGAGTTCCCGTCACAATCCCTTTGGCCCCTTTAGCCTCCCCAGACAAAAGACGGGCTTCATTGCCCAGACATGCAAAATAATTATAAGAGAGGTTCACACCTTGCTCCCGTTTCTCAATTGAAGCAGTCGAAGAAACCCCCGGCTCAGCATGATCCGCCACCCAGCCAAAAGCACTGTCTCCGACTTTGAGATTGTAAGTAATGCCTCCCACACCGGGCAACATAAGGCCTCGTCCATCGTGAGAAACACGCCAGCCAGACGCACCCGGATAAATCGGGTTGCCTTGGACCGCAGTCATGATCAATTGCGTTTCATTGGTTTTCAACATTTATTTATCTCCCATGATTTGCGGAACTTTAAAATAGGCCTCTTCGGTTTCTGGGGCATTCATAAAAATTTGGGATTGGGTCAAGGGATGCAAAACGCTGTCATCGCGAAAAACATTGATCGAAGGCAAAGCATGACTGGCCGGTTTAACACCTGTTGTATCCAGTTCAGCTAGCTGATCGACGTAATTCAAAATAGCCCCTAATTGCCCAGTAAACTGTTCAATTTCGGTCTCAGAAAAACTCAAGCGCGAGAGTTTGGCAATATGTTTGATCGATTCGGTAGAAATCATAGAGGCTCCTTCAGAAAATAAGCACTCAACTATTTTAACAACTCTCTTTGAAGTTGACCGAAATAGACAAATTTAGACGATAAATCGAATCTGTGGATAACCTGTGGATAACTCTTTTCTGATTGTGGATAATTTGTGGATAAGCACTTCCTGAGAAGGCTAACTCTTTGCCTTAAATCCGCATGAACACTTGAAAATTTACCTGTGCAAAAATCACAAATGAAGATTGAATAAATCTCAAATTAAGCCAAGTGCTGTGGATAACTTGTGGATAACTGGGGATTTTTGTGGGGATTTTATGTGAACAAGTCCCTTGGTAGCCGACGCCTCTATCGAAAAAAGTCCTCTCCTGTCTTGGTCGATTTCCCAGACATCAAATCAAAATAGTAAAGACCCCAAAATAAAAAAGAGCAAAATTGGAGAAAATCTGATCTCTGGACGATCCAGGGGATCTTTAAGTAAGAAAAACTGAATTATTTAGATTTGTCCTCTGACATTCTTGTCCCCGGATCAAGCCTCTAGACAAGTTTGATTCGTATAATAAAAAGCAAACAGCAGCAAGCTTTGTGACAGAAGACACAAAAAATCGATCCAGTGGATCCTCTTTGGTAAATCACTCAGGCCTGATTCAAAATAAAAAAAGGGGAGTGGATCCCAAAAGGGCTAGATCGGTGGAAATTTTGAAACGAAAAACCAATCAGCCCAGTTCCCAAGATCCACTGTAACGTCTGCTGCCCAAAATAAAGCGAACCTACATTTACATTAGCTGCCATAAATCAGTAGACAAATAAGGGAAAGAAGACTACACTAGTAGACAATGATAGACTACTTAAAAAAGATAAATACAAATAGCCTAAATTATTGAGATATGTTTATTTTTATTTAATTTTGTAAATCAACTTGTGGATAAGTTGTGAATAAGTCTGCTCGTTTCTGTGGATACGACTGTGGATAAAAAAAGGTCTGTTGAAACAAACAATCTTATCCACAGTTTATCCACACCCGTTGAGAGCACCTAAAACAATTAAACATCAATGCTTCAGAGATCTTATCCACATTTCCACAGGCTCTACTACTACTGATCATATAAATTGATCTTTGAAGTAGGATCTTGATCTCTAGTTAAAGTATCTGTTGGGTTTTCAATTGTAAGGGGGTGTGTTAGTTTGGTATTTAGCCAATGATATTTAGACAACACATCCAATCCCAAGAAATCTGAAAAAATCCAAGAGACTTAGAAACCATGAAAATTACCTGTTCTACAGAGCATTTAAAAAAAAATTTGCAAGCCGTTCAAAGAGCTGTTGCCAATAAAGGTATCTTGCCAGTCTTGAGCAATGTATTATTTACCTCTCTGCATGATTCAGAGGGCCATATCAAGATCATTGGGACAGATCTTGAAATTGGTGTAGAAAGCCGTTTAGAAATTGGTTCTTCTGAAAAAATCAATATTACAATCCCAGCCAAAAAGCTCTTTGAAATTGTGAATAAATTTCCTGATGAAACTGTCCAATTCGATTTTCATGAAAATGGCTCTGTGGATTTGATTGGGGAAAAGTTAAAATTTAATTTAAATACCTTACCCGCAGATGATTTTCCGCGCTTGCCCCATGTTAACCGCGAGACTCAGTTTTCTTTGGGATTGAGTGACTTCTGCCAAGCTATTCGACAAACAACTTTTGCAACAGCTACTGATACAGCAAAAAGTATATTAACCGGTGTCAATGTTCAGCTCGACAATGGCCAGTTGCGTTTAGCTGCCACTGATGGTTATCGTCTGGCTGTTAGGCAATTGGTTTTGCATGACAATTCACCTCAAGCGCTCAATGTGATTATTCCCAAACGTACCTTGGTTGAGTTAGAGCGTTTGATCAAGCAAGATGAACGTGAAATGGTTGGCATGTCCGTGACGGATAGTCATGTTTTGTTTGAATCTGATGGAAAGGTACTGACCTCCAGATTAATTGAGGGCAAATACCCTGATTACAATAAAATCTTGCCTAAATCTTTTGGACGCAAGGTCTGGTTTGAAACCAAACCCCTTTTAAGTGCTGTAGAGCGTGTTGCGATTATGGCATCGGAACAAACCCATGTGATTAACTTTGATATTCAAGCCAGTGAATTGATTATTACTGCCGGAGCTGAACAGGGCAAAGCAAGGGAATCTGTAGAGGTCAAAACCGAAGGAGAGCCCTTGAACATCAGTTTTAACGCCAATTATTTAATGGATGTACTGAAAATTTTTGCTGAAGACGCCAGTCACAGCTTGCTCCAACTCAACAGTGAAATACAACCAGCTGTGATTCATTCCGTTGATAACGATGATTATGTCTGTATGTTGATGCCAATTAAACCCTAATCATGATAAGGCTATTGTGTGGCTTCAATTCATTGAGTTAAATCAGTTTAGGAATTATAAATCCCTAAGTTTGGAGCTAGACGGTGCGCGCCAAATTGCTTTGGTTGGTTTTAATGCCCAAGGGAAAAGTAATTTTTTAGAAAGTCTATACTTATTGGCTTTTGCCTCTTCTTTCCGCACAGCTGCGTTAACAGAAATCGTCCAATGGGGGGCAACCATCGCCACCGTCGAAGGATATTTTGGCTATAAACACAATGTTCCTTTGTCCCTCAAATTTGGGATCTACAAAAATGGAAAACGGCAGGCCATTGTCAATCAAGAGCATCAGAAGCGTCTTTCAAATTATATAGGGTATATCAAGTTGGTTTGTTTTACTCCCAAAGATCTCTTGATGTTAACAGGACAACCCTCAGATAGACGGCAATTTATTGATTTATTGTTAACCCAAAGCTATCCACGCTATTATTCTCTGCTGCAAAATTATCAGCGATTGATCAAACAAAGAAATGCCCTACTAAAAAATCTCAAAAAAAGAACGGGCTCTCAGCCTGCTCAAGAATTAGATGAGTTAGATTCTTGGGATGCCCAGCTCAGTCAATTGGGAGCACAGATTATTAAACGGCGCCAACTCGTTTTGGCTGACCTTAGTCGTTTATTGCACGGCACTCATGCGTCGGTATCTTTAATGGCTGAGAAAATTGATTTAATATACCGATCAAACTTGAGCGAAGATATTTCACAAATGGGGCTCTCTGATTTGGAGCAAAGCTTGGCTAAGCAATTAAAATCTAAAAAAACAAGTGATATTCTACATGGGTATACCTCTGTTGGGCCACACAGGGATGATTTAAGTTTTGTATTAAATGGGCATGAACTCAAATTTTTTGGTTCTCAGGGACAGATTCGCACAGTCGCTTTGGCGCTTAAAATTGCTGAAATGAAATATTTGTCCGATCTGTTTAATGAGCCGCCGATTTTATTGCTGGATGATGTATTCTCCGAATTGGATATCAAACGTCAACAGGCTTTGATCGAGCATATACAACAGCCAGGTATTCAAACTTTTTTAACCACCACACATTTAGAGGGGCCCGTTCAGCGCTTTTTTAACCAGAATTCAAAAATTCTCCATGTTTCGGGGGGAAATATATTTCAGTGAAGCCTCGAAAACATAAACGTAAT